>JAUMWM010000329.1 GCA_030529705.1 Lachnospiraceae bacterium
ACCCACCCAAAAGGACCGTCCCCGCGGGCTGAAGCCCCATGGGCCGAATCGGCTCAAAAGAACCGACCATGCGGGCCGAATTGACCAACATATAGATGAGGAGTTTAGTATGAATATCGTCCTTCTGTCAGGCGGATCGGGAAAGCGGCTCTGGCCCCTTTCAAATGATGTCCGGTCCAAGCAGTTCATCAAAATATTCAAGGTAGAAGATGGCAGCTATGCGTCCATGCTTCAGATTGTCTACAGCAAGATCCGGAAAGCCGACCCCGATGCGCGTATCACGATCGCCACATCGAAGTCGCAGGTTTCCGCGATTAACAACCAGCTTGATGACAAGGTAGGCATCTCAATCGAGCCATGCAGGCGGGACACGTTCCCCGCCATCGCTCTGGCCACCGCCTACCTGACAGACGCGCTGGGAATCTCCGAGGAGGAGTCCGTGGTCGTCTGCCCGGTCGATCCGTATGTGGACGATGACTACTTCGAGGCTCTCAAAAAACTCGGGGAACTGTCTGACAGGGGCGAAGCCAACCTGGTTCTCATGGGCATCGAGCCGACCTATCCGAGCGAGAAGTACGGGTACATCATCCCCGAGACGAAAGACGCTGTGAGCCGCGTCAGGACGTTCAAAGAGAAGCCGGACTTTCTGAAAGCGCAGGAGTACATCAGCCAGGGGGCGCTTTGGAACGGAGGGGTATTTGCCTACAAATTGAAATACGTCCTTGAGCGGGCTCATCAGCTGATTGATTTCACGGATTACTGGGATCTTTATGGCAAATACGAGACGCTGAATAAGATCAGCTTTGACTACGCCGTCGTGGAGAAGGAAGAGAATATACAGGTCATGCGCTTTCATGGCGAATGGAAGGATCTTGGAACCTGGAACACCCTCACGGAGGCCATGACCGAGCCTTCCATCGGCAACGCCATCCTGGCAACCACGTGCAAAAATGTCCATGTCATCAACGAACTCAACATACCGATCCTGGCCATGGGGCTTTCCGACGTTGTCATTTCGGCCAGCCCGGACGGAATCCTGATTTCGGACAAGCAGCAGTCGAGTTATATCAAGCCCTATGTCGATGGCATCGACCAGCAGGTCATGTTTGCCGAGAAATCATGGGGGAGCTTCCGGGTCATCGATGTCGAGAAGGAAAGCCTGACGATAAAAGTGACGCTGAATCCTGGTCACCGCATGAATTACCACAGCCACGACCACCGCGACGAGGTGTGGGTGGTGATATCCGGCGAAGGGACGACCCTCGTTGACGGCATGGAACAGCAGGTCCGCGCGGGGGACGTCATCACGATGCAGGCCGGCTGCAGGCACACAGTCATTGCCCGGACCGAGCTCAAACTCATCGAAGTCCAGCTGGGCAGGGAGATCAGCGTACATGATAAAAAGAAATATGCAATGGAGTGAGGGAAAGCTGCATTTGGAAGAACCGGTCGCTGCGGGGGCATTTGCAAAAAAATCTGCAAATCCGGCAAATGCACCCCTCCTGCTTAAGCCCGCCGGGAAGGATTATCTCTGGGGCGGGACCAGGCTGAATGATGATTTCTCAAAGAACATCCCCATGGAGCCGCTGGCTGAGACATGGGAGTGTTCGACGCATCCTGACGGGCCGTCCACGGTAGTGAACGGTCCTTTTGCAAATGCCACCCTTGCCGAAGTCCTGCGCCTGCACCCGGAGTATCTGGGAACCCATCCCCGGACAAATGGCGGCCTGCCGATTCTGATCAAACTGATCGATGCAGATAAGGATTTGTCTGTCCAGGTCCATCCGGATGATGAATACGCCCGAAAGCACGAAGGCGGGCAGTTGGGAAAGACCGAGATGTGGTACGTTCTCGATGCCTGCAAGGACGCATCTCTGGTGTACGGCCTCCGCCATGACATGACTCCGGAGAAGGTAAGGGCGAATATAGAGATGGGGACGCTCGGACGGCACCTTTTGAGGGTAAAAGTCCGCAAGGATGATGTTTTTTACGTCGAGGCGGGGACGATCCATGCCATCGGAGCGGGGACTCTCGTCGCGGAAATCCAGGAGAATTCCAACCTGACCTACAGGCTGTATGATTACGGCCGCAAGGGCAGGGATGGAAGGGAACGGGAGCTGCATATCGACAAGGCTCTTGATGTCGCGGACCTTAAGGCGGCAAAGGAGCCGAGGCAGCCGATGCGGGTCTTGCGCTACCGTCGGGGCTGCGCGGCGGAACTGCTCGGGCGCTGCAAATATTTTGAAGTCCATCGGATGCTCGTCAACACCGAGAGGTGCAGGGAGATGGTGGCTTTTCAGTCGGATGCAAGCTCGTTCCGGGTCCTTCTTTGCGTGGACGGGTGCGGGTGCATTTTTTATGCTGGAAACGGCGTGCGTCCTGATTCGGAGAATCGTATTCTTCCAGATATTTTGGGCGGTTCTTCTGCTGGATGTGCGGCGAAATATGATGTTCCGGATATGTCCAATGATTTGGAGGCTTCTGGCGGTTTTCCTGCCGATGAAGGAGAGGCTGGATATGAGCCTCAGATGGAGGTGCTGCGGTTTTACAAAGGCGACTGTATATTTGTCCCCGCGGATTCCGTCGAGATCAGGATTCACGGCCAGGCTCAGTTTCTGGACGTGCGGGGATGAGAAGTCGGCTTATGGGTTCGGTTCATAGGTTCGGCCCGTGGTTTCG
>JAUMWM010000330.1 GCA_030529705.1 Lachnospiraceae bacterium
CGGTCCTTTTGGGTCGAAAAATTTCGACCCAAAAGGACCGTCCCCACGGGCCGAAATCTGTGTTATAATAATTATGTATTAGCGTCCGAGACTTACTGTTGAAAGGGGGAGCGCATATGGCTGATAGGCATGGTGAAAAAGGGTCTGTAGATTTTGAACAATATTATGCGGACATGCCGGGGCAGTATATCGATGAAGTTCTGTCCTCGGAACTTCCCGGCAGCCACATGGATTATCTCCTTTACGGCGAGCTTCCCGGCAGCCATCTGGATGTCGTGCTTAAGTCGCCGCTGCCCGGAGGAAGTACGGATGAGATACTTTCCGCCCCGCTGCCCGGCACGATTCCGGATTTCGGGACGGCGGACATCCATAAACATAGTCGGAAAAAAAGCTCTTCGGAAAGCCGACGGGGCAGCTACGCTTATAATTATGCAGCAAGGCAGGCAGATCGTTATGCTGCCAGCCGATCTGATGACTATGCAATCGGCAGCAGCGATAATTATGCTGCCGACAGTTCCGATACTTATTTCGGAAGCTTCTTAGGGGGCGAACCGGCGGAGAAGCGGGACAAGGCGAAGAAGACGACGGGCAAATCTTCCCAACCCAGTGTCAGCTCTCCCGGAACCAGCGAGGCGGTATCCGAATTAAAGAATATGCTCCTTGGGGGGGTATCCGCTGCAAATGCAACGCTCGCCTCTACCGGCTCTTCCTTTGCGAGGGCAAAGAATTCGTCCAAATATGTCCAGAAAGAGATACGGAAAGAGAAACCGAAGAGGAAAAGAGGCGCGCTAAGCGTATTTGTCACTATAATCATCCTGCTCTCTGTCCTGAACCGCTTGATCGTCCCGATTGTTGAACAGATTTCTGAAAAGATTAAGCCGCAGGAGACAACGGTGGAAGATGAACTGCATCTCACGGATTCGGAACTTGGTTCCTTCGTTGACGTGTGGAACGGCATAAGCAGGCAGAGCGACAGTTGGGGCGATTTCAATTTATCAGACCAGGAGCTTGTGGAGAAATATCAAAGCCATGGATATGTAATGAATATTGACGCAGAAGAGGGGGATGTCTACGGCAGCTATAACGGAGAAGACACCCGGGCGCAAATATATCGGACCGATGAATATCTCAGCTATTCCTGCGGGTCGGATTCGGATATGGTTGATTTGGCGACGATAGAGAAAGGGACGGCCGGGATTATGCCTCGTTATGTCAGCGAGATTCTGGGAAGGGATATATCGGACGTCGGAATTGATGAGGAGATGCTTGACAAGTTCCAGAAGGCGGGCAGCGATACGGGATACGCGACTTACAGGGCGGAAAACTTCTTTATTTACTATTACGAATACGAAGACTTCATGGACTTTTATCTGTACGGAAATGACGGGAAGGCATACATTTCCATCAATAAGGAAGGCGGATGGATTCAGCAGATCTCGCTGCTGAACTGAGTTATCTAAGTGATATCGGGAGAAAAGACAAGCAAAGATGTTCAAGTTGTTTCTGAACAGGTCCTTATGTAACAATTCGGGGGAAATATGGCTAAAAGAAAAGATGATGGGGCAGATTTTGCAATAAAGCGCGCTTATGAAAAATGGCTGGAAGCCGGACAGCCGATCAGCGGCAGAGATTCGGGGATGCGCGGCGGGAAGGCTGAGAATCGGCAGAAGGAGTCTGCAAGAGGCGGCAAGCAGGATCTATACGGAAAAAAAGACGCAGAAGCGTCCGGCAGGAAGGGAGCGTTTCGTCAAAGAGACTTTGAAAAACGAGATGAGATGGAAAAATCTCGAAAGGCCGCCTATGATAAACGTGGCGGGGAGGGGAAATTCAGAAAGGACGCCTATGATAAAAGGGATGGGAAGGAAAGATTTCGAAAGGATGACTACGATAAAAGGGATGGGAAAGGCGAAAAGCAGTTTTCTGTAGGAAGGGAACTATGGAACCTTCCGAGAATCCCGAAAGTCGACCCGAACTCGGATTTCCCGAAATGCCCCGTAAGGAAACGCTGCGGCGGGTGCAGCTTTATCGGCCTCGACTACAAGTGGACGCTGGAGTACAAGGAGAAGTATGTGGCGGGCATCCTTCGACCATTTGTAAGGCTTGGCGGCATCGTGGGAATGGAAGACCCGTTCCATTACAGAAACAAGGTGAATTCTGCATTTGCTTATATCAAGGACAGGAACGGGGAGAGGACTGTCTGCGGCATTTATGAGCAGGGGACGCACAAGGTCGTCCCGGTCACGGACTGCCTGCTGGAAGACCGGAGGGCGGATGCCATCATTCAGGATATCCTGAAAATGACCCATGACTTCAAAATCAAGATTTATGACGAGGACAGCGAATACGGGCTTTTGAGGCACGTTATGGTTCGAACCGGGCATGTGACGGGCCAGGTCATGGTGGTGCTGGTGCTCTCGTCGCCGATTTTGCCGAACAAGAATGCATTTGTCGAGGCCTTGCTTGAGAAACATCCCGAGATCACGACGATTCTAATCAGCGTGAATGATGAACACACATCGATGGTCCTTGGCAGGAGGGAAATCGTCCTCTACGGAGACGGTTACATTGAGGACAAATTGTGCGGCAACACCTTCCGCATCTCCCCCAGATCTTTTTACCAGGTGAATTCCGTCCAGACGGAGAAGATGTACCGGCAGGCGGTGAAATATGCAAATCT
>JAUMWM010000331.1 GCA_030529705.1 Lachnospiraceae bacterium
GGACCGTCCCCACGGGCCGAATTTTTTCGACCCAAAAGGACCGTCCCCAAAGGACGACAGCGTTATTTTTTGATACTCAGGAGTGCGCCTAGCACAGAACTCACCATGTCGTCCGTCTTGCCGGCATTAGAACTAGAACCGGAAGTCTTGTCGGAGAAGAGCGATGTGATAATCTCGTCAGGCTTTTTCGACCCGTCCAAAAGGGAGGATAGCATCTCAGATGTCGTCTGGGTCTCCCCTTTCAGCAGGCTAATGACATCTTTCTTCTTCTTTGCATCCGCTGCCCGATATAGCTCAATAAGCTTCTTCTCGGTGGCGGTCAACTGCAAGTTCCCGCTTCCTGATGCATTCCCTTTTCCTGACGTGTTCCCCTTGCCTGACGAACTTCCTTTTCCGGATGCGTTCTCCTTCCCCGATGCATTGTTCTTGCCGGATGCGTCGCCCTTCCCCGATGCATTATTATTTCCAGAGGAAGACGGTCCATCTGCCGCCTCTTTCGCCGCATTAAGCAGGGACTTCTGGGTGATTCCCGTTATCTTTGCAATCTGTTTCAGCTGGTTTTGAGACGGAATCATCTGGTCTCGTTCCGCCTTGCTGATATCAGCGGCAGTCATGCCATCGATCTGCTCAGCTAGCTTTTCCTGCGTGAGTTTTGCCCCTGAACGTGCTTCCTTAATCAATTCCCCTAACGTTTTTCCCATAGCCATGTCTCTTCCCCCCTTCTAATTTCCCTCATTGTTTAGATTTTCCTAGTATCACTCTCACTTCAGTTCATCCAGCACCTTCCACCATGCGTCCGGTTGAACCCTTCTGAAAATCTCCCTGTTATGTTCACGAAGCTCATACTCCAGGTTCGTAAGCTCGACAGCCGCATAATGGGGCCCGGTGACGGTCCCGGTCATGTACCCGAATTTTTGGAACAAATACGGCATCATCAGCATGCCAAGCATGGAATCCTCCCATGCAAGCTGGCCGATACTGAAGGTCTTCGCCAGGACTTCTCCTCGTGCCCAGAAGCTTCCGCCAAATGGAAACACCGGCGGCATCTCGCCTCGCAGTATCGGAAATGACAGTCCCAACTCTTCCGCCATCCTCGCGACATCCTCATACCTTCCATACCATCCATCTTCTGCCTGCTCGAAATAGCATCCGAAAGTAGGCATCGGCGGCACAAGAAGCCCCAGTTCCGGATGGTCATAAAACAACGTGGTAACATTTGCAACATGACATCCCGTTCCAATCAGGCTCTCGCAATCGGCATAAAACAGGGATGTCGCATTTGAATGCGGAACATCAGACTTTGTATAATCCGGCAAATTCAAAACGCACACGTGCCCGTAACGGCTTACAGCATCCGAAAGTTCCTTATTTCCCTCCTCGTCCCACACGGTCCTGTCAAAAAACAGGACAGGAACGGCATCTGGCAAATGCCTCAGATACCTGCCAGCCAGAAAATCGGCTTCAATTTCCGATCCGATTATGCAAATGGCCGCTTCCCCCTCCCATATCTTATCTAAGCATGTTAGTTTTTCTGACGTGCTTTCCTGCCTTGCCGACCCGCCATCGGCAGGGCTAATCGACCTCCTCACCATTGTCTCCGAATCGACCACAAATGACTCATGTATGGCGTAGCGCACCGCATTCCGATCCTGTAATCGCAGCAAATTCTCCCAAATCAAGGACACATCGTAGTCCGTCCGCTCCCACACGGCCTGATAGGCATCGCTGTAACTCTCGCCGGCGGAATTTGCAAGAAGGCTGAAATAATCTCCGAAAAATAGCCGACGTTTCACAATAGGGCAGCCCATGTCCACCAGCGGCCCGCCCTCGAACATGAATGGGGCAAACACAACCCCCTCGAACGCATCGGTGTCCATATAGACATCCCATTTGCAGCCCATGTCGGCAAAATGCTTCGTAAAGACTGCCTCATAATCGTTGATGGAGGCTTCGTAGGAGATGGGATTTGCCATATTCATGATAAAATCCCGGTAATTGTAGCTGAGGAAAAAATCCCTGCGCAGCGCAAGGAAATGAGAATTGAGGTGTTCGGGGATATGGCCGTAGCGGATTCTTCCGCCTGTCGTGTCCACTGGAACCGCATGGTGCTTCGTGATCCCCCAGAAATCCACGTCCCGCTTCCCCATCTCCCGGAACATGTTTTCCAGGGGGAAGAGCGGTGCGAAGAACGTATAGTTCATGAGGATAAGTTCGTCGTATTTCGCAAGCTGGCCGAATCCAAGCCAGAAAATGCCTTCCCGGTAGCCTCCGACATCGAATCCCGTGTTGACGCGGACCAGGACATCGTTGGCATGGGTGCGGAGTTCCCGTTCCCCGGCATCCGTAATGTAGCCGTTTACAACCACTAAGATGCGTGAGGACACTTTGCCGAGCGCGTCAAGCAGGCCGGTCACATAGCGGTCGACCAGCCCATCCTTGTCATAATATAGGAAGATAATGCATCTGTTTTTCGTATATGAATCTAAAATCATGGCTTACTCACCTTTGTCGGTCCGTGGTTCGGCTTGCGGTTCGGCTCGCAGTTAGGCTCATGGTTCGGCCTGCGGTTCAGTCCTTGGTTCGGCTCGCGTTTTGGCTCATGGTTCGGCCTGCGGTTCGGCCCGTGGGGACGGTCCTTTTGGGTCGAAAAAATTCGACCCAAAAGGACCG
>JAUMWM010000332.1 GCA_030529705.1 Lachnospiraceae bacterium
ACGGGCCGAAGCCGCGGGCCGAAGAAAGGAATAAACGATGTTAGATATTATTTTCACGGAAGACTCCTTCCGGCCGGACCAGCCGGAAACGTCTGAGGGCATTACGGAGCAGGCCTTCTGCCGACGATTTGCAGAAGACCGGTATGCGGCGCTCTTTGAACTGGGATTTTGCCCGAAAGAGGCGAAGGAGACGCCGACATTTTCGTTTCTACACTCCGTAGCGGCTGCATTTCTTCACGAACTGACCTCCATGCCGGATCTGGAAGTGGCCAGGGAGCACATTCGGGTGGATCTGACGGATGACACGTACGATTCCCTGATTCGGGCGGTGCCATTTGGCCTCGGGACGGAATACATCGGGCGGGCGTGGCTGTCGCTGCAATTCATGCGCCTCAATGCGGTATTTGCCAAGCAAATGGGAGCCTATGAAGGTACGGTGAGCCTCTTCCTCACGGAACACAATCAGGATTTGCGCGTTCCGGAGCGGATATTCTTCCATCTGGTCGAGAATACGGAGGACAAGGACGATACATTTGCATTCCTTGCTACCTATGCCACGCGGGATGAGGAGGGTGGGGTGAAGCATATGCCCCTGTCCTACGCCCTGATCGAATATGAGGAGGACCGGCAGAAGCTGCTGGAGCTGCTGTCGTGCCTGAATAAGGTGGCGGAGATTTCGCAGCTCCTGGGGAGCTTCATCGATTCGGGGGAAATCTTCCATGCGCTGCGGCTCACGCCGGAGGAAGCTTATGGCTTCCTTCTTGACGTGCCCAGAATCGAGGAGGCGGGGATCGTGTGCCGCGTCCCGAATTGGTGGAAGAACCATTACAGCACCGTTGGGCTGCAGGTCTCGCTCGGGGACGAGAAGCCGGACGTGCTGGGATTTGACACGATCATCTCCATGAAGCCGGTGCTGGTGGTGGACGGCGTCCCGCTGAGCCGGGAAGAGATTGACGACCTCCTGAGGCAGACGGAGGGGCTTGCCAGGCTCAAAGGCAAATGGGTCGAAGTCAATCATGACCGCCTCACACGGCTGCTTGAGAAAATGGACAAATACGGCGGCCGCCTTTCGCTCCTTGAAGCCCTTCGGCTGGAGGCCGGCCTCAAGGAGTCGCAGGATGAGGGGATCGACATCGGCCCGGACGTCACAAATGGCCAGTGGCTCGGCGGATTTTTAAAGAATCTCCGGCAGCCGGAGACGATCCACGAGAAGGCGGTTCCGGATATGGTCAATGCAACTTTGCGCTCTTATCAGAAAACGGGATTTGAGTGGCTTGGTTATCTGACAAATATGGGCTTCGGCGCCTGTCTTGCCGATGACATGGGCCTTGGGAAGACGCTGCAGACGCTGGCGTTCCTGGCGGAAATGTATGAGGAGAATCCGGAGGCGGTCGTCCTTCTGGTTGCGCCCGCCTCGCTGGTCGGGAACTGGCAGAAGGAGGTGGAAAGGTTTACGCCGCATTTGCCGTTTAGACTTTTGCATGGCGCCAGGGCTGATGATTTGGAGAAAATGTTCTTTGCGCATGATGTCTTCCTGAATATCACGACCTATGGCATGGCGCTGAGGATGGAGGGGCTGCGGGAGACGACATTTGACTGCCTCATATTGGATGAAGCGCAGGCGATCAAGAATCCGGGGACGAAGCAGACCAGGGCTATTAAGCATTTGAAAGCGAGAAGGAAAATCGCGCTGACGGGCACGCCGATCGAGAACGATCTGTTCAACCTCTGGTCGCTGTTTGATTTCCTGAACAAGGGACTTTTGGGCACGTCGGACGAGTTCCGCAATTTTACGAAAGGGATTGCGCAGCATCCGCAGGGATACCAGAAGCTCAAAGCCATGATCACGCCGTTCATCCTGAGGCGGCTTAAATCTGACAAACGGATTATTCCGGATTTGCCGGATAAGGTCGAAAAGGTGGAGTACCTGTCCCTGTCGGCCAAGCAGATCGTCCTTTACCGGAAGCAGGTGGCGGAGCTGGAAAAATCCATCGAAGGCGTGGACGGCATGGCGCGGCGAGGCATGGTGCTGGGGACGATTACCAAGCTTAAGCAGATTTGCAACCATCCGGACCAGTATATGGGGCAGGAACGTTACTCGCCGAAGGAGAGCGGGAAGTTCGAGCTGCTTAGGACCCTGTGCGAGACGATTTATGAGAAGCGCGAGCGGGTGCTGCTTTTTACCCAGTACAAGGAAATTATTCCGGCTTTGGAGCGGTTCTTAGAGGGCGTTTTCCAGCGGAAGGGCCTCGTTATTCACGGCGGCGTGCCGGTGAAGAGGCGGCAGCAGTTGGTTGAGAAGTTTAACGGTGAGGATTATGTGCCGTTTATGATATTGTCGCTGAGGGCCGGCGGTACCGGACTCAATCTGACGTCTGCGAACCATGTCATTCATTTTGACCGCTGGTGGAATCCGGCCGTGGAGAACCAGGCCACGGACCGCGCGTACCGGATTGGCCAGGGGAAGACGGTGATCGTCCATAAATTTGTCTCGAAGGGGACGATCGAGGAGAAGATTAACCGGATGCTGGAGGACAAGAGCAAGATGGCGGAGCAGGTGATCGGGGCTTCATCCGGCGAGAATTGGATTACGGAGCTGTCGAACGAGGCGCTGCTTGACTTGATGAGGCTGGAGTGAGGGGTTCGGCTCGCGGCTTTCGGCTCCCGG
>JAUMWM010000333.1 GCA_030529705.1 Lachnospiraceae bacterium
CGAACTTTTCTTTAATCGAATCCGGGCTCGTCATCCGGATAGAAGTCATCCGAGATGGATTGTTCTTCCGGACAGTCGTCTGCTTCGGTTATGCTTTCATCGCCGCCTTCGATATCAGGAGCGGCGTTTTCTTCGCAGCCATCGACATCAGGCATAGTGTTTTCTTCGCAGCCATCTACTACATCAGAAATGTCGTTCTCCTCGCCGCTATCGCCATCAAGGATGTCGTTCTTTTCGCAGAAACTGTCCACATGGGAGATGTCTTCCGGCTCGGTTTTCGGGAAATCCTCGTCATTCCCATATTGCTGACGCAGGAACTCCTTGTATTCTTCCGTCATCCTTGTATTCGCACGAGCATTCAGTTCTTCGGCTTCTGCAAGCTCCTCTACTCCGAACGAGAACACTTTTCTTTCTTCTTCCATTTCAAAATCCTTCCTTTCACGATTTTATTGTTTAATGAACTGCAACAAAACAAACTCGTATAAAGTCGGAGTTATTTTGCAAATGTTCTATATCATCTGTAGCCGCTCTTCTCCCTCCTGTCCTGCCAGAAGGAATAGATCAGCAGGGCAAATGTAACCGCCATGAGGACGCCTGCCATATCTATGCAGACATCGGTAACCTGGGCGCTTCTGTCCGCAACGAAAGACTGGTGGAATTCATCCAGGCCCGCATAGATGGCGGACATGATGACGGCATATGCCATAGCCCTTGTTGCCCTCGTGGATGCAAGAAACGAGAGGGCGAGCAGGATGTAAAGTATGCCGTACTCCGCCATATGGGCAAGTTTCCTTATGATTGGATGCAGCTTCATGGCGATCATCACTGCGTCTGCATTATCGCCTCTCCTAACGAGCTCTATGATGTACACGATTTTTGCAGTGACCTTGAAGGAGAGGCTTGAGGAAACTTTGCCGACCTGCCCTGACAATCTGAAGATGACGATCATCCAGATGATGGCGGGCACGTACCAGAAGCGTTTTCGAATAAACTGCATATTTAGGATACCTTTCGTAGTTTCAAAATATCAAGAACCAGCGTCAGCAAGAGGGAAAACAGAGGTATCATAAGTAGTTCCCTGCTGAAAAATGAACTCCGGCTGATTGACACTGCAACTGTCGGCGTGAACCCCATGACGACCTGTTCCGCAACGGCGCCCGTGTAAAAGAGCGCGTTCACGATGTCGGGTTTTTCGCTGATTCCCACCAGAATCAGCAGGGCAATCAGCGCGAGGACAAAGAGGCCGAGGAAAGTTGCGCCCCAATTTGCAGAAGAATACAAACCATAAACGTCGTTATAGACAAATGCATAGGCCGGACTGCCTTTCGATAATGGGTAAAGGCCGTAATACAGGAAAGGAAGAAATGCTGTCACTGTCAGTATTATGCCCCTCTTCCTGACAATCATAAGCAGGAAGATGACGAGCGTTAGCAGGAGCATCGTCAAATAAATCTCGTTCAGACACGCGCCGAGCATGTAGGAGGCTCCAAGAAATACCTTGTCCCAAAATCCGAAAAGTCCGTAATTCGGAAACCAGAAAAGGGCTTCCTCGCGAAAGCGCACGATGTTTCCGGGCGCGGAGAGGGAGAAGAGGAACGCAGCTGAGGTAACAAGCCAGCAGGCAATCAGATGCCAGGGATAAAATCCCGAATCCCTTCTTTTCAGCCTCCCTCTGAGGAGAAAAATGCCTCCGAATGCGAAATAAAAGCTGCCGCTCGGCTCAAATTCAGCACAGTACAGCGCTGGCAGGATCAGGGCGAGGGAGCGGAATATTCCCATCCGGGGAATCATCCCGGGCTCCTTGCGGGAAGCCATAAAGGGCTTTAGGACAAGGAGCATGGCCGCAAATCCCCAGATGTAAAGGACGGAGGCGGTTTTCCAGAACAGCGTCACGTCCAGAATATCCGTGGGGGTTAGGACATATATGCCAAAAGCCATCAACACGAGAATGAGGCTATCGGTGACTGCAGGCGTCTTCCTGTCCCCGATAGCCCATTCGGCGGACCATATCAGGGACAAAGTGATCATGACGGCGTTCAAAATGTTGACAAGTTCCGGAGAGGCGGCCAGGAGAATCAGAAAAATCCCATGAGGGATGACCCTGCCGCTCCAGGTTGCCCGGTATTCCTGCGCCCAGGACCACAGGTCGTTCCCGTGGGAGGTGAACGTCGCAAGGAAAGTGGCGTCATCCATCCGCATGGGCTGGGCTGCATTTGCCGCAAGCGACACGGCAAGCACGAGGAGTACCGCTATCCAGTTTTTCCTGATATACTTCAGCGTGTCCGTCATATCCGATCAATCCCGGTATATAGCAATGTCAGCCGGCTTTTCCGATACAGGCTGTATCGGAAAAGTCCGGCGGGTCCGTCATGAAGGCAGTTTTTCCTCCGTATCGAAGAGAAGGCGGGTTCCATCCTCCCGCTCGGAAATCACAGCAATGTTCATTCCTTTCTGGTAAGTCAGACCTTTTCGACCGAGTTTCATGAGGCTCAAAATGCCGTATCGCCGCATGACGCCTCCGGGAACTTCCGTGTCCGGCCTGGCAAGGGACATGTCATCCCTGCCGCGCGCAACCGTTGGAAGAAGGTAGACATATGTACCATCGGTGAGGGCGAAGGAAATGTTATTTGCGACTGTCACGATTTTGCGGCCGGTGCCGTA
>JAUMWM010000334.1 GCA_030529705.1 Lachnospiraceae bacterium
TTTGCCGAAAAACTCCACGTACTGGAGTCGGTTCGTGTGGACATACGCGCCGAGCGCATTAATCGCGAAATTCAGCACCGTGCCGACCAGGAAAATAATGATGAACAGAATCGCGCCGATCGGTCCGCCTCCGAACATGGAACCCATCGTGTTGATGACCTGCGCGATAACGCCCGTTGCAAGGCCAAGCGCCAGAAGCCTCGAATAGGAGAGGACGTCCGACAGCCAGCTCGTGACTCCGTAAATGTCGTATGCGCCGAGGGCGATGCGAAGGCCCCAGTTTTTATTTGCCCGGCCCGACATCAGGATGATGACAATCATGCCGGCAAATGTCAATACTTTGGCCATCGGCGCCACGAATGCCGGGAAATTGAATTCCATCTGCGCAATGTTCTGGAACAGATCCGTGGGCAGGAGAATCAGGATAAGGCCGATCAGGAAAGCATACCAAGCGACGATATCGCTGACGAACCCGACAATGTCCCCTTCTTTCAGATATTCATATCCCTTGATTCCAAGGCCCGTGAACAGATGAATCAGGCCGAACAGCATGCACCAGATGAGCAGCCGCATCGGCTGGTTCAGCGGATTAAACCAAAGCGGCTTTATGATAGCCTCTTCCCCCGCATATCCGAAGAAAGTCTTGGCCACCACGTCGACCACGTCGCCGAAGAAACCGCCGAACATGACTCCCCAGAAGGTCGTGCTGACGCCGCACCACATGAACATGGTAAGCATCTTCTTCATGCCCTCGCCCATCCTGGGGCATTTTTTAAGGACGATGAAGCAGCCGATCGCCATCATGAGGCCGTAGCCGGCATCGGAGAGCATCATGCCGAAGAAGAATACATAGAAGATCGACATGAGGAACGTCGGATCCACCTTCCCATGCTTCGGCAGTCCGTAGGACGCAAGGACCGGCTCGTAGTTTCTTGAATACTTGTTATTGTGAAGCAGGGTCGGCTCCACCTCTTCCTCCTGCTTCTCTTCTTTCTCAACGACTGCGCCATATCTGTCCGCAAGGAGCTTTGCCACCCTGTCGGCCGAATCCGCCGGAACCCACCCTTCCAGGAAGAACGCCTGTCCCGACTGGGGAATCGTGCCGAGGAGGCGGTATTTCTCAGCCCTCGTCCGGTAGTAGTCCGCGACGACCCGCAGGTCCTCCCGGGAGGAGGAGACGGCTTTTATCTCCTCTTCATTTTTGGCAATTTCCGCCTTTTGTTTCTCGATATCCTCCCTGCACCGATCCGCCTCTTTGGACGGAACTCCGACGACGGCCTGGGACGGTCTTGCAAATCCCGCAGCCCTAAGGGCACCCTCGACCGTCTCGCTGTCTTCTTTCAGGCAGAGGACGAATACATTTGTCGAATCATTCTCGCTCGACAGGACGCTGACGGACAGCGCGTCCGCCTCCGGGGCTTTCTCCCGGATTTGCGCGTACAAAGCCGCGTCATCGCAGACCCCCGATACGGTGCCGATAAAGGCCGCCGTCTTTTTGGTGCCGGTAAAGGACATGGGTACGTCCAGATTCATCCAGGGGGCGAGGGCTTCAATCTGGTTCTCGTCCCTAAGGATGTTCCCGTTGCACTCGGAGATGGCTTTTTCATTTCGGAGGATGTCCCGCGCCACGCCCATGATGTCTGTCTGGGCGTCGATTACGCGGGCGTAGTCCGATTTGTCAATCAGCTCCTTCCCGGCAAATCCCGCCAGGATACCCTTGTGCTCCGGTACGTATCTGTCCAATACGGCTACCGCCTGGTCTGCAAGATCGGCATTCTTCTCAAACCTTGCCCTGGCATCCGCCGTGTCCATCTTCGTGAGTTCGGAATCATCAAGCGCGTCCAAAGACATTTGCATCATCCCGAGGCTCTGAAGGGTTTCCAGGATTGCCTTCCGGTTCGAGCGGTGCGCACAGATGCTGATTTTCTGCATTTCAACAACAGCCATGCAAAATTCCCGCCTTTCTTGTGTTTTCAGTTACAAATTGTTTCATGGTCATAACCATCAGGTGCCAAGGACCTAATTTCCTGCGCAAAAGGTCAACCGTTCCGCCCTTGTCATCCTGATCGTAGCGAAGGATCTTTTAGTCAGGGCAGCCGAATGCACCTTATGCAGGCTAAGTCCTAATCCTACGGTTACAACAGATTCATATCAGCTCGCTGATAACTGCGTCAATAGCGGCTCCGATTTTCCCGCTCGTGGCTGCTTTCAGAGCGTCGACCTCCGCCGCCGCTTCCTTCTTCGCCTCGGCGAGCACGGACTCCCCTGCGGCTTTGGCCCTCTCGAGTTCCTCCGCGGCAGACAGCTTGCCGTTCTCACCGGCATCCTTGACCAGCTGCTCGGCATCAGCGCGCGCCTGCACAAGAATGGCGTCAGCTTGGTGCCTTGCGTCAGAGAGCATGGCGTCGGCTTTTTCCTCAGCCGCTTTGACTGCCTTAATACTATCCTCAATCAAATATCATCACCACCTTTTCATTTTTGCCACGCGGCCACTCCGCATGTGCATAATAATTATCAATTTTACCATATAAACCCAACTTTAAAAACAAAAACTTGCACGATTTTTCGGTCTTCGATTTTCGGCCCGCGGGGACGGTCCTTTTGGACCAAAAAATTTCGGCCCGTGGGGACGGTCCTT
>JAUMWM010000085.1 GCA_030529705.1 Lachnospiraceae bacterium
GGGGCAAAAAGACTGCACAGGGAAAAATGCCCATTTTGCACTGGAATCATAAATTATACACAATAAAAGAAAGGATTACGACATGCAGTACGGATATTTTGATGACGACAACCGGGAATACGTAATCACGCGGCCGGACACGCCGCAGCCGTGGGCAAACTACCTTGGCTCCACGGAGTACGGAGCCTTGATTTCCAACAATGCGGGCGGATATAGCTTTGTCAAGTCCGGGGCAAATGGTCGCATCCTCCGGTACATTTTCAACAGGAATGACCAGCCGGGCCGCTATATTTATCTGCGGGACAATGCGGACGGCGACTACTGGTCGGCATCCTGGCAGCCCGTCGGGAAGGATCTTGCTGCCTATAAAAGCGAGTGCCGCCATGGGACGGCCTACACCGTCATCAGCGCCGACTACCGCGATATTCACAGCGAGGCGACGTTCTATGTGCCCCTCGGCAAGACGCATGAAGTCTGGGAACTCACGGTGACAAATAATTCCAAGGATATCCGGGAACTCACGATTACCGGCGTCGCCGAGTTCACAAATGAGGGGAACTACGAGCAGGATCAGATCAATCTCCAGTACTCCCTGTTCATTACGCGTACCCTGTTCGATGAAAACCGCATCCGCCAGCTCATCAATGGCAATCTTGACGCGCTCGATGCGGATGATGCCGTGGACAATAAAAATGTCAGGGAGCGGTTCCTCGGCCTTGTCGGAGAGGCTGTCACGTCTTATTGCGGCGATCTGTCCAAGTTCCTCGGGAATTATCATGGATATCAAAATCCGGTCGGCGTGGAGAAGGGAGACCTTGGCAATTATGAGAGCTACAACTGCAACTGTTGCGGCGCGCTCTCCTGCATAATCAAATTGGATCCTGGCGAGAGCCGAACAATCGCTTTCATCTTGGGCGAAAAAGGACCGAGGGAGAGCGCCGCAGTCATGGCGGCTTATGCGTCCCCGGACACGACCTGCGCCTGGGAAGTCAACGAGCTGAAGAGAAGCTGGCACGAGAAGCTTGACCGTTTCAAAGTAAAAACGCCCTGCCCCGAGTTCGACAGCATGATTAATACATGGAATGCCTACAACTGTTTCATGACTTTCAACTGGTCCAGGGCGGCGTCCTTCATCTACTGCGGGCTGAGGAACGGCTACGGCTACCGCGATACGGTGCAGGATATTCAGGGCGTGATTCATTTGGACCCGGATGCGGCTGCAGACAAGATCCGCTTCATGCTTTCGGCCCAGGTCCATCATGGCGGCGGGCTTCCGCTCGTTAAGTTCCACCACAACGCCGGTCATGAGGACACGCCGGAGGATGAGTCCTATGTCCGGGAGACGGGGCATCCCGCTTACCGCGCGGACGACGCGCTGTGGCTGTTCCCGACGATTTACAAATACATTACGGAGTCCGGGAACAAGGAGTTCCTTGACGAGGTGATTCCGTTTGCTGATAAGGACGAAGGAACCGTGTATGAGCATTTGAAGAGGGCGTTGGACTTTTCGCTGAATCATTTAGGACCGCACGGCATGCCGGCCGGCCTGTATGCGGACTGGAATGACTGCTTAAGGCTTGGGGCAAATGGGGAGTCGTCATTTGTCGCCTTCCAGTTCTATTACGCGTTTACGATCCTGACGGAGTTTGCCAGGCATCAGGAGGACGAGGAGTATATCGAGTGGCTGACGTCGGAGCAGGAGAAGCTGCGCGAGTTGCTGATTGGGCTTTGCTGGAATGAGGACCGCTTTATCCGCGGGTTCACGGAAGCCGGAGAGGTCATCGGCGACCGCAATGCGCCGGAAGCGAACATGTGGCTGAATCCGCAGAGCTGGTCCGTGATCAGCGGCCTTGCGGACAGGGACCAGGCTATCAAGGCCATGGACATGGTGCATGAACGCCTGAACACGCCGTATGGCGCGGTCATCATGGATCCGCCTTACCATGCCCATGCATTTGAAGGGGCGCTGGCCGTCATTTTCAATGCGGGAGCCAAGGAGAACGGAGGAATCTTCTCCCAGTCCCAGGGCTGGCTGATTCTGGCGGAAGCCTTGCTCGGCAGGGGAGAGAGGGCATTTGAATATTTTAAGGAAAATGCGCCTTCCATGCAGAACGATATCGCTGAAATCAGGGGCATCGAGCCGTATTGCTATGGGCAGTTCACGGAGGGCAAGGAGAGCCCGATGGCGGGGAGGTCTCACGTGCACTGGCTGACGGGCACGGCTTCCACGGTCATGGTGGGCTGCGTCGAGGGAATCCTCGGTATGCGGCCGGACCTCGGCGGGCTGAAGATTGAGCCGTCTATTCCGAAATCCTGGGGCCAGCTTGAAATAGATAAGGAATTCCGCGGCAAGAAGCTGCACATTCGAATCGAGAATCCGTATGGGAAGGAGAGCGGATGCAGCAGCCTTACCGTGAACGGGAAGCTGGTTAATGTAGGAAATTATATTCCGGAGAGCGCGATGGAGGAAGAGAACGAGATCGTGATGGTCATGTAAGTAAAACGCAGGAGAGGGACATTCCTTCTCCTGCGTTTTTTATTATCGAGTGCGGTCGGGAAAAAGGTCGCCGTGTTGAAGTGGAATGTCCCCGCTATGCGAAAGCTTTGCTTTATGCGGAAGCAGCATTGTCCTTTGTTTGCGCAATCATCATGGGCACCGCCAAGACGTTGTCGCGGTCGTATTGCTGGTAGTCCACGTTCTTGCCGGTCACGGCATTTTCCCGATCGGAAAGCGACATGAGTTCTTCCCAACTGACGAGGCAGGCATGATGCCGCTCCGCATCATTTTTTGCGATTCGGATCAGGGCGGTATTCCCGTTCTCCTTCTGACGGAGGTATATTTTCGCCCGCTCCCTGAATTCTTCGTCCGTCATGGTCTTCCAGCCCATGGACCAGTGGAAAGCATTCCATCGCAGATGTTCGGTTTTGGCGAGGTTTTCAAGAAGCTCGCCCGAGATATCCCATGCTCCGGCGGCCGCTTCGGATTCGGAAATGCCGGAAATCCGGCAATAGGCCCGCATGAAATCCGCGGCCGCCCGGCAGCTCTCCCGGGAAAATGGCGCGCAGGCCCTCCAAAGCTCCTCGGTGGAAGATTCCAATCCGTTATAGGAGGCATTCACGGCCTTGGCGGCGCGGTCCGCAATGGAAGCGGAAAGGATTTCATCCCGCCAGATGTCGATGATGGTATCTCCTACATTGAAGGATTCTACATTTGTCACGGTTCCTTTGTCGCAGATCAGAAAGAGGGTGGCACCGGAATATTTGCCCGAAACCGCTTCGAGCGTCCGTATGATTTCCCAGTTCGTCTTCTCATCCCCGGCGCAGGCCACGATATATTTCAGCGTCCGGGCATGGTCTCTGACGTAATCTGCCGCCTGAACGCTCCTCGCGTCGTGTTCGTGGAACTCTATGGAATAGTGCGTGCAGAGTTCTTCGTAAGCGGTGAAGAACTGCCCGGACATGGAGCGGATATCCGGGGCAAATACCGCCGCATGAAAATGGCTTCCCTCGAACTGTCCGTTACGCACGAAATTCCGGAGGACTGCCTGGCCGGTCTGGCCGAACCCGGCAATCAGGATGTCGACGTCTTCGCAGGCAAGGCCGCTTTCCTGAAAACGGATCATGTTGTAGACCGGGTATTCCAAAGTGAGGAGCCGGGCGGTCAGGGACTGGAGTTCAAAGGAATTGATGTCCGTGTAACCGTAGCGGTCCCTCTGCGCCTGCATACGGCCGACGTCGGCCGTATTGTTTGTGTAAATGGTCAGGGACAGGTTTTCGGCGGGGATGCGTTCCCTTTTCAGCGCCTCCAAAAGTTCGGAGGCGTACCTGCGGTTACGGTTTTCCTCGGCAGACAGGGCGTAGAGGGCAATCTTGCGGCTGTCATCACCGGTTTTTATGCCGAGCGAACGGAGAAATCTGCTGTTCGGGTACTGGGCGTCCGAATCCATCCGGCATACCCATCCGTTTTGTTCCACAAGCCTGGCCAGATCCGGGTCTCCGCATTCCGGGACGAAGAGAATTGACAAGTGGGGCTCGCCGTTTTTCCAGCCGTTTCGCAGGCGGTTGGCGAAGAGGACGGTCTCATCCGAGATGCCATAAATAATGTAGAGGTCGTTTTTTTTGAGCAGGCGGGTGCGGATTTTTTTCAGCACTCCGGAACCCAGGCGCATCAGGACGACGTTTACAAATGAGTAGAATGCCATGAAGTGGGCCGTCAGGAACAGGCACATGGCGAAGGGGTTTTTGAAAAGCGGGAGCTCTTCCATGCTGGCAATCTCCCATCTTCCGACAAACATGCCGCAAACAGCGAGAACGGTTTTCGGGATTGCGACCAGGAGGCTTTCCATTTTGATGGAGAAACCGTAGCCATAGAAAAAAGCGCCCAGGGTCGCTCCCGTCAGGGCGACTATGACGTTGCGGCTGCTGTTGTCGTTTTTCAGGGCCATGTCAAAAATCGTCGCAAAAAAAACTGTCAGGGCCATGACGATGACGATGGATGCTTTTAACATGATGGGTCCTCCGGCAAATATGAAAGGTTTCTTTCATAATCGCCTGTGGAAACGGGTTTCATGACCGCAAGTATGAATGCCTTCTTTCATAACCGCTTGTGGGCATGGGTTCCATGTTCGAAAGTATGAAAAAACTTTCATATTTTTTATTCTGCATTTTCTTGTCCAGATGTGTTATCATATATAGACGCTCTTATTATATCTTATAGGCGATTTTATGGCAACTCCCGATAGAGGCGCTCTTATTAGGGCATGTTAGGCAGGGATAATGTTCACGCTCCTGCCTAGAGATCGCTTATGTTTGCAAAAAAGTCGATGTCATCTTGAGCGTAGCGAAGGATCTTTTACATTTAAACGCTGTAGATGGTAAATGATCCTTCGCATACGCTCAGGATGACAGGGCGGTACTGAATGCGCAAACATTAATTTTGGTAGAAAATACCGCTTGACGAAAAGGCTGATAGGATTTACTATCTGACTTGTTTTGTGGTTTAAGTATTTGTGGCATAGGTAATTGTGGTATTAATAATAGGAGGAGACAGATGATTCCTGCATACAACGGCCCGGAGCCGTTTATATTTGTGAGTTATGCGCATAAAGACAGTGCGGAAGTCTATGGCACGATTGAAAAGCTGTCATCCCTTGGATACCGCATATGGTACGATGAAGGGATAAAGCCGGGGGTGGAGTGGCCGGAGAACATTGCCGAGCATCTGGACAAATGTTCCCTCTTCATGATGTTCATCTCCCCGAATTCCATGGCCTCTGCAAATTGCCGGAGGGAGATAAATTTTGCTCTCTCGAGGTCCAAGAAGTTTCTTTGCATAATCCTGACGAAGACGGAGATTCCGCTGGGAATGGAACTGCAGCTTGCGTCGCAGCAGAGCATTTTCCGTTACAAGTATTCGTCTGAGGAGGCATATATTTACAAGATCTGCAGCGCCGCGGGCATGGCGAACTGCAAGGAAAAGCATTTCTTTGAAAACGGTGATAACGATGCGGTTCCAGGGATTGCTTCCAGTGGAACCAGGGCAGCGCAGGCCGGGGATAATGCGCGCGCATCGGCCTTAGGCGCTAAATCGTCAGATAGCAAGAGCGCAGCAGGCAGAAAAAGAGCCGACGGCGGTAAGAACACAGGTAAAAGAACCGGGACGGCAAAGAAAAAAGTATCGAAAGCGGCGTCAGGCTCCGGGGCGAAGAAGGGCGGTGGCGGGACCGTGTTCCTCGGAATTCTGATTGGAGGGGCAATTATCGTCGCATTCATCGCCTATATGCTGACGAGCGGGTCGAGTTCGGGAACGACGTCAACCCTTTCGCCGACGCCATCGCCGTCCCCGACGCCGACGGTGACTGTCACGCCTGCGGCAGAGCTGACCCTGACTTCGGCTCCGACTACGGTGACAACGCAGCAGACGCAGATCCCGGGCGGAACGTCGACGCAGGGAACCACGACCGGAGGAGGGACCGGAAACGGCCAGACAGCGAATAATGGGAATAACGGCAGTACCGGGTACGATGAAAATGATGGGAATACGGCTGACAACACGAACGATGGCGTAGAGGAAGTGATTTTGGACGAGCCCACGACGGAGACGGATGATTTTGACGGCGCGGGAGATGCGGCTGCCGGGGGAGAAACCAACGACTGAAGCCCGGATGGCAAAAGATCCTTCGCCAACGCTCAGGATGACAAGGAAGCAATGAAGAAAATGACAGGTGCCCGGATGCAACAGTACTTATGAGCTGCCCAAGTACGCTTACATGATTGCTTTGACCGGTCATCTGTAAAGAGGTTCGGAAATGGGTCTGGTAAAAGAGATATTGGAGAATGACAGCCTGACGGAACGGGAGCAGTCCATCCGGACCTACCTGGTAACACAGCCGGAGAAGCTGTACAATATGACGGCCAGGGATCTGGGCGAGGCGACTTACTCCAGCGCGGCCGCCGTTACCCGCTTCTGCAAGAAACTGGGGTGCAGGGGATATCAGGATTTCCGTATTCGGTTTCTTCAGGATGTCGGAGAATTAAAAGGCGTCGTCTTCCAGGAGGAAAAAGAAAACCATCTGCCGGACGATGCCCGGATGGCTATGATGGCGCGGAAGGCGGCAGTATATCGGAGCGCAATCGACCTCATCATGCGAGAGAACTATCCCGAACGGTTTGAAAAAGCTGTAAGGGTCATCAAAAAAGCGGATTACCTGGATTTTTATGCCTGCGATGTGAATGCCTGTCTCGGCGGTTATGCGGCCAGCCTGTTTTTAAGGTGCGGAAAGAGAACGTCTCTTTTTGCCGAGCCCTATATGCAGCTTGGAAATGCACTGGACCAAAGGCCGGGCCATCTCGCCGTTCTGGTGAGTTTTACCGGTGACAACAGCCATCTTGCAGACCTGTCGAAGCTCATCAGGGAGGGCGGGACAAAGGTTTTGTGCTTCGCCGGGGCGGCCGACTGCTCCCTTGCAAAGATTTCTGACTATTGCCTGATCGTGCCAAATGGCGAGAATGTGAAGGGTATACCGGCCGAAGATCGGGAAACCCTTTTTTCAACGGCGTTCAAGTATCTGGTCGACACGATTTCGTCCGCCCTGAGGGAGGAACGCGACGAGGCATTTGCCATGTGGGACGAGCAATGGGTGAAGAGAGGATCGGATGCCATGTGGGGGCTGGACATGTGCCGGGAGAAGGCGGGCAAGGATGTTTTCCGGGTTGGAAAGTAATGAAACAAAATTTCAAAACGATGAAATCCCATGGAATTATTTGAAACAAACGACCGTTTCGGTCGTTTTTTCTTTATTCTTTTTTTATAAATGTTACAATTTGAACATAGTGCAATTTGTGTATCTATACATTTTCAACAACTTTTCTTTAGGAGGGTATTATGGCAAAAATACGCGATTATGGAAAGCTTGCTGCGGATATTAAGAACACAATCGGTGAATCTAATATTACTGCGGCAACGCACTGCGCGACGCGATTGCGTCTGTTTCTGAAGGAGGATCCGAGCGACGAGATCACGAAGAAGATCGAGAGCATGCCCGGCGTCATCCAGGTAGTAAAGGCCGGCGGCCAGTATCAGATCGTCATCGGCATGCATGCGAAGGATGTCTACGAAGAACTCAGCAAGATTATGACTTTCTCCGATGACGCTCCGGTAGCGAAAGTCGGACTTGGTGATAAGATCATCGCGACAATTGCAGGCTCGATGGTTCCGTTCCTCTATGTTCTTGCGGGCGGCGGTCTCCTGCAGGGCGTTCTTATCATCACCCGTCTGATTCTTGACAAGATCAGTCCGGGCGGTGCAGCTGCTTTTGATGCCAGCGGGTTTGGACAGATTTACAATCTTATCTCATGGACGCCGTTTAATTTCATGCCGGCATTTATTGCCGTTTCAGGATCCAAGCATTTTAAGTGCAATCCGTTCATTGCTCTTTGGTGCTGCTGTACTCTGATTAATCCCGGATTTACCGCGATGGCTGAAGGGATTGCCGCTGGAGAACCACTGAAGTTCCTCTTCATCCCGTTGACCGGAACAACCTACTCAGGTACCGTTATTCCGGCTATCGTTATGGTGGGTGTTCTCTCTATCCTTGAGAAGAAGCTGAATGGTATCCTTCCGGAGGACTTCCGGGCTCTGTTCCTGCCGGTTTGCTGTGTAGTTATCATGGTTCCGCTTACGGTTCTTCTGATTGGTCCGGTCACCACGATTGTCGCTGATGCTGTTGCGGCAGGTTATCAGTTCCTCTACAGCCTTGTTCCGTGGCTTGCAAACGGTATTGTTGCTTTCTTCTGGCAGGTATTCGTTATCTTCGGTGTCCACCACAGCTTCACGCCGGTCGCGACTTCCGAACTTGCGACATCCGGATATACGATTTTCTTCTGTATGGCTGCAATCGCTGTCTGCGCTCAGGCTGCCGCCTGCTTCGGCGTATGGTCCAAGACCAGAAACAGCGAGATGAAGCGTGCCGCAATGTCAGCGGGCGTTACGGGTCTTTTCGGAATCACGGAGCCGGCTATCTACGGTGTTACGCTCCGTCTGAAGAAGCCGTTCTGGTGTGGCTGCGGCGCAGCGGCAATTGGCGGCATCATCGCTTCGTTCTTTGGAACACGTTATTTCAAGTATCCGGGCATGGTCGGATTCTCCACGATTCCGTGTGCTATTTATGACGCGCAGGCTCAGGAAGCATGCGCTCAGCTTGGGACGGCATCACCTGACCTTGCAAGGGGTATCTGGGGTGCTCTGATCGGCACAGCTGTAGCCGTTGTTCTTGCTTTCCTTCTTGTACAGATCATTGGTTTTGACGATCCGGTCGAGAATCCTCCGGAAGAGGATGGCAATGATGCCGGCGCAGCGGATGCTGCTCTTACAGATACAACCGTCTATGCTCCGATGAACGGCAAGGTCGTTCCGCTCAGCGAGGTTCCGGATGATGCATTTGCTTCCGGACTTCTCGGACAGGGTGTTGCGATTGATCCTTCGGAAGGAAAACTGTACGCGCCGTTTGACGGCGAGGTAATCGGCGTGTTTGATACGAAGCATGCCTACTCTCTTGCAAATGACGCGGGTGCCGAGATGCTGATTCACATGGGTCTTGACACGGTCAAGCTCGGCGGCAAGTACTTCACGCCGAAAGTATCAGACGGACAGAAGGTCAAGAAGGGCGATCTCCTTGCAGAGTTTGACATTAATGCTATCAAGAAAGAATACAAGATGTTCACACCGATTCTTGTAACGAATGCGGATGACTATTCATCTATTGAGGTCATCAAGGATTCCGGCGATGTCAAGGTAGGCGAACCGCTCTATACGGCGAAGGCATGATAGTACGCTAAATATGACTTAAAGAATGGGGCTGCCGCAGGGCGGCTCCATTTTCTATCTGGTTATCAGGATGACAAAATCGGATGAACAGTGTAAAATATGATAGAAATATAAGAATTCTGAAAAATCAGGTGGATTTTGAAAAGCATTGTAATCAGCAAGATAAAGTGAGGAATACTTTATGGTAAATGTGTTGTGTGGTTCAGAGGGGGTTTATAGGAGCATTTTGTTGATGGGTACTGTTCGCGAGAATATGCGGGTGGCAATGTTATGCTTTGGGGCAGGTCTTATGTTTATATTTTATGGGAGATATGTGTGGAAGTATAATAAGCCGGATCATATTCCGGGATATACGAAACGAGAGTATGAGGATACGCATACATTTTCAAGGATGGCAGGTCAGGCTCACATACTTGTTGGCGTTGGATTACTTCTGCTGTCTTTTCCTCTGAACGAACTGACACCGAATCCGGTATTTGCGATAGCCGCACTTGCCGGATGCTTAGTCATGGTCGCTTTGGGAGTTGTCCGATATGTTCAGGCAATCAAGAGTCGGAGGAGATGATTTTCTGCTCCTTT
>JAUMWM010000086.1 GCA_030529705.1 Lachnospiraceae bacterium
GTCCATTCCTTTCTGTTTCCTTAATTAACATTTCTAATGCCATGTGCGTCCCGCCCTTCATGGTGACACAAACGGACAGATATACTCTGTTTAAATTAAGTTTAACTGAACAGTGTGAAAATATCAACCTGAATCCGTGAATGCTCTAATTTAGGCACTTACAAAGGTTACTGTTCACACCTCATGTACTGCCCTTGTCATCCTGAGCGTAAGCGAAGGATCTTTTACCATCTGCAGCGGCTTTATGTAAAAGATCCTTCGCTTACGCTCAGGATGACACCCCAATTGCCGCAAAAACAGGCGATTTTGTGTGGAGGTGTGAACAGTAACTTACAAAGTGATTTTCTGCGCAAAATGGCAAAAGTTCTGTCCTTGTCATCCCGAGCGTAAGCGAAGGATCTTTACAAAAAAGCAACGTTCTGCTTTATGCAGGTTAGGAAATTAGACAACAGTCCGTCCGACCTGTAAAGGACAAGCCGGACGGACTGGCGTACTTCGCGGTTCATATGGATTGGCGTGCTTCGCACGCCGGATTCGGCGCTGCCGCGCCGGAGAAAAGATGATGAAAAAAGATTTAAAGATTGCAGATTACAGATTCAGCCATAAAGCGGGGCGAACGGAAAGCGCACTATAGTTAAAGTAGTGACCGTAATCGTTGACACCGCCGAAGTTGACAATCGCCGCATTGAGACTAACGTAGCCGGGCGAGCGCAGCCACCACCAGCCCATCCCCTCGTCACCAAACAAACTATAAAAATCTGATCTCCGATATTGCCCTTTTGCATATGGCGTTACGTCTGCCCTTCTGTCCCTGTCGTCACGGAAGCACTCTTCCGCCTCATCCATGCTGAGAAGGAATATCCTGTCATCTGTCGATGAGCCGCCCGGTGTTTTAAATATTGCATTATCGGGATTTTCGTTATCCGTCACAGCTATTCTCTCCCGCTCATCCAGTGTAAAGGCTTCCTGCAGAAATTCTTTATTCAGCCATTTTCTGAGATCGCATTTCTTCCAGGTGATATCGACATGTTCATTGTGATACACGCGGCAGTCTATCAACTTCTCCGTGATAAGCAGAACCCTGTTCTTCTCAACATCGATTTTCAGCACCCGCCAGCGAAGCGGCAGCATCTCACCATTCCCGCCCTGTTTATAGCGGCCGAAAGCAATCTGCCCCATGCCTCCCACAAGTTCTGCCGCCTGCCGGCTCCCCTTGCCCGCTACTTTCAGCACATCCCGAATCCTGCCCGGATAGGAACGGAGTTTTTCTCCCGGTGCCGTAAACGGCCGGCCTGTTGCCCCCCTCTTCCTTGCATATTGAAACTGACTGTCCGATATATATGCTCCATGAAGATCAGTTCCCGATAGATACGCCCCTGTAAGATCAGAGCATCCGGATAGATCCCCATTTGTCACTGCGGTCTGTCCGGGGATAAGGGCATCCAGATATGCCGCTTTCAGGTTCGCGCCTTCCAAATGAGCGTTTCTAAAGATTGCCCCGGACAGCTCGGCTCCTTCCAGATGAGTTCTTTCAAGATGCGCATCCGTAAGAATTGCGTTTTTCAGGACCGCCCTGTCAAGATACGCGTCCATGAGATGCGCCCCTGTAAGTTCTGCCCCTATAAGCCATGCTTCCCTGAGATCCGCCCCGTCAAGATGTGCGCCGGTCAAAATCGCTCCGGAAAGATCCGCGCCCTTGAGATTCGAGCCGGTCAGATACGCGCCTTCAAGAATTGCCCCGGACAGGTCTGCATTCGCAAGATCCGCCCCTGTAAGGATCGCGCTTTTAAGAATCGCGTCGGTCAGGTCTGCATTCGCAAGATTCGCGCCCACAAGATCAGCATTTTCAAGATGGATAACCTTCATTTTGGCGCCGGTGAGATTTGCTCCTTTAAAAACTGTGTTTTCCCTTCCGGCCTCAGCCCCTTTCTCCCCATTCCCGTCTTCACCGGCGTCCGGTCCGTCGGGGGAAGCATCTTCCAAAATAGCATCGGTAAGATTCGCTCCCGCAAAATTTGCCCCCCGGAAAAACGCGTTCCTGATGACAGCCCCGGATAAATCCGCTCCTTCAAATGTCGTGTCCCTGAGATCCGCGCCTTCAAGCTCCGCGCCCTTAAGGTTTGCGCTCCTTAAGGACGCGCCTTTAAGGCAGGCTCCTGCCAAATACGCGTTGGCGAGATTCGCTCTGTACAGATTGCATCCGGCAAGCTCCGCTCCTTCGAGATATATTCCGACATCGCTTCCCCAGTATCCCCTTCTAAGCAGCCTCGCTAGATTTGTGTAATTCCGATACCCGTCAGCCTCTTCTCCCTCTTCCCGGCAAGCCCTCTCCGCCGCCACGAGGGCGCTTACCAGATTGAATACCGCGTTTTCCGCCATGAGCCATCGCTGCTTCTGCGCATCGGGACCCTGCTCATAAGCAGCGTCACCGGCCATCCAATCCGCAAACGCCATCTCATCGTCCAGAAATTTTCGAACCGCTTTGATCTCCTTCATCGTTAGCGGCCAGTCCGGCTCAGCGTCCTCGTTCGGCATAGTATCCCTGAACGGATCCTGCTCCGTCCCCCCGATCCTGACAAGTTCATACACGAACGTCCATACCAGGTGTTCGTAAATCGGACGGGCGCGCAGATTCCGGAAAAAATCAAGAAACTCCTCCTTGCCGCCTTCAGCGCAGGACTTTCGTATACCCGAAACAAGATACCGGGCGAGGAAATACTGTCTGAAAGAACCGTGGAGAAAACCGAGCCGCCCTTCTTTCCGTCTGCCGCCCCGCTTCTTTGCCCCCCGTTTCTTCTGCCCGTCTGTCCCCTCTTCGGGTTCGTCCCCTTTCTCCTCCTCATTTTTGGTGAGGAAGAGATAGATCAGTTCCTTGTTCTCGTCATCGCCGCTGCCGAAAGGGCAGATGTCGTTATTATAATTAAAAATCCTGGCGGCAATATTCTCGTAATCGGCAATGAGTGTTGCCTCATTGACCCTTGTCCTGTCCCTGTATTGCATCAGGTTATGGAAAAGTCTGCCGTAAAGCCCGGCCTCCGTCGCAGTCCCCCTCGCCCGCCTTGAACCTTGTGGTGACGATCATACGGAAGAGAATCGGAATTTCAAGAAACTTTCTGATTCTCTTCTCGTTACGAAGTTTTTTCAGTTCCCCTTCCTGATATGTCCGGAGATCTGTCACATCATTACTGCCGCCCGGAGTTCTGCCGGGGCCGGAGTTTTGTCTTCGCGCCTCGTCAAGTTCGATCATCCGGTCGATCATCAGATCCTGCCGCGCAACCGTCATCGGTGCAAATGACGCCACCGTCCCGGTCTCAAAATCATCCTTTTTTTCATCCAGTTCGCGTCTTATGCACATCGTCCTCGATGTTATGATGACGAACCATTTGCAAATATCAGCCTGCTCCCTGACACGGTCGCAGAATTCCGCAAATGTCGATACATTCACATCCCCCGCCAGATCGCCGACAAGCTCATCATAGCCATCCAGAATTACGACAGATCCCTCCCCCAGCTTATGCGGGGCGCAAAACAGGAACTGATTCGTGGGTCTCATGAAAATGCCGAGGGCATTTGCAAGATTAAGGCTTTTCTCCTTCAGAATTCCGCGGTTTTCGTTCCTGTTCAGGCTCACGCGGACGACATGCGGCACATCAGCAAGCCATCCCTCCAGGCAGTGGGCGTACACAGCTTTCTTGCAGAAAGTCGTCTTGCCGTCCCCGGGATTCCCATGAAGGACCAGCACCCGGTTTAAGGCGTTTTCGTCGCTATACGCCATGCGCTGCGCGGACATTTGCGCCCGAATCTCGCGGTACCATTGTTCAACAAAGTCAAGCATCGGCTCTGCCGTATCGGCGCGGGCTGACTGGGCATAGGCGTGGCTATAAGCCTCCGCCATCGTATAATTTCCAAATACCTTCGATTCTTTCTTAATGTTGCCGCCGGCATTCGATATTTTTCCCTCAAAGGAAGCGCAGACTGCCGCGTAGTGCCGCCTGAGCCAGCCTTTTGTATCGCAGTAGCCGTTCTCGATGTTTTTCGTCAGCGTATCCCACTCCGCATTTGCGGCATCCGTCCCATCCGCTTCCGGAAAATACCCGCGCATGCTCCTGATTCCCGTTTCCTTCAGGATGATTCGGAAACCTTTTCCGTTCTTCGCGGGCCTCACTATTTTCGTAAGACCGGGGGCTTGGGCGCAGAGTTCCCGTATTGCGGCAATGACTGCCGTGACTTTCTGCTTGAGCGAATCCCCGGCTTCTTCTCCGTCAACTGTCTTCAGGGCTCCTTCAAGTATATGTTCCGCCTCTTCATCCGACGGATACACACTGCCAGCGTTTTCTATCTCTCCGTCTTTCGGGTACGCACCTCCAACAGCCTCCGGTTCTTCGCCTGTCGGGTGTGCGCTGCCGGTCGCCATCTCTCTGCCGGTCACGTATGCGCCGCCGGCCGCCGTCTCTCCGCCTATTGGGTATGCGCTGCCGCCGGTCGCCATCTCTCCGCCTATTGGGTATGCGCTGCCGCCGGCCGCCATCTCTACGCCCGTCGGGTGCGCGCTGCCGCCGGCCGCTGCCATTTCGGCAAAATCTTCCCTGTCCGGCTCCGCATAGGCTTCACCGCTGCCCTCCCGCAGAACCTGATCAGACGCCCGCCTTGTCTTCCCAATCGTTTCGTGCATGACGATTCCTCGCCGGTACAGTTCCTCCCAGCACACCACTGCGCCTTCCCCCTGTACAAGGACGGAGAGCAGACGGAGAGAAGCTTTCGAGAGCAGAGCCGGGAGTTTGCCTGCCTGCTCCCGATATAGAAATTTACCGCAATCCCGCCTCTCTTCCGGCAATGCCGCTGTTGCATCCGTGACCCGCCTCTCTTCCGGCAATGCCGCTGTTACGTTGCGGTCCCGCCTCTCTTCCAGCAATGCCGCGGTTACGTCACAGTCAAGCCGGCCGGTTTTCCAGTTGACCCACAGGCCTTCCGAGAGCTTGCGGATGGATTTGAAATCAATATCTGCCGGTATAATTGAATCCGGATCAAACGGCAGCTTCCCGCCGTTTCGAATCTCCTCGCACAGGCTGTAAAAGCGTTTTTCGTCAAGTATATCCTCTTCATCGAAACGAATCGTAAAACTGCCCCGGGAAAGCAGACCTTTACGAACAAGTTCTTCCAGAAATTCCCCGGAAACGTATTTAAAGAAAACCCTGCCGGTATTCCTCTCGGCGACAAAAAACATCCCCGGATTCGACTCAATCCCTTCCAGCATGTACTGGAAGAAGCCTGAGTCGGCGGAATATGAGTATTTCTTCAGAGTCTTTCTGTATTCAAGTTTATCTTTGCCTTTGATTTGCACGGCAAAACGTTTCAGGGGAAGTCCTGCGGATCCAAGTGTTTCAAAGTACCCATCTATGTTCGGGATTTTGTCATCTTTCTGGAAATACGTCTTTATTCTGTTGTTTTTTTCCAGTTCCCCCTGCGTAAGACTTACAGCCCGCGCATCCTGGAAAGCGCTTTCCGTGGTTCTTCCTATCATGTTCATCCCTCCCATCTTCCTCATTAGGCACTTAGAAGCTTTAGAGTTTTTTCTGCGTAAAATGTCAAAAGCTGTGTCCTTGTCATCCTGAGCGTAGCGAAAGTTCATTTACATAAAACCGCTGTAGATGGCAAAAGACCTTGTCTTACGCTCAGGATGACAAGGTCGATACCGGATGTGTGAACAGGGTAACAACAAATGACTTACACAATTGTCCTTTAAATTGCGCAGCCAGTTGACATACCGGCTTTTTTCGCATATACTTACAGTAAGATCAGCAGCAATGCTGGTTGGGGCTGGTCGAAAGACCCTGGTCCACCGAATCGGCGTGGGGATCCCGCGCCTTTTCTTTTTTCAGATATAGGAGACAACTGTTTTGGCCGAGCGCATTCTAAGCTGTTTTATAGACGAAGCCGGTGACTTCGGTAAGTTTGAGAGTCATTCCCCATACTACATCGTTGCCGTCGTAACACATGAGCAGTCTGATTCCATCCAGCCCGATATTGATTCACTTGAAACCTACCTTTCTTCCCTCGGATTTCCATACCACGCCTTACATACCGGTCCCCTCATCAGGAGAGAATCTGATTATGAGAACATGAATATGGAGGAGAGAAAAAAGCTCTTCAATCTTTTGTTCCGCTTCACGAGAAAACTCCCGATTCGCTTTTTTACAGCTAAAGTCAGAAAGTCAGAGTGCAGGGACTCCGATGTTCTGGAGGCAAAAATCACAAAGGAAATCAAGACCGAAATTGAGAAGAATGATGCTTACTGGCGCGCATTCGATAAAATCATCATCTATTACGATAACGGCCAGAAACCTCTGAAGCGCATTTTGAATATTCTTTTCAACAGCCTTTTTTCCAATGTTGAGGTACGCAAGGTGAGCCCTGCAGACTACAAGTTGTTTCAGGTCGCTGATCTTGTATGCACTTTAGACCACATCAAAAGTAAGATCGACATCGGTCAGTTCTCCAATTCCGAGGCTGATTTCTTCGAATCAAGGCATGAATTCAAAAAGAACTTCTGGCGCAAACTTGAACAACAGCGAATGTAATAAAACCGCTGCTCTCTCGTTGCCTTTCAGAGACCCTCTCCGTACCGCCTCCAATGTAAAAGGCCTACTGCCTCCACCCTCTTTCGATCCGTGTCTTGAGGTCTTCAAACATGCAAATGTACCTCTCCCTGGTATTCCGGACTATTCCTTTAGCAACGTCCTCGCTGTAAGAATGCGCCACATTAGATTCGATCTTATGCAAATTATAAAGTGCCCGGCAAAAGTTCTCAAACTACAGTCCGTACTTTGCCGCATAGATATTTGCATCTTTCGGCAGGGCGTCTTTTTTCGTCTTGGCATGCCGCCCACCTGAACTTCTGTTCGCCTTTGTATTTCTATTGTACAGGATATTTATAGAGAATTCAATCCGTTTCATGTTAACCTTTACATGGAGGCTCAATTATTCTCAGAGACTGTCCTGCAAGTAGTAAAACCGAACTTGAAACAAAATTCCCCGAATGATATAATATAAGAAGTTTCAGCAGATTATAAGCAATTTTTCCTCTATAATCTGCTGAAACAAGGTAAAAACCATTAAATTCAGCAGATTATAAGCAAAACGGGTAGGGTTTGAAACTCAGCTTCAAATCTGCCGTTAACGGCACCCGCGCATATGCACATGCTCAGATAAGAGGTAAAAATGAACATTATCGGGAGAGTGAAGGAAAAAGACCGGCTCGAGCAAAGCGTATTGTCAGGAAGACCGGAATTTCTGGTCGTATACGGAAGGCGAAGGGTAGGAAAAACCTTTCTTGTCAAAGAATATTTTAACAACCGTTTCTCTTTTTATTCCATGGGCGTCCTGGATGGGAAAACCAGAAGCCAGCTCAAGGCATTCAACGAAGCCCTCACGGCGTATGGGGACGAAGACAAAAAGATTCCGAAGGACTGGTTCGAGGCATTTCGCCGGCTGAAATGCCTGCTTCAAAAAAAGGACGTGGCGAGGGATTTTGCGAGCGGAAGAAGGGTGGTCTTTCTGGATGAGGCTCCCTGGATGGACACTCCAAGGTCCGATTTCAGAATGGCGCTCGAATATTTCTGGAACAGCTGGGCTTCGACCGAAACTGACATCCTGTTGATTGTCTGCGGTTCCGCGACCTCGTGGATCATCAACAACATACTCTTTGACAAGGGCGGCTTTTACAACAGGATAACGGGACAGATACTTCTGAACCCATTCAGCTTAAAAGAATGCGAAGAGTATTTTAAAAACAATGGCATCGTCATGACAAGAGGGCAGATCATCGACAGCTACATGGTATTCGGGGGAATCCCCTATTACCTGAATCTGTTCGACAGAAGGCAAAGCCTTGCCCAGAACATTGATAATCTGGTCATAAACCCGCTGGGCCAGCTCCATTATGAATGCGACCATCTATTTTCATCCCTGTTTCGCAATCCGGGCAACCATATGAAAATAATCTCAACTATAGCGGACGAAAAACGAGGCATGAGCCGCACGGATCTGGCAGGGAAATCCGGCATTTCGGACGGCGAAGGGCTTACAAAAGCATTGCGGGAACTCGAACAATGCGGATTCATAAGGAAATACAGGAATTATACGACAAGCAAGCAGGGGTTTATCTACCAACTGATTGACCCGTTCGTGCTGTTTTCGCAGTATTTCCTGAAGGAAGAGGCCATCGACTCATGGCAGAAGTACTATAAAACGCCGGCGTATTACGCATGGCGGGGAAATGCATTTGAAATGCTCTGCCTGTGGCACGTTCCGCAAATCAAGGCGGCACTGGGAATCACCGGCATCTCCAGCACGGAATATTCCTGGAGGAGCAAAAAAAAGAAGGACGGGGCGCAGATCGACCTGTTAATCGACAGGCGGGACGACATCGTCAATCTGTGCGAGATGAAATATACGGATGATGAATTTGCCATCGATTCAAAATATGCTGGCAATCTGGCAAATAAAGCCGAAGTGTTCAGGATGGAAGCCGCGCCCAAGAAGGCGGTGCACGTCACCCTCATAACGGTGAAAGGACTTAAGAGAAACGAGTACGCATATGCGGTTCAAAACGTGATAACCGGGGATGACCTTTTTGCGGTGTGACGCAAATAGGTCATCCCTCGGCTAATCATGCCGCACTTACAAAGTCCCACTTCTGCGCCCCGGTCTCGGCCGGTACCCGGGCGACAATGTTCGAATGGTTCTGTATCGAATTGTTTGCAAGGTGAAGCACGGTCCCGAGCGCGTTCGTGAGCGTCACGGTGCCGTTTCCGTTCTTTTTAATCTTCCACCTCTGGCCGCTCAGGGCTTCCCACTTGTCCTGGACGACATCGGCTCCGTTCCTCCTCGTGTTGCCTTTCACCGTGAGGACCAGCCCTGAATTCACGTTCACAACCCGGTAATAGCCAGCTCCGCTGTATATCACTTTGAACACCTGGGCCGGCGTGCCGTTATATGCGTAGAGCTTGACATCGGCTCCCGCTTCTTTCGAGCATCCAATCACGTCGACCGCATAGTTCCTGTTCTTCGACGCCCTGATCGTGCACGTGCCATTGTAAGACGAATCCACGCCGTCCACTTCCACGAAGTAAAACCTCTGCAGGCTGGTCGTGGCCGTCTTGGCCGTCCTCAGGGTCGTGCCGGCCTTTGCGGCGCTGCCCGACAATGCGGCCGAATAGCCGGACACGGAATTGGTGATGGTGAACGAATTATCCCACTTTCTCTGGATTGCCCAGTTCTGCGCCTTCTTCGTTGTCTGGTCGTAGAGCACGAGTCCCTTGCCCAGGACGGAGCTGTTCTGCTGGACCGCAAATGCCAGCTCGCACTTGGCGTTGATGATTTCAGTGCAAAATGCATCTTTCCCTGTGCGAGGATTTTTGTTCCAGCTTGTGCCACAACATCTGGGGGCGATGTGGCGCATCGTTCCCAGATGTTGTGGCGTGTGATGGGACAAAAAGACCGCACAGGGAAAAAGGCCCATTTTGCACTGAAATCATTAATTAATTTTCATTCCATCTACCTTTTGATGTCTCTCAGATGTTCACGTGCCTGTCGGGTGATTCGGACTGTATATGTCTTCATTTCTCTAGCACTCCAGTTCGGCAAAAACCTCATCGACATCACAAGTTGTATCATTTATTTCAGAATGCTTACCTTCAGCGTATGTTTTACTGCTAAGATCCTTCGCTTGCGCTCAGGATGACAAGGCTTGATGGAGCCTGATGAGGAGTTGCCCTTCTTTCCTTCATCGCATGTTTAATGTTAAAATCCTTCGCTTGCGCTCAGGATGACAGGGACTCATGCGGCCTGCCGAGCAGTTTCCCTTCCCTATTTATCCACAT
>JAUMWM010000087.1 GCA_030529705.1 Lachnospiraceae bacterium
AAAAAATAACGAAAAACTACGCTTTTATTATAGCAGATGTACAGACATTTAGCATTAAGAAAATTGATGGCGGAATAGTCTAAGGATGACAAAAGCTTTTTGTTGTCAATTTAATTTTACATCCACCGCCTAAATAGTGTATAATAAGAACAGATGGCGTGAAAAGTAACGTTTCAAATCTGCCATTGACGACTCCGCACATTTGCACGAAACCTAAAAACGAGGTGAAAATGTACAAAATTATTATCTGCGATCTTGATGAAACACTGCTTCAGACATGGGATAAAAAAGTCTCCAAAAGAAATCGGGAAGCCATTGCGAAAGCATCTGCGCTCGGCGTCAAGTTCGTCATCGGGACAGGCAGGCCGTACACGACCGTCCAGGGGACGCTTGAAGAACTGGGGCTGAAAGACAAGCCAGAAGAATACGTAGTCAGTCTCAACGGAGGCCTTATCACGGAAAATGCCGGCAACAGGATGCTGTATTATCAGGGCATCACCTATAGCGAAGCCGATGCCCTGTTCAGGCGCGCCATGAATTACGATGTCGGCCTGCATCTGTATACCAAAGACCAGGTATACGTCTGGCGCATGGACTCTTTCGGCGAGAGAGAATTCCTGAATGGGCGCATGAATGTCATCGAGCGAACGGATGACAGCCTGGATTTTCTGAAAGACGAGGAAATCGTAAAGGTACTCTTCACCAGGCCGGACTACGATTTCCTCCGCAGGATCGAACGGGAGATTGCAGATATAACCGGAGATATGGATGTTAGCTACTCCTCTAACCGCTACATTGAGTTCAACCGGAAAGGCGTCAACAAGGGCGAAGGTTTGATACGTCTTGCAAATATGCTTGGCGTGGATAGAAAGGACACCATAGCAATCGGCGACAATTTCAATGACCTTTCCATGATCAAGGCGGCGGGCCTTGGGGCGGGAGTTGCAAATTCGGCCAAGGGCATCCTTCCAGACTGCGACGTAATCTCCGAGGCAGACTGCGATCATGACGCGGTGGCGGAAATCATTGAAAAATATGTTTTGAAGTAACGAGATATTTATGATTCCAGTGCAAAATGGGCATTTTTCCCTGTGCAGTCTTTTTGCCCCATCACACGCCACAACATCTGGGAACGATGCACGGCAGGGGAAGCTTTTTCGGCACTGATCAACTACGGCCAACTATCGAATCCTTCTGACTCAATAAAGCAGTTATGCAACCGGTCTAACGCTTTCCGTGATCAGATTGAAAAATACCTGATTGAGATTGCAAAGGCCGATCTTTCGGATAATGACGCGGCCCGTTCCAATTTCTTCACAACTGTTAACAGAGCGTTTGGCCGAATCGGTAACATCAGTGAACAGACAATGGAAATGCTGGCCGAAATCACCAATATGAAAGGCTCCTTATCAGAGGCGGAACAGACGGAAAGCCTCGTACTCGAAACATCCCTCCATGAAATCGTAGATGTCACGATCACAGGCTTCACGGAAAAGATGCCAAGACTGTCCGATACTGTCCAACTATACCGGGAAGTCATCACGGAGATGTGTGAAATAATCAAAATGCGCACTATACGCCGCTTCCATCAGTCCAACGAAAAAAGTTCGATAGAAGTTATGCTCGTGGATATCTGGTACACTGAAGAAAAACTGATGGATCATTGTGACACGATAGCGAACGCAATTAAGAGATACTCCATCGAAACAGGAACTTACACGCAAAGCAGCGTAGAAGAAATCCAGGCCATGCGCCTTAGGATCAAAGCATTATTCAAAGACAAGTTCATTATGTTGATGGAAACACAGAAATAAACGGTTAAAACCGGACAAGGAGTTGTCACAAAATAATTCCGTTATATAGCGGAGTTATTTTGTGACATTTAATAATTTCCCGGTTACAGATTTTGCACAAATGCCATCAAGGAAAGGAAGCGGTCGCCATGGAACATCTCAGGTGTGTCGTTGAACGCATCACCTACCAGAATCCTCAAAACGGCTACAGCGTCATAAAGTGCCGGGCAAAAGGCTACCCCGACCTGGTTGCCGTTGTGGGAGAGATGCCGGATGTCCATGTCGGCAGCGTCCTCTCTCTTGGCGGCTTCTGGAAGATTGATGGGAAGTATGGCCGCCAGTTCACGATACAGACATTTGAAGAAACTCTTCCCGCAACAGTCTATGGCATGGAGAAATATCTCGGAAGCGGCCTCATAAAGGGAATAGGACCGAAGTACGCCCGAAAGATTGTTCAGGAATTCGGCAAAGATACGCTGGATGTCATCGAAAAACATCCTGATTACCTGCTGAGAATTCCCGGAATCGGAAATCTCCGCGTGGAGATGATCAGGAGAAGCTGGACCGAGCAGAAGGAGATCAAGAACATCATGCTCTTCCTTCAGGGTCATGATGTCTCCACCGCTCATGCCACGAAAATATACAAAACATACGGAAACGAGAGTATCGAAATCGTACAGGAAAACCCGTATCGCCTGGCAGATGACATATGGGGAATTGGGTTTAGAACAGCAGACATCATTGCCGAAAAAATGGGATTTGGCCATGAGAAATATGTCCGTCTGCGCAGCGGAATCCTGTATTCCCTGAACCGCCTTGCGGACGAGGGCCACTGTTATGCGACCCGTGATATGCTTACGAAGACAGCCGCGGAGATGCTCTCAGTCGATGAAAGCCTGATCACGATGACGCTGGACCAGATGATCGGGGAAAGGGATGTTATTACAGAACTGATTCCGCAGGAGAACACAACCAGGGACTCGATCCGGCAGGGAGATGCAGGAACGTCGCCTGTTTCACAGGAAGAAGTCATAGCCAAAGCAGCTGATCCTGAAACGCTGCAGCCGGAGCAGATTTCACCGCCTGAAAGAGCCATCTATCTACCTCCGTTCTTCTTTTCAGAAAACGGAACTGCAAGACGCCTGGCATCCATTTTCATGAACCGCGAAGGTATTCAGATCAATCCCGACGGTCTCGCGGGAAGCATCTGCCGGAAGACCGGCATGCAGTATGATGAAGTACAGATCCACGCAATCGAGACCGCCGTCCGGAGTAAGATCCTGATTCTGACCGGAGGACCGGGTACCGGTAAGACGACCACCACGCTCGGCATCATAACGGCATTCCGCGAAGCAAATGCGAAAATCATCCTTGCAGCTCCGACAGGGCGCGCTGCGAAACGGTTATCTGAGACGACCGGCATGGAAGCGAAAACTATCCACCGCCTTCTGGAAGCCAAACCGCCGGAAGGATACCAGAAAAACGAGGACAATCCGCTCACCGGGGATGTCCTGATTGTGGACGAATGCTCCATGATCGACATCATATTAATGTATAACTTACTGAAAGCGATCCCGGACAGGATGACAGTTATCTTTGTAGGGGATGTGGACCAGCTCCCGAGTGTCGGTGCAGGCAATGTCCTTCGGGATATGATAGACAGCGGCTGTTTTCCGGTGATACGCCTTACCCGCATTTTCAGACAGGCGAGGACCAGCCGGATCATCCTGAACGCTCACCGGATCAATGAAGGAAAAATGCCGGACATTTCAAATGGCCGCCGGACAGATTTTTTCTTTATGGACATGGAGAAGGGTCTAGACCCGGACGATCCTTCCGCAAAACAACTTGTGGCTGAAAATGCTGCCCGGGAGATTGTAAATCTGGTCAAGACAAAGCTTTCCCGTTATTACAAAACTCCTTCCAGAGAAATACAGGTACTGACTCCCATGCAAAAAGGCATCGTCGGCGCCGCGAACCTTAATCAGGTTCTGCAGGCTGCGGTAAATCCTCCCCCACCCCAGGGTCGCTTCCCCCAGCCGGATTATGTGTTAAAGCGGGGCGGCATCCTGTATCGGCAGAACGATAAAGTGATGCAGATTCGCAACAACTACGATAAGGAAGTCTTCAACGGAGATATCGGCTACATTGAAAGTGTCAATCCGGATGACCGGACGCTCCGGGTAAGCTTTGACGGCCGCTCTGTAGAATATGATTCCACAGAGCTTGACGAGCTCGTGCTGGCCTATGCGACGACGATCCACAAAGCGCAGGGTTCAGAGTATCCGATTGTGGTAATCCCTGTCCTCATGAACCACTATGTCATGCTGCAGAGGAACCTTATCTATACCGGCGTGACCCGCGCAAAAAAGATCCTGGTTCTCGTCGGGACAAAAAAGGCGCTCGCCTACGCAGTCCGCAATCTGACCGTAGACAAACGCAATACGATGCTGGCGGACCGGCTCAGGAGAGTGCTCCCTTCAATTTGTTCAATATGACAGTACATGGGGCAGAAGCTGGCTGTGCCGACCTCTGCCCTCCTTCGGATCCTGTGGATGCATTCTCATCCTCCTTTATACTCAAGGCACAGCATGGTCATGTCGTCAAACTGTTCCTCCGAGCCTGCAAGTGCATCCACCGTGCTCTTTACGTCTGCGATGATCTCTTTCGGGGAAAGGCGGAAAAGTGCATGGGAGCATGCTCTTTTGGATCCGGGCAGCCAGATCCAGTTCGGTACTGATCCGTTCTCTCTCCGCCGTCATTTTTTTAAGGCTCCCGGGCATTTTTCATCTCCTCGGTTCCGAGAATTCGCAAGAAATATTCCAGATAGGGTACAAGTTCATCTGCTTCAGCTTTCTCCAGCTTTTCTGTAGACGGATCAATCATTGCCCGGTAATAAGTGTTGGCATTAATCGCCGCCATCAAAAGCGAAACGCCGAGAGTAATCAGGATGATCAGCATATTCACCTGGGCAGCCAGAGAAATATGACGGCGTTTACGTGATGAAGTCTTTTCTGTTGGTTTAGTCGATGAACTCATGTGTTCCTGTTTCCTCAGTCTAAAAATCAAGACATTCCAAATTGCCGATCATGGCTTGATCGGCTCAGGAATCCGGGATCGCGGGGCTGCATAACATGATCACAGCACTGTCACCCTCGCTTTTGTGCACCGGTTTGTCATGAATTCCTCCACAAATGCAAAATCCTCAGGATGCACGTAAATGGAATACCATGTCATAAACGAATGTATGCGAATTTCTCCGCCCTTACGGTCAAATTTCAGTGACAGGATATCCTCAAATTTCGTGTACGCTATCTGGCTGCCTCCGGCTGCAAGACCGGCGACGGTCACGCCCGGATTATTATTCAGCGTTCCCGCTGTTGCGGCAAACATGCCTATGGCTTTTGTCTTGTTTGCCTGTCCGACCGGCTGTGTGACGCTGAGTGCATTCTCGTCCATGGTATATACAAAAATGTAATACCCTCCGAAAATGGCAGCGACCCCAAAATAACAGACGACCGAAAGAAGAAGTATCAGCACGCCGACTCCGAGCATAATGAGGATAAAGCCTCTTGAGCGGCTGAGAGTACTGCCGTTGATATAGATTATGACTATACTGAACAGGAACATAACCGCGTAGACAGCTTCCATCGCTTTGATAACTGTTCGGAGTATCGAAAAATCCCGAAACATCGGCAAGCGGTATATCCAATGCCAGATACCGTTTTCATCTCTGGTTATCCTGATTGTAGAATCCATCAGTCCACCTCATTTCTGTCAGGTCATACATAGATCATAACTGCTCAGCGGTTGGTCTGAATATTTGTCATCAGAACGCAAGCGAAGAATAATAGTCGGAATGCTTGGTCGCACTGAGCGCAAGCAAAGGATTGTACACGTAAAACATTCGTTTAAGGTAAAGATTCTTCGCTGACGCTCAGAATGACAGTCGGGGTGCTGCGTACTTACAGTGGATCAACTTGCCGGTCCATTTTCCCGACTGCACTGAGTTGGTTATTGGGTAAAAGTGCCATAGGCGGCAACCGCATCGTCAATGGTCATTGCTCCGGTTCCAACACCGTAAACCGCCTGCCTCAACTGAATGACCGCATCATCCGTCAAACCAAATACTTCCGGCGACAGAACCCGGGACTCCGGCACATCCCCAAATGCAGCATACATATCATTAAAAGAAAGGTCTTTGGTCGGCGACATCAGACCCTTGTTCTGAGCCATCTCATTCAGTTCCGGTGACGTGATCAGGAAACGCATGAATTCGTTGGCCATGTCCAGATTCCGGCTGTCTTTATTGACTGAGAACTGCAGATTCGGCATATCAAGGAAGTAAGCACCTTCGTCCGACATGGGAATGGGGACAAATGTGTATGCAAATGGGTTGGCAATAAAAGCCTCTGACCGGCTCTCCCGTTTCCTTGTTCCGGAGACGGCATCTCCGGAGCAGACCATCATGGGTACATCCCCTTCAAAAAAGCGAAGAATCACGGCGTCATAGTTGTTTTCGATCTCTGCGCAGGCGTCAAGATCCACGCAGCCATCCTTTATGAACTGCTCCATCTTCTCGAGAGTCGGACGCATATACTCGCCGGCTGAGGCGTCAAGTGCATTGAGTTTCTTCACAGCCTCTGCATCATCCGCAACAGTGGCGCAGAAGAACGGATACATCGTCAATGTGAAGAGCGATGTCGTCTCTTCATTTGAAAATCCCATCATCGGGTTTTTATAACCCTTTTCGCGGAACGCATTACACACTTCCACAAGTTCCTGATAGGTCGTGGGAACGCTCAGACCTTCTTTTTCAAAAAGATCCTTGTTCACGAGCATGCCGTAGGTGTTCGAAAAAACGGGAACCATCGGGAGCGTTCCGTCCTCCGTATTCAGGATGATATTGCTGCGGATGCAGTCCAGATCAAGTCCCAGCGCAGGATCGGCCAGATTCTCGGCATGATCTATGGAAGATTTATACTGTTCCCTGCCATACATCCAGGAATTATTGACATAAATGTCAGGGGCATCGTTTCCGTTCAGGGCTGTGCCGATCATGTTGTTATAGTCATCGACCTTCGTGAACATCAGTTCCACATTTGGGTAATACTCATTGAAACGGTCAAATTCCGTTTCCAGGGCCTCAAAGTTGTCGTAATTCCCGGCAACCTTAATTTGACTTTTGACGGAGGTATCCAGAGACGGCTTAAAGCCCTCCTCCGTCACAGCTTCCTGCTTCTCCTGGCCGCAAGCAGTAAGACCCGCCAGAATCATGAGCACCGCTAAAATCATACACACCATCTTTTTCATATTTTTTCCCTTCCTTCCTTGATTCTTCGGATTTCCTTAATCACTAATTTGATATCTATAGGCTTTGCTATATGCCCGTTCATCCCCGCGTTCATGCACTCCGTGACGTTTTCTGAAAATGCGTCTGCTGTCATGGCCACAATCGGAATGGAGGATGCCCAGGGATTTTCCAGCTTCCGGATCTCACGCGTTGCGTCGAGACCGTTCATCTCCGGCATCTGCACGTCCATAAAAATCAGGTCATAACTGCCCTCCGCAGCCGTGCTCATCATATCCACGCAGACACGTCCGTTTTCTGCGCGATCGCTTGTAATTCCGTACATGCTGAGCATACAGGATATGATCTCCCAGTTAACATCGATGTCTTCCGCTATCAGGATATTCATTCCATCCAAATCGGAATAATCGTCTTCCGGTTCGACGGATTTGGACTCAGTGCCGAGAATCTCGTTGATTTTATTGTAGAGGGTGGACCGGAAAATCGGTTTGCTGACAAAACCGTTTGCGCCTGCCTCTTTCGCCATATCCTCAATGTCTGACCAGTCGTATGCAGAAACCAGCAGTATGGGGATGTCCGAGGTGACTTCCGTTCGGATCCTGCGTATCGTTTCAATACCATCCATATCCGGCATTTTCCAGTCAAGGACCACAATGCTGTAATCCTTTCCGGACTCATGTCTGCGGGCAATCATCCCAAGCGCCTCTTCTCCGCTGTGTGCCTGATCCGCTCTGGAGCCCAGAGATTCAAATTCATTGGTCGCCGTTTGCAGAAGAATCTCATCGTCATCAACGATGAGGGCATCGATCTCATCAAGCCTGAAATCATCCAGCTGCCTGTCGGCTATCGGGATATCCAGAGTAACGGTGAAGGTTGTCCCCTTGCCCTGTTCGCTCTGACATTCAATCGTTCCGCCCATCAGGTCGACCATCTGCTTTGTAATAGCCAGGCCAAGGCCGGTTCCCTGAATGCTGTTGACGCGGCTGTCTGTCTGACGTGAGAAAGGCTGATACATAGTCTCCATAAATTCCGGACTCATACCGATTCCTGAATCAGCTACAATATAGATCAGCCGTACGCAGCCGGGGACAGCGCTCTCTTCCTCGCGCATATCTACACTGACACGTCCGCCGGGTTCCGTATATTTGATTGCGTTGGATAGAATATTAATATAAATCTGATTCAGACGAAGCTGGTCCGTGTACAGATATTCCTTTTCCATCTGATTGATGTGGAAGCTGAATTCGATTTTCTTTTCCTTGATCATAGGCTGTGAAATATTCACAAGGTTCTCGACCGTTTCCACGATGGAGAACGTCAGCGGACTCAATTTCAGCTTTCCGCTTTCCACCTTGGAAATATCCAGAATGTCATTGATCAGTGTCAGCAAATGATTGCTGGCAAGACTGATCTTACGAAGGCTTTCCCTTGTCGACTCCACGTCCCCCAGATTCTTCTCGGCAATGGTCGTAAGGCCTAAAATGGCATTCATGGGCGTGCGAATGTCATGGGACATGGTGGATAGAAAATCAGTCTTTGCCTTACTTGCGGATTCCGCTTCCATGGCTGCAATCTGAAGACGCCTGTTCATGTGCAGCATATAGAACATGTCGTAAAGGAACAGAATCAGCAGGCCGGCAGAAATGACTCCGGGCAGCAGCCAGTTTTCCGTATCTACTTCGAGATCCTTCGCCGGCACAAGACTCAGGAGTGTCCACCCGGTCGTGGCAGTGACAGGGGTAAAGGCAAGTATGCACTCCTGTCCGTGCGAATTGAGCATGGAAACGGAGCCTGTCGATGAGGTGATCCTGTCGAACAATTCCTTCGACATTTCCGGATTCGTAGGATTATAAGACTTGTAAAACTCAAAGAAACTGGAGTTCTTAAAACTGTAACCTTTCAGAATATAATCTCCGTCGGCATCAATCATGGAGAGCTCAGCGTTCGCAAACTCTTCCTGAGGAAAAACCCATTTCTGTTCGACCTCTGAAATGGGAATTACCCTAAGCAAAACCGCTTCCCCGGTGTTTTCGCTCCCCGGTACATGCAGCGTAACTCGGTTGCAGAAAGCCAGTGACTGCTCACCGTTCATCGGGTTGGTGTAAGCGCGGGTTATGTTGATTGATTTTCCGATATCATTAATCCATCTCACGTCTGCCAGAAGGCCCACCCGTTCATAGGAAACAGCATACACGTCGGTCGTCCCCTGTTTCGGGCGGGTAGAGAGGCCTGTGAGCGTATCAAGGGAAATCAGATGTACTGAAATATTATCAAGCACATGGGAGGCACGGATATAATCGGCCGCCTCTTCCATCGTCATGTTCCTGTTGTTGATATACTGCGCCCAAACATCGCAGATACGCTGCTCGCCTTCCAGATAATTCTCCGTTACACGTTCCATAGTGACCGTCGTTTTTTCAAAATGCTCTATCTGTCTCAGATAAGCATCCTTGCTTTCAAATCTGGAATAGAACACAACGAAAATCAATATGGCAGCCATAATGATCACGTTCACAATGAAAGTAGAAGTCTTCTTCATACACAGGTCTCCCTTAAAAAGCCTGGTCAAGTTTACCGGTACAAACAGTTTGGTACAACCATGTTTTTATAATAACATACGGGTATTATTCTGTACAGTTTCAAAATTATGCATGCGATTCTTATTATATCACACTCCCTCTCTCACTACTATGAGATTATCAAAGCGTAT
>JAUMWM010000335.1 GCA_030529705.1 Lachnospiraceae bacterium
TTTTGTAAATATACCACGAAAGCTGCTTTATAGCAACGAATTTCGGCCCGCGGGGACGGTCCTTTTGGGTCAAAAATTTTTGACCCAAAAGGACCGTCCCCACGGACCGAAAAATTTTGACCCAAAAGGACCGTCCCCGCGGACCGAAACCGACCCCTTTGGGTCGATGTTTTACTTGCCCTCCAGCATAAAGTAGAACTCCACGCCGTTGCCATAGTTTTTCACGCCGCACTCCTGATTATGGCCGTCCATGATCGCCTTCACGATCGACAGGCCGATCCCGCTGCCGCCGTACTCCCGGGTCCTGGCCTTGTCTACTTTGTAGAACTTGTCCCAGATTTTGTCGATATCCGCCTCCGGGATCGGGTCGCCCGTGTTGAAGACGGAAGTCCGAACTAGATTTCCCTCCCTGCGGACGCGGATATCAATCTTCCGCTCATAGTCCAGATGGTTCATGGCGTTGCTCATGAAATTCGTGACGACCTCTTCTATCTTGAACTCGTCACCCCAGACATACATGCTGTCCTCGGAAGAAAACGTTACCTGCGCCCCCTTCTCGTCAAGGAGAAGCTTCATCCCCTGCACGACGCCGCGTATGAGGGGAACGATGTCGAATCTCTCCATGACTGTCGGGTCGTTGCCGAATTCCAGCCTGTTAAGGGACAGGAGCTTCCCCACCATAGTGCTCATCTTCGCCGACTCGTCAATGATGACGTCGCAGTAGAAATCCCTGCTCTCCTTGTCCTCAGCGATATTGTCCTTAAGGCCTTCCGCATAGCCGGAAATCAGGGCAATCGGCGTTTTCAGTTCATGGGAAACGTTATTCAGGAAATCCTTTCGGACCTCGTCTATCTCCTCCCTCTTTTTCACGTCTCTCTGGAGTTCGGCATTTGCCGTTTTAAGTTCGGAAATAGTCCGCTCTAGTTCCCCGGACATCTTATTAAAATTCTCCCCGAGCTGGTCGATCTCGTTATTTGCATGACCTGAATACTTGGCTTCAAAATCCAGATTTGCCATCCTTTGGGAGAGATCGTTTAGCTGGATGATTGGGGCCGTTATCCGCCCCGACAGAATCGTGATCGCGATGACCGCAATCAAGGTGACGAAAATGCCGACGACAATATAGAACTCATTTGACAGCGTGACCGCTTTCTCGATGCTCTCTAAAGGAGTCCAAAGAAGGAACCAGTCTCCATTGTCAAGCTGGCCCCATAGTTCCAGATATTTCGTGCTGATAGCCTCCTCGGAAGCTTCCTGAAGAACGTACTTCTCCGTCTTCTCAATGACATCGATAGCGTCCTGGTAAAAGCCGGTATAATAGCCGAACAGCCGAATAGCCATCAGGTTCGGATCTTTGCCCGTCGAATTGATCTCGCTGAAATCAGAATCCGTCACAAGGATGTCTATGTTTTCCTGGACGCTTATCTGCATGATGTCGGACGAGAAGTCATCCTTCTGCGACATGGATAATTCATTAATGGTCTGGTAGGTTTTCTTTATTTGCCGCGTCTTCTGGTATTTGTAAAAACGGCCCAGAAACAGGCCGTTGATAAGTCCAACCGTGACAAGGGTGAGAAGCATCATCCCTATAAATGTCACGAGCAGCTGTGTTCGAATCGAGTGTCTCATGACTGGTTTCCTTGTGTTTCTTAATACGTGTGCATCATTATAGTAAACAATTTCTGGGAATGCCTCGTCCTCACCCCCTCTTCGGCTCCCCATTCGGGTCGAACTTGTAGCCCATGCCCCAAATCGTCCGGATATACTCGCCCTTCGCGCCCATCTTGCTGCGAAGCTTCTTCACGTGGGTATCGATCGTCCTCGCATCGCCGTAGTAGTCATAATTCCAGACGGCGTTCAGTATTTTCTCTCTCGAAAGGGCAATGCCGACATTTTCAACAAAATACTGCAGCAGCTCGAATTCCTTGAAGGACAGCTCAATCGGATCGCCGTCGATCGAGACCTGGTGGGCCGTCTTGTCAACCTTGATACCCCCGACCTCGAGGACTTCCGCCGCGTCCGCCTTGCCCGCCCTGCGAAGGACGGCATTGACGCGCGCAACCAGAATCTTCGGAGAAAACGGCTTCGAGATATATTCATCCACCCCGAGATTGAAGCCCATCAGCTCGTCCCGCTCGTCCGCCCTGGCCGTCAGCATGATAATCGGGACTTTTGAATACTGCCGGATTTCCCTGCACACCTGCCATCCATCCATCCTCGGCATCATGACGTCCAGCAGAATCAAGGCGATATCCTTGACGTCAAAAAAAATGTCCACGGCCTTCTCGCCGTTCTCCGCCTCAATGACCTGGTAATCCGCTTTTTCGAGGAAGTCCCTGACAAGCTTTCTCATCCTGCTCTCGTCATCCACAACAAGTATTTTTAACTTTTCCATAATTACCTCTTTTCTGGCTCCGTGCTTACGCACGGATGCCGTTAATGGTAGATTTGAAACGAAGTTTCAAACCTGCCTCCTTAACGCATATGCATCCCGCAACCTTGCCCTGTCATTATAGAATAAAATTGTGTGCAAAGAAAGAACGAATAAAAAAGAAGGGATGTAATTTTATAC
>JAUMWM010000336.1 GCA_030529705.1 Lachnospiraceae bacterium
TTTGTCGCAATGCTTGAACAGGGGAGATGTGGTGCTAAAGTGAACACCTTGAAGGATATTTGTTTTGCGGTGGATACTTCTGCAGATTATATATTGCTAGGAATTGAGCCGGATAAAGAAGAACTTATTATCTCTCAAAAGCTTCGAATATTGGATTACCATGATAGGGTTGCCCTGCTGCATATACTGGATTCATTGACAGTGTGCAAATTTAAAAAGAACAATTCTGACGCAAATGAGTGAGGATTGAGTCATATATTAATACGAGAGAAAGGGTAGCAAAATACCCGGTTGAAGGTTTTTTCCTCAGACCGGGTATTTGGTCATAACCTGCCAATGACTGCAAGTACCATCTTTATACTATGCTTATGCCGGTATACCGGATTAGGCTTCCCGCCCTAAAACACTGCTCCGAAGAACTGTAAAGCCTGTAAAACGTCTGGTATGTCCTTTGCGTCGTCTGATATTTTCCTGATGAGCGGATTCCATAGATTTCATCAACGCTGTAAGGTAGATTATAAAGATTTTCCCCAATGTCGTTTTCCCCGTTCCGCTGTCGCCCTGGATAATCGTAATGTTCCTCTTAATATCGAATTCGTAGTGAAGGCTTCTGTTCTTCACTATGACATGGTGCTTCCCTTTCATCACGTATCCCCTCAGACATACTCTCCGCCCTTAATGACGAATTCCCTCATAGTGTGGATAGTCTCATTCGTATTCAGTAATTCGGCTGCAAAAGTCCTGTCTCCAAAATCCATCAAATGTCGAAGATTGATTGTCAGGTCCTTCCTTTTCGCAATCTCCAGAATCCATTTTGCACAGTTGTCGCCGCACGCCGAGGCGTTAAAAACCTTCCCGCTTTCGTCAAAAGCCATTAGCATTAGCGTCTTTACGCCCCCTGACAATTCTCTCACGGAGATGGGACCCAGCACAGGGCTTTCTATAAGATGCGGTCCAATGACAACAGATTTATCTACATCCTTTATCATGTCAACCGAGAGAGGATTTGTAATCCATTCGTCTTCATATTGATTGTCGAAATAGGTCGGCGGATAATACACAGCCCCTTCCATATTTCCCAAATATATCTTTAACATACTCTAACTCCGTTCCCTATTTCAGAGATAAACCTTTCTCGCCGGTTGTCACGCCTTGTACTATCAATCCATCGTAACGATTCCAACATTTGGTGTGGACAAAGCCCTTTTACTAACCCAATCTAGTTTACCGTAGTTGTTTCTTTATTGATGCTCCTAAACTCCCCTCTCGACATACTTCATGCAGGCCGGAAACAGGAAAGCAATGTAGAACATTTGCAAAAAGCATGATAGCGTCGTTCCGACAGGACCGGAAATCCCCTCCTTGATTAATGGAAGCAGAATGAGGCTGAGCGCATAATAGCCGATAAGCCCGACCACAACGCGAATCAATTTGCGGTTCAGCGGAACCTCCGTTGAAAACCTCACGCAGGAACGCTCCAGTATCCAGCCGATCAGAAAAGCGCAGCACCAGCCGACTCCCTTGAAAGTGTCATTTGCCATTTTTGCGCCGTCAACAATCAGCTTCCCCTCCGCGTCAAAATCTTCCGGATATTTTTTTAGCGCCGCATAGACAGCCACGAGAACGGCCAGCCCGATTCCTATACACATAACTAGCAATGCTTTCTCCGGATGCTGACCCAGATACCGCATCATCTTGCAGACAAGCCACATGACGAGCATCCCGGCAGCCATTCCGACCAGCACGTCCTGAGGAGTATGGACCCCGAGGTAGTTCCGGCTGAACCCGATAAGAACGACGACAATGCCGAGGGCTATGCGAAGCTTCCCCGGCATATCTTTCCGCACGGCTCCTCCGCCAAACACCGAAGCGGCATTCATAGTATGCCCGCTCGGAAAGGAGTATCCCGTCGCCGTCGTAATGGAGTCTCCGTAAGGCACGATCTGAGGATTCCTGATCCACGGACGGTATGCGCACACGGTTACTTTCAGCGCGCCATTTACCAGCCGGTTTCCGCTCCAGCCCATCAGGAGATACGTGCCCAGATCTTTATTAACGCACCAGTACAGGACGGCCATTATCACGAGGGCCGTATTCAGTTCCCCCAAAAAGGTCATTTTCAACATGAAATCGGCGAGAATGCTTCCCGCGCCATTTCTAAATTCCTGCAGAGCAAGTAGAATGCTAATATCCATAATAACCTCCTAATCAATTCCTTTTTTCCAGAAATACCAAACGCAACAATCAAGATTATTCCAAAACTTTGCCGGTACACCTAAAACCATCTCTAACCTAACGGCGGTCTCCGGTGTAAGCTGCGCTTCACCATTAATGAGCTTACTGATATGCTCTTCGGACATATCCATCCTGGCTGCAAACTCCTTCTGGCTCATGCCTCTGTCGTTCAACTGCTCTTTAATTGTCGCCCCAGGTGGCGTTGCAATATTCTGCGCAAGTGGATGACATCGTCCGATATGAAACTTCTTCCGCCTTCACCCTCGCCGTTTTCGCATAGAAGGCGATACCGTAAATCAGTTGCTCTTCATAGCCTTCCGGAATGGCCTTGTC
>JAUMWM010000088.1:0-7338 GCA_030529705.1 Lachnospiraceae bacterium
GGCGGGACGCACATGGCATTAGAAATGTTAATTAAGGAAACAGAAAGGAATGGACAGGATGAAAGAATCTTCCATTAAAGAAGATCTTAGTATAGCATATATGTCAGCAATCTGTGCTGCAGCAGGAATAGCATTTGATTTACAGCGTCACGATGATGACAGCACAGATGCAATCATTAAGAAACTGATCGTCCTGTCGGAGGCCAGAAAGTGTGAAGTGAGCCTTAGAGTTCAGCTTAAGGCAACGTCTTCGCCATCCCAATATAAAGAAGACAATGAAAAACTGACATATGTACTTAAAACGAAGAATTATAACGATTTAAGAACTGCGTCTACAACACCGATTATACTTGCTGTGTTAATCCTTCCTGAGGATGAGTCGGACTGGCTTAAATGGACGAAGGAAGAACTGATGATTAAGGGAAGAATGTTTTGGCGAAATTTTCAATCCTCATCAGAGACCGAAAATAAGAATACCATTTCAGTAATGATTCCCAAAGAAAACTATTTGAATCCGGATACACTTCTTAAACTCCTTCAAAAGATGGCAGAGGAGGTATGAGAATGGTTTATAATGTAAATTACAATGAGCTTGCAAAGGGATTAAACCCGATAGCATTTGCCAAATATTTAGAAGATACAGGATGGAGCCATTTCCGGACAAAAAGAAAAGATGTCCGTGTTTTTCAAAAGGAGAAGGATAAGTTCTATCAGGTTACAATTCCAATGGAAGACACTCTGTCGGATTATAATGAAGCACTGTATCAGGCATGTAAGACAGTAGCTGAGTGTGAAGACAGACCGCTTGAAGGACTTTTCCTATATTTACTGAATCCAAATGCCGATATTTTGAAAATAAGGATTGAAAAAAAGAATGCCGTATCAGGGAGCATATTGCTTGACGATGCAATCGGCGTGTATGAGAATGCCAAAAGACTTCTGGGAGCCGCAGCACAGGATGTAATCAAACCGGCTGCATTTCATCAGGGCCGGATGGACTCTAAGATAACATCCTTTCTTTCCGGTTGCCGATTCGGTCAGACAGAAGTGGGAAGCTATGTGGTTTCCGTTATTTGTCCGATGACAGAAATGAGAGAAGGCGAATTCCACCAACTTGAATTATTTGAAGACGAACAGGAGGGTGAGACAAACTTTACAAGACAAGTTACGACTAAAGTAGTAAAAAGCATTCAAAAACTAAAAGACAGAATTGATGATGGACAGTATAATCTTGCGGATACGAGTACGGAAGATAGAATCAGTGCGAATTTTTATGAGGCATTGTTAGGAATCAATCTTGAACAGGAAGGGACAAGGATCGAATTCATACCTGAATGGGCTCCGGGTCATAAGATGACAGAAGAACTTCCGGCAAAAGTGTCTTTATCACACCGTTACTATCAGCCAATTCATGCGACGGTTACTAAAATGAAAGGGAGTATCAAAAAGAACCGTAAAATCGTGGGTCGGATAAAACGTCTGGAGGCTACTGCGGATGTTGAGAACAGAGAAGCCGGAAAAGTAACTGTGGTATATATAGATGACAATAACAGAGCAAGGACTGTTATAGCGAAACTTGAAAAAGATGATTATAGTAGAGCAATAGAGGCACATGCGAAAGGCTGGTATGTCGAAATTGTTGGAGAAATGAGCGGCAGGCGAGCCAGTGAGGTAGAATGTCAGTCATTTAATGTTCTTTAACGTAAGATGGCACTCATAGATAGGACAAAACCGCGACGAAAAATATTATATAGATATGGTTGCAATACTGCTTGAGGCAGGAAAGCTCTTCTTTTATAAATTGAAGGTATATAAAAGGAACCTTCCGATACACATTCAGATTTTAAGGATTCTGATATAAATGCTACAAGTTGCTGAGGATTTTTTCCGAATGAGCTCGTCCCAAAATGCGCGACAAGCGTACTATGTAAGCATTTTGGGGCGAGTGGAGTCGGGAAGACCGGCAAGTTGCAGCATTTATTTTTGTCAGGATCCTAACCTGCATAAAGCGGAATGTTGCTTTTTGTAAAGAGCCTTCGCTTACGCTCAGGATGACAAGGACAGAACTTTTGCCATTTTGCGCAGAAAATCACTTGTAAGTGCCTAAGCTTCATACCTGCATAATTGAGCTTTTTTGATCTCGGAGAATCATAGAGGAAGGTCTAGAATGTCGAAGAAAAGGGGCGTGGAAGAATGACGGAAGTTCAGAAGCGGTAAGTAATAAGGCATTTTTTCCGCAAATGGAACGGGAAAATGAAGTGGCGGGGACGTTTGCTAAAAGAATTGGCCGCAATATAAGGGAGAGGTATATAGGCGTGTTTGAAGACCTCAAGACGCGGTTTGAAAGAGAGTGGAGGCAGTAGGTCTTTTACATCGGAGTCCTTATTGTTTTCCTGGGGATTGGTTTCTGTAAGTTGTTTATGATTGCACTGGAATCATGCATACGATTGCGATGTGGTGTATTGATTCATGCGGCGATGCCGATACGGGAGGGATGCCGGTACGGAAAGGATGCAGCATGAAAGGTGAGGGCAAGTGTGAGGGGGTGGAGGTGTGAATTTTCTGAACAGCGGAGACGGATACACGCTATTTGAACATGAAGCAAATAAAGACACCTATGTCGATAAGACTCTTCTGATTCATGAGGTCTATCGGTATGCCGGCAAAATCAACAAGTATATTTGCATCACCCGCCCCAGGCGGTTTGGAAAATCCGTGGCTGCCAATATGATTGCCGCATTCTTTGACGAGAGCACGGCGGAGGAGAGCGGGCGTTTATTTGCAAATATGGAAATTGGAACGCTTAGAGAAAATCAGGAAAAAGAATGGAAAATGACACATGACAGGTCTCTTTGCTGGCCAAATCAGGGAAAGCATAAAGTCATTCGGATCAATATGATTCATCTCATCACGGAACAAACGAATTCTTATCAGGATTTCCTCACAGGACTTAAGAGGCAGATGGAGAGCGACATTCGGGAAGCGTATCCCGCGCTGACGGATTCGTGGGAGTCCGTAAGTGAGATGCTGAGAAAGACAGGGGATCGGTTTGTCTTCGTGATAGATGAATGGGATGCCGTATTCGAGGCATCTTTCATGACGGAAAAGGATAAGGAAGCGTACATTCTCTTTCTGAAAGTTCTGCTGAAAGACCAGTCCTACGTGCAATTTGCCTATATGACGGGGATTCTGCCGATTGCCAAATATACAAGCGGATCTCCCTTGAATATATTCCATGAGTTTTCTGCTTTTGAGGATGCGAAGTTTTACTCATATTTTGGGTTGACAGAGAAGGAAATTGCCGGACTAATGCACAGGAAGGGATTTGAGAGGCCGGCTCTTGAAGAATTGTCCGCCTGGTATGACGGATATGTCCGGGAGGACGGCATCCATGTTTACAATCCCGCATCCGTGTCCAAGGCGATCGGAGAAGGAGCCTGTAAGAATAACTGGACCGGAACCGGTCCTATGAACGAGGTTCGCGATATCATTCAGAGAAATGTCCATGATTTGAGAGAGGATGTCATTCGTATGGTTTCCGGGGAGGAGATCGCAATCAGGCTGACGGGTTTTGCTGCTGAGAAGACGAGGATCAGTACGAAGGATGAAATCCTGTCTGCAATGGTAGTTTACGGATTCCTTTCTTATTATAACGGAAAGCTACGCATACCCAACCATGAACTGATGCTGAAGTTTCAGGCGGCTTTGTCATCGGAACAGATGGGGCTTAGGCAGACGCTGGAAGATTCGAGAAAGCTTCTCGCCGCCACTTTGGAGAGAAATCACAGAGAAGTTGCCCGCCTTGTTGAGGAGCTTCACGATGAAAAAATACCTTTCTTCCAATATAATGATGAGAATAGCCTGGCCTGCGTGGTGACGGTGGGCTATTTAGCCGCCTTGGATCGCTACAAGATAATTCGCGAGGATAAGGCCGGGAAAGGATATGTGGACTTTCTTTTTTGCCCAATTAGCAAGAGCGATCCGGTTATTATTTTGGAACTTAAATATAATCGGTCCGCTAAAAAAATGCGTTGAAATGCATTCATGATCGGGGGTACATTGATCGTTTTAAGGATTATCCGCACGTTTTGCTGGTGGGGATCAATTACAGCGCGAGGACGAAAAAGCATACTTGCCTGACGGAGATGGTGTGACGGGAGAAGGAGGCATAGCGGGCTATGCCGACTGATGACAACGCAGTATACGGAAACAAGACGGTGCAAATAATAGCAAAATGATTGAAATGGTACGTTTGTAAAAAGGTCGGATGCAATTGCCAGAGTTGGCGGCAAGACGCTGGGACCCTTGTGCCGTCCGTGTACACACAACAGCATGACGCTGGAGGAAGGAATTGTGGAGTTCGAGTTATGGACATGAATATCTACTATTACTGCATAGGATGGATGAATCCCGAGGATAATAAGTTTTACTTACAAGATCGGAAAAAATCGGATGAGGTAAAAAAATATATACGGGAATTGCTGGAACACACAGTTAATAACAGGCGTACCCGCACGTATGTGATGGATGAAGAGGGGGAGATGTCCGAAATAATTCGTGCATTTGCGAATGCGGAGCACGACCCTCTTGAGGCGCAAAATGATGCTAACCTTGACGACCTGGCCGGAAGAATTGGCAGCAGGCTGGTTGCCGCCGAAAGTTCCATGCATAAACAAAAACCAGTCAGGGACAAAAGGATCAGGACAGGGAGCTTTGTTCTCTCGCTCCTTCGCAATAGTGAAGGGAAGTTATGCTTCATCATCGCCAAAGTAAATCATGAACTGTTTCTGGAAGGGCAGAATCTGGAAGAGCATGTCGGAATTCCGTTAGACTCAAAAGACATCTGGATGACGGCGGTGGTCATGATATCAGAAACACCGAAGGTTACAGTTGAAGAGGTTCATGTCTACATGGACAGGCCGGCTAAATACTGGACAGATGTTTTTCTTGAAGTGAAGGAAAAGCGGGACAACAGAACCAATTCTAAACTGATGTATCAGGAGGTCAGGGGAATTCTGAAAAAGAATGTGGAGCCGGTTTCGGCAAATGATTTTTTAATCCTCTGGAACGCGCTGGTTCAGAGAATGCGGAAGGAGACGCATCTTGACTATGGGGAATTTGTAGATGAGCTGCTTGATGACTACAGGCCGCAGGAAAAGGAACTGGATACCTCATTTTTGAAAACTCTGAAAAACCAGCTTGCCGCCCTGCCTGATGACAGGGGGTTCGACAGAAAATTCACGGTTGATTCGACGGACATCGCCAGGATGCTGAAAAGCGAAAAGCTCTCCATTGCCGAAGGTATTGAACTGACAATCAGTGAGCGGGTGAAGGAACCCCAGAAGTGGATAACGTCTTTCAGGGATTCGGAGGGAATAAGGTATATCAGAATCAGATGTACCGACAGCAATGCATTTGAAAAATTCGACAATTGATAAGGAACTGTTTAAAAATGACTTGTGATCTTGCCTGAGAGCGCAGTCCAAAACAATCGTTTTCGGACGGCGTTAAAAGTGCCGGGTATGTCGGGGAATAATGCGGAAAAAATCTGCATCCCAGATGAGGTGACGTTATGTTTAACATCAGAGACGAGCTTCTTAGATTGTTCGGGGCAGACCCGGCGAGCTTTTGCCAGGTCAGCCAGGCAGGTGAATCTAATAGGGAATCTTATGCCGCCGATGGTGAGGAGGCGGCAGAGGGCGGAACGGCAAATGCCTGCCGGGAGCAGGGGACAGCCCATGTTTCGGAGAGCGGGGGCGATTATTCACTAAAGCTGGTGATCTTGCTCAAATCCGTTCCATCGGCTGAGGAAATGGAAGATTTTCTGCGGCTTCCAATGCCTTGGGACAAATGCACACTGACGATTCATGAACAGGGTGCCTGTCTGGAAGAGGACGCGGGCATCACGATAAATGGGGGTCTTGATGGGGAGGCATATGCTGAATTTGCCGGAAAAGCGGTTTTGAATGCCCCGTACTCTGTCAGTTTGTATATCGAAAAAGGACTAGCGGAAAATGGTGTGCGGAGCGTCTATGACTGGTGCGCGTTTTCGGAATTTCTTCTTGGCCGCTCTTCGGGGCAGAACGGATCCGCAGGAGTTCTGCCGGATTATCTGAACGGGATTTTGACAGAACGTCCGGACGGGATTTGTTTTCTGGTTCTTGATGAAGAGATAGAATATTCAACAAAAACGATTACTTTTGCGAATGCGATTGCTCCGCCGAAGGACCGTAAAGGTGAGAGACTGAAAGAACTTAAGCGGTATAACGAGGCCAGCCTCTTCATGGGGAGGATGAATAATGTGCTTCTCCCCGGCGATTTTCATGAAAGTGCAAGTTCCGTGAAGCTTCCGGATGTGAATGGACATCAGGTTAAAGATTTGTTCAATCGCTATGAGACGGTGTACTCCTTATTGTATCTCGCCGCAATTTCCTGGCTTGAGAGCGGTTCCCTGTTCCTGGAATTGCAGAAGGGCGGCATGAGGTTTGCTATGCCTGTCAGCTCGATTCGCTATAACAGTCATATTTGTGACCTTGCAGCATGGGCTTTTGATGCTGAAAATGCAACGGAGCGGGCTGAAATCGCAAGGCAGGCAATGGCTTTTTATTGCAGGAATGCGGAGGATATCCAAAATATCGGGGAAGGGGTTTTACAGTCGGCTGTTGCGAGCTATCAATTGCACCAGAAAGGGATGGTGGAGCGATACATAAACCTGAAAAAGGGTCTGAGCGACAGCATTCTGGCTTCGACTAAGCAGGTGCAGGAGCTGGTCTCCTCATTAGTCGGGAACCTGGAAAAGAACTTTGTCGCAGTCACGACCCTTATTGTGACGCAGATCCTTGCAAAGCACATCAAATGGGAAAACCTTGGACAAGGTTCTCTCGGAACGGAGGAATTTAAGGCAGTACTTTTGATTTTTTCGATCTCGTCGCTGTTGTATCTGGCAGCTACGATTCTCACTGTCGATGCAAGGTGGGAGTTCTATAAAGAAAGATATGATTTGCTTCGCAGACAGTATGAGGACCTGCTCGATAAGGCAACGCTTGATAAGGCATTTCAGGATGATCTGCTTCTTAAAAATGCAAAAAAGAAGCTGGATGACTATAAAGTGGGGATCTCATGTTTATGGGTGGTTCTGATCGCTGCTGTGTGGGTTTTGGGGGCGATGGTTTGACCGTGTTTTTGATACGGATTCCTCGGTAAGGGAAAAAAGTGGAATTGTAGTCGAACCTGCCCTGGATTTAAAACCTTTAGGGAGTATGGCAAATTAGGACGAGTCTTTGGGATGGAGATTGCAGTAGTCTTTCCGTCCCGTTTTTCCGACCTGCCTTGCGCTGT
>JAUMWM010000088.1:7438-9778 GCA_030529705.1 Lachnospiraceae bacterium
GCAGATTATCAAGGGAGCTTACAAATGCGGGTTGGTCAACGATGAAGAAATCTGGCTATCTGCCCTGGTTGACAGAAATAATGTGGCGCATTCCTACAGCGAGGATGTTGCTAAAGGAATCGTCCGGAATACCAGGGAAAGGTACATTGGCATGTTTGAAGACCTCAAGGAGAGGATTGAAAGAGAGTGGGGGCAGTAGATCTTTTACATCTGAGTCTTTATTCTTGAAAAGCGCGTTTCAGTCATTCATTCAGGTTTAGTACGATGCGGAGGAAATCAAAACAATGAAAGATGAAAGATGGGTTTTTTATGATGATGTCGTTTCAGAGGACATGGGGGGCGGAGTCGTTCGACGTGTGCTTGCCTATTCGGATGACATAATGGTGGTTGAAAATACTTTCACAGAAAATGCAGTCGGAAAGATGCACAGCCACCCCCACACTCAGATTACGTACGTTAAGAGCGGACGGTTCCGTTTCACGATTGGGGACACCACGAGGGAGGTTTCGGAGGGCGACACGCTTCTGAAGAAAAACGGAGTGCCGCATGGATGCGTCTGTTTGGAGGCCGGAGTTCTTCTGGATGTTTTTTCTCCTTACAGGCAGGATTTTGTTAATGACTAAGAGACATTTGAACGGTCAATTTCTTAGATAAATGTACTCGCAACAGTGCCCCATCTGTTGGAAAAAAGACATAACACTTCACCCTTCGAGCAAAATACCTTTTGGATATGAACGGCTTGTCATCCTGAGCGTAAGCGAAGGATCTTTCACGTAAGGAAGCCATTCAGTGAAGATGAAAGATCCTTCGCTTACGCTCAGGATGACGGAGCCTTCATGCTCAATACAGTTATTATGACGCAAAGGGTGAACTGTTACAACAAGACTGCGGATGGAACATGTTGTGAAAAACTTGTATTTACATTTTCTTTGCCTTGATGTAGAATTGTTACCAGTAAATCATTGAATAATGGCGGCATTTTGTGCAGAATGCACATTGAATACTTGCCGGTTCTTGTTTGTACCGGCGCAGAAGCTCACAGGCTAAGAGCTGCTTTGTGCAAAAGCAGGATATGCCGCCGTCCCGTGAGGATCCATATAAGATGATAGATCCTCGGCAAATGAAAGGGGGTAGAACATGAAGAAGTTGTTGGCATTGTTACTGGCAGGTACAATGGCGCTTGGCATGGCAGCGTGCGGAGGCTCGTCCTCCACGTCCGGCGGTGCGGAGACCGGGCCTGCTTCGACTGAGAGCGTATCGGATGCGGATGCCGAGCTCATTAAGGCGGCCCAGGATGAAGGAACGCTCGTCGTATACGGCTCCTGCGAGGAGGAGTATCTGGCCGCGGCCTGTGAGAATTTCCAGCAGAAGTACGGCATTGAGGTGCAGTACCAGAGATTGTCCACCGGCGAAGTCCAGTCCAAGATTGAAGAGGAAGCCGGCAATCCGTCCGGCGACGTATGGTTCGGCGGCACGACCGATCCCTATAACATTGCGGCTTCGGAAGGGCTTCTTGAGGCTTATGAAGCGAAGAACGCAAGCCATCTGATAAGCGATATTTATCGCGATGCGGATGGATACTGGTATGGCATCTACAAGGGAATCCTTGGCTTCATGGTCAACCGGGACGAGCTTGAGAGAATGGGAATCGACAAACCGGAAGACTGGAAGGACCTTCTTGATGAGAAATACAAGGGTCTCATCTGGCTTTCCAACTACAACACGGCCGGCACGGCTAAGCTCGTAGTCAATACGATGATTCAGAAATATGGCCATGACGAAGGCATCCAGTATCTGGTTGACCTTGACAAGAACGTCCAGGTCTACACGAAGTCCGGTTCCGGTCCTTCCAAGAACGTCGGTACGGGCGAGTGCGTCATCGGAATCGGCTTCCTGCATGACGGCATCACGCAGATCGAGGATAATGGCTATGGCAACATTGACCTGATTATCCCGTCTACCGGCACATCTTTCGAAGTCGGTGCGACGGCTATCTTCAAGGGCTGCAAGCATCCGAATGCCGCGAAGCTGTGGATCGAGTATGCGCTGAGTCCGGATTGCGTGGAACTTGCCGCCCAGAACGGCTCTTATCAGTTCCTCGTTCTTGACAATGCGGAGCAGCCGGCGGTTGCAGCGGAATTCGGCCTTGATCCGGAGAACGTCATGGATTATGACTTCGAGGATGCGAAGGAGAATACCACGAAATATGTCGAGGAGGTCATGAACGCGCTCGGCAGCGCTGCGGACGACCGTTTCGAGACGGAGTAATTCTACGGTAATTTTCGGCCCATGGGGACGGTTCTTTTGGGACGGGTTTTTTCGGCCCGTGGGGACGGTCCT
>JAUMWM010000337.1:0-121 GCA_030529705.1 Lachnospiraceae bacterium
GCCCGCGGGGACGGTCCTTTTGGGCCAAAAAATTTCGGTCCGCGGGGACGGTCCTTTTGGGTCGAGTTTTTTCGGTGCGCGGGGGCGGGTGGTGTGGGTGAAGAATTTTGGGCCCAAAAGG
>JAUMWM010000337.1:131-2563 GCA_030529705.1 Lachnospiraceae bacterium
TGGACGGTCCTTTTGGGCCAAAAAAATTCGACCCAAAAGAACCGTCCCCGCGGACCGAAAACTCGGGAGCAAGCCCCCGCCTCACTGCCTGAAAATACTCAGGATCCTCTCGATAAGTTCTTTAAGGAAATCCCAGAACCCGCTCACGTCCTCGTCCGTGACCCCATACTGGGACAAGTCAATCCCGCTGGATTTCAGATTGTCATAAATCCCCTTCGCCTGATCCACCAGCGTGTCAGCATCCAGGTCAAGCGCCGCCAGCTGCTTCATCAGGCCGACGATCTGCTCCACCTGCTCGTCCGTCAGATTAATCCCCATTTCATTGGAAACATTATTGATCGTCACGTAGATATCGCCTTCATTTGTGATATTCTGCACGACGATAATCTCCTTGACCGCCGCTATAAGCTCCGCCGCCTTCTCCGGGTCTCCAATCTCCTCCGCAAGTTTCCCGGTCGTGACCAGCTCATTGGTCGCCCCTTCGATGTACTGCGGCTGGATCACGTTGCCATACATCTTGGCATAAGCTTTCATTGCCCCGACCAGCGCGGCGGTTCCCGAAATATTCATCGGGCCTGCCACAGTGACCGACGCATTCTTCATGCCCGCCGTGGCCAGCGCGTTTTGATACATGGACGGCGTGCAGTAAGTGATATTATACGTCTCGACCGTGATTCCGTGCCCTTTCGCCTCCTCCACAACTTTGCAGGAGGAGAGGGCATTTGTCCCAATCACCGACGGGGAAATATAGCTGTCGAGATACTCGTGTTCTTCGGCATTTGTCACCGTGACAACCGTGTCCCCCGCAAGGTCAGCTTCCGTCAAATGCAGCAGCTGCAGCACGGTCGCCCTCTGATTCGCATCCAGATCGGCTCCCAGAGCCACATAGGTTTTTGTTGCTGCAAATGCATTAAGCGGCTGCAGAACCGTTCCCGCCAGGGCTGCAAATGCGACCGCCATCGCGGCTATCTTCTTTATATGCATCATATTATCACTTCCTTTCTTTCATAATCAGTTGAGACTGCCAAGGCACATACTACTATTCATATGAGGAATTTCTGTGAACTATTGAGGGTATCCGTCATCCATCGCTCTAAATTATTCATCCTGTACGGCTCAGTTGCAATTTTGTCATCCTGAGCGAAGCGAAGGATCTTTTATGTGCAAAAATGTTATTGGTATAAGATCCTTCGCTTTGCTCAGGATGACAAGACACCAGAAAACAGCTAAATCAGAGCAATCATCCAGTTGCAAATATTCACCGCATGTCCACGAGAACGTCCGCCAGCCTTGCGAAATCCGCAAGCGCAAGCTTCTCCCCGCGCACCCGGCGATCAAGGCCGCAGGCATCCAGCGCAAGGCCGGCCTGCTCCTTCGAGTACGAAAAGAGGCCGTAATCCGCAATCCCGTTCTGGAGGGTCTTCCTCCTCTCATTGAAGGACGCGCGGATGACGTCGAACAGCATTTGCTCATCCTTTACATCCACCGGCGGAGAGGCGTGCCGCTTCATATGGACGACCGCGCTCTGCACCTTCGGCCTCGGCATAAAAGACCCCGGATCCACGATAAACGCTATCTTCGGCTCCGTGAAATACCGCACCGCCAAAGACAGGGCTCCGTACGCTTTGCTCCCCGGCTCCGCGATCATCCGCTCCGCGACTTCCTTCTGTACCATGACTGTCAGTTCGGAGAACGGCGCGCCGCTCTCAAACAGCCCCATGAGGATAGGGGTCGTAATATAATAAGGAAGATTTGCGCATACTTTCAGCGGCCGGCCTCCATTTTCCCGCTCCGCAATAGCCCGAATGTCCGTCTTTAAGATGTCCGCATTCAAAACCGTCACATTGTCCCACCCCGCCAGCGTGTCCTCAAGGATCGGAAGCAGGGCGCGGTCAATCTCAACTGCGCAGACTTTCCCGGCATAGGTAGCGAGATACTGGGTCAGCGTCCCGATTCCCGGCCCGATTTCCAGCACATAATCGTCCTTCGTAATGCCCGCCGTATCGATGATCCCCAGGAGGACCGATTCGTCGATCAGAAAATTCTGGCCGAACTTCTTACGAAAGGAAAATCCATATTTCTCAAGCACGGCCTTGCACCGCGAGCGGTTGCCGAGGTACGGAACCGGGCGGCTGCCATCTCCATCAAGCAAATTTCCCATCTGCGTAAACCTTTCTATCATCTTTTCATATTTTTCCGACCGTATGGATTGCCCTGCCCGGCCGATGATGCTGGTCATGAGTCCCTGCATATTTTTCCGACCGTATGGGTTGCCCCGATTTTTCTGTCCTTTTCTGTTTTGCTTCCACCTGAAAGTTTGTCATCCTGAGCGTAGCGAAGGATCTTACACGAACAGCTATGTACAGCGATGGCTTTATATATAAGATCCTTCGCTTACGCTCAGGATGACAAAAACGAACATTCAACCGTAC
>JAUMWM010000089.1 GCA_030529705.1 Lachnospiraceae bacterium
AATGTGCATGGCTCAAGATGACAATGTGAACGACTCAGGATGACAACGAACGCTAGCGTTCAATCAGTCCGTCCCGTCCCTAGCCCCGCCGATATTCCGAGCAGCCATGCGGCCGCCGCATCCATCGTATGCCCCGCGCTGGCCATAAATAAGGGCGAAACTCCCGTAAGGGGAATCGATCCAAGGTTTCCATAGAACGAGAGGATGTAAATGGCTCCGAACAGGATGGCGATGCTCTGATTCACGATCCCATCGTAGCGGTTTCTCGTTTCATTTCGCAGAATGCTCCAGCACATCATGATTGCCAGAGCAAATGCCAAAAACCCCGTAATCACCCCGTAGTTGTAGAAGATCGTGACGAATATATAGTCATTTAATGCCGTAGGATACAGGCTTTGGCTGAGCTGTCCGCTCCCATACCCATAGAACCCTGCGCCCTTCACCCGGAGGAAAAAGTAATAGAGCTGCGTCGCCTCCCCCGAAAGGTTGCCGTTATTCCACGCATCGGCGAGGCTTCGCATAGTCGAAAGCCTCGTTTGTACCTTTGTGCTTGTCAATGTCACAAGGTTTGCTGTCAGGAACGCGCAGAGCGACAGCGCAATTTTCGAAAACGTGCTTCTTCCATATAAAATGAACACGAAGCCGCCAACCGCTCCAACGAACACAAGCACGAGGCCGTACTCATGGTTCACTTTTCCCGATATCCCGGCAAGGAGTACAAGAAGGAGCAGAAAGCCCAGCTCATTGCCGGAGATGGAGGTCAGGCGTTTGCTAAACGGGTTCTTGAATCTGGTATCGCAAAAGGAATATGCTGCGGCAAATGGCGCAAATGCCATGCACACGCTAAATGACAGTATCCCGAATGCGCTCAGATAAGACCCGTGGATCGGCGCAGACGTAAATCTTGCAAGCAACAAATGCAGCGGCATGACCAGCATGGAAAACCATCCGAAAACGGGATTATGGCAGAGGGCGGCATTTGCAGCAAATCGAATGCCGACAACAAAACAGGCGGCATCCAAAAGAATCGTCATGAACTCGCTGCGCGCCACTGCCTGTATCTCCGCTAATCCAATTCCGGACAGCTTGTATGAGAAACTGACTATCAACCCGATGGCTTTGAGGCACAGAGCCAGGCGCATTGCCTGCAAATGGCGATGTTTTTTTCTCTCCCAATGCTTTGTAATCAGGACAATCAAGATTAGCAATCCATAGCAGCTTATTACCCAGGCTTCGCCGGACGGAGGAATGCCCGCCGGCAAAGTGATGAGAACCATGTACAATATAGTGATCAGGAACAGCGTTTCTATCATAAGACCACCTCGTTTTCTTCTTGGAGGGCAACTTTTTAGCGCCCCTTGTCATTCTGAGCGTAAGCGAAGAATCTTTTCCATAAGCGTGTGTCAAGTGCCTCCTGTTGTCATAAGCCTATGTTCAGCACCTCCTGTCATTCTGAGCGTATGCGAAGAATCTTTACCACAGGTGTGTGTTTGATGACTCCTGTTGCCTTAAGCGTATGTTTAGCACCCCCTGTCATTCTGAGCGTAAGCGAAGAATCTTTTCCATAAGCGTGTGTCAAGTGCCTCCTGTTGCCATAAGCCTATGTTCAGCACCTCCTGTCATTCTGAGCGTAAGCGAAGAATCTTTACCATAAGCGTATGTTTTAGGTTAAGATCCTTCGCTTACGCTCAGGATGACAAAGATTTAGACCCCCTGCTGATTAGGTTGCTTTGGATGTACAGAAAATTCGGTTGCGTTTATTTTACCTTAACCTCTGTCTGTCCTATCCAGAACGCCTCCCCCTTATGAACCGAAAAGATCTGATTTGGATTTCTCCTGTACGTCACTCCGTTCAGACTCATGCAACCTCTCAAGACAGAGAGACGAAGCGTTCCATCCACCTGAACCTCCGCGGCAATCTTGAAGGAAGACCCCAAGCTGTCAATCAGCAGGATGTATCGCGGAAGGAATGAGGCAAAGAAGTTTGAGCCGATAACATAACTGCCCGTACCCAGAGAAATGCGATTACTCTCTTCTCTCTTAGCGAGGACATGTATAAGACGCATGAGGCGGTTTTTCGATGCGGCACCGAGGTCATTTGCCTCAAGAGAAATTTTTTCAATAACAGGTTCGCTTTGACCAGAGCACTGTCTGCGCGCCACTTCCAAAGAGCTTTTCACGATGAGAGTCATCATCAGCACATTGAGTATCATGTGCGCAATTCTGTAATAATCCATGTGTATCTCTTCCCTCCCTTCACTATTTGACTTTGAGTGTATCAGAAATATGCAATCTCCCAGGCACATGAAAAGTAAAAAACGAACCTACTTAGCATCCCTTGTCATCCTGAGCGCAAGCGAAGGATCTTAATGTAAAACCATCGCTGTTCATTCACTGTCCGTATAAGATCCTTCGCTTCGCTCAGGATGACAAATCGTCAGACAAAAGCATGCCAGCGCACGAAATGGAATGTCCCAATAATGAGAGTTTTCTGCTTTCTATGGGTTAGGTAGAAGATCCTTCGCTTCGCTCAGGATGACAATTTTTTTACTTTTCATGTAGCTATTTAGATTTCTAAATTCCTATAAGATATCAATGTAAGTTGAAGCGAAAGGGCCTCTGCAAGCGCTTTTACAGAAGCTTGCTCGACCCACCGCTGGCGGCTCGACGCAACAGGAAACAATGTTAAAGAAGACGTTCTTAGAATAGGAGGGCAGTAAATCATGAAGCTTAAGGATTTGCTTATCTGGGTACTTGGAGTTGAGCGAATCAGCCGGTTCAACTCGCACAGCTACGTCACAAATGCAGGAAAAGTCGTCACGAACAATGCGCAGGAACTGATCGTAGCTTCCTCGGACGAACTGGACTCCGTGAGGACATTTGTCAGCCGCAATCCCGAAGAACGTATCCTCTTTTATAATATGAAGGAAGACGAGCTGAATGCCGATGACGTAGAACTCTTCAACAAAGTTCATGACACTTTTCGGAGTCCGTCCGGCATGAAAGCCATTTATGATGAACAGGGAAATCTCAGGCTCTTTTACGACGAGAAAGCCGACAAGCCCTATGACATCTTCTACGTCAGGGAGACCTTCGAGGAGCTTCCGCAGGGAGCCTTCTCGCTGAGGCAGCGGGTCATCACGTTCTTAGGTCCGGCTGCTGCCACAAAGACGACAATGGCCGAATTGTGGAACATGATGCTCTGCGACACGTTCATGGAAAGTCCCGTGATAAACATAGAGTTGGGGAACCGCCCCGGCAGTCCGACATTTGACAAATACTGCGAAATCTCAAAACGCTTCAGCGATGGCCAGATACCGGAAAGAAGCCATCGGGGCGTGGAAATCCAGGAGACGTCCTACAAAGTGACCTACTCGAATCCCACAACAGGAGCGAGAGTCCAATCACTCCTGCAAATAAAAGACATGGCGGGGGAAGACTGGCAAAATCTCGCATTTGACTCGTATGTCTTAAATGAAAACCGCATCCCGGTTCTGGTTCTGCCCATGAATGACATTATCAGCAAGCACGAAAGGCAGGATTACGTGAACCCACTCGACAAGTACCTTTTGAATTACGCGATGAAGGCCGAAGATGCCCGCCTGATCAAAGGCTATGAGTTTACAAAGCCCATTTTCATCCTTTCAAATTTCGACCTGGCCCACAAAAACATCCGGGACCCGCGGATCGAGGAAATCTGGGATTGCAAAAGTTCGCTCGTGAGAGATGGCAGAATCAAGTTAGACCGACATAAAAACGGCCTTGTGACGGAGCATATCGAACATGTAAGCCACGATTTGCTTATCCCCTTCCTCAGAGATTATGCGGGATCCATCCTGAAAAGGATGGAGGATATCTGCGGCGGGGAGGAGCCGATTGTATTCGCCTGCGCGGCGGTCGGCGAGGAACCGACCAAAAAAGGCGAGAATGGATTTGTCTATCCCGACGACTTCGTGCCGTTCAACCTGGACGAGCCGCTGCTGTATTTGCTGAATCGGGACGGGATGTTCCTGACGGATCTGAAGGAGAAAGCTAACAGTCCGAAAGAGGAGTCGCTGTGGGAGAGGATGCTGAATTTCTTTAAGGAATTACATCTCGAGGAGATTCTTTGAAATGAGGGATTGTAAGATTATGTCCTTGTCATCCTGAGCGTTAGCGAAGGATCTTATGCCCTTGTCATCCTGAGCGTTAGCGAAGGATCTTAAACATAAAACATACGCATAAATAAGGATTCTTCGCCATCGCTCTTAAATGACAAGGGGAGTAGCCGAGCAGTCAGAATTTAGCGAATAATGGAGGTATCGACATGAAATGTCAGAACAAAGTAAACGAAGCGTTCGTTGCGGGCGTGGGTTTTGATGGAACTCCGGGATATCGGGTGGGTTATCGAACCTCCGGTCTGGTATACAGTTCGCATTATATGGGCCGCTTTGACGATGGCAGGAGTGATGTCAACATTCCTATCCGCACGAAAGAATTGTCTATCACAGTTTTTCCGGCAAATGCCAAAACGATGATGGTCGTCGCATCGGATTCTTCTGTGGAAAGCAGGGTCGATTCCAGATGCCACGTCTTCAGCCACGGATTCCTGGTCGGAAACGAACTGTTCCGGCACGAGATGCTCCCTTATCTGGATGCGAAAGAGTTCGATGAACAGGTCTGCAGGGGACCGGCTGAGGAATTCCATATTTACTCGGACAACGATCTTAGGTTTAAAACGATAACCACACGAATCACCGATCAGAAGCCTTCGCAGCCGGAATCGTCTGTAGAAGCATCCAGCAGGAAGGGGATCTTCTGTTTCGCCGTCATGGCCCTGTCGAAGGGAAGCCATTATCTGGTGGATGGCAATGGCGTTTCCGCAAGAGCTTTGCAGCGCAGTTTATACAAAATGCTTCCCCCGCCGCTCTGCTATCAACTGGAAACGTGTTCCATGGGGGAGTACAGCAGAATGTTTGACGTTTTGTTTTGCTGTGACGCGCCGTATCGGAACGAGGGCGGTTATAAGAGAATGACCATCGAGGAGATTCTGGATAAGAAGGGATATACCGCCTACGAAATGATATATCCGAAGGTATTCGCCATAATGGAGAAAGAGGACGGAATGCGGGAAGAATATTATAAGTACATGGAGGAACACGTTCCCAGCGAATTGCTCTCTCCGGATAAGAGTATCCTCGACATTTTTACGGCACTTGAAAGATGTGCGCGTGAGTATGACATAGATCGTCAGAAAAAGGCGGGTTTGAATGAGGATTTTGAGCAGGAAGTAGAGTTTGACATGCCTAATTCGGACGTTCCGATAGGGAACACTTGTAAGAAGCCTGCTCCCGTTAACGAATCTGGCGTAATGATGCCTGCTGTCTTGAAAAATCTTGAGGCAAATAAACCGGCCGGAGGAAATCAATCGGAAAGAATTCCGGCAGGAGGAAATCCGTCGGAAGGAATTCCGGCAGGGGGGAAGCTGTCAAGAGGAAGCGTACCGCCACATCAGGGAAGGACTCCTGAAACAACAGAAGATGAAAATGAAAAATTACGGAAGAAGCGCGAAAAGGTGTGGATAAAAAAAGCGGAAAGGCATGTGCCCAATGAAAAGATATCAGAACTGGTTTTGGGTTATATCCAGACGGGCAGGCTCGAGAACTATAGGGAGCTTAAACACATCCTCTTTGGAGATGGCGTGAATCCGGAGCTGAGAAATGTGCAGAGAACAAGAATACGATCCGTACTCCAGAACAAGGATGCGAACAGTGTACTCAGCAGAGAGCGGAGAACCCGCTACATCCTTTGCATCATGCTTTCGTATGAATTGTCACCCGAAGAGTATTATCAGCAGATTCTTAGAATGGAGGGGGAGGAGTTAAAGCCCGGACCGTACGACTACGCACAGGCACTCAAGTTCATTCGAACATATACAGAAAATCCGATCAGGAACGAAAGATTGTTAAGAAAAATGGCGTTCTTCTGAAACAGTGGACGGTTCTTCGTTTCACAAAATGAAACGAAGAACCGTCCACTGTTTTCACAGAAAGAACTATCCATGGACAGCTCAAGATCCTCGAACTTCTCACCAAAGGAGGCTTTTATTCATGCGGAATATCCAGCCTGTCCAGGAGATACGTTACCACATCCTGACCGTCAAGGCATGTTCCGATCAGATAGCCCGTCTCATCCCGCCACTGTGTCAGCCCACGGTAGTAGAAGCTTTTCTTTGCATCCTCGATGATAAACGGGATGATGTTATGGCGTAGGCATTCTTTCAGGGCTACGAGCCTGCCGACCCTGCCGTTACCGTCCTGGAAGGGATGGATGTATTCAAACTCCGCATGGAGGGCGATTACATCCTCCACCGTCACAGAGGCTTTCGAGTTATACCCCAAAAGAAGCTGTCCCATCTTCTTTGGCACATCCTTCGGCTTTGCGGTCTCCCTGCCGCCGACCATATTTGCACGCTTCTTATAATCTCCAACAGCAAACCAGCTCAGGGCGGAGTCCTTTGTGTCATGTTTGATAATATAGTGCAGCTTTTTAATGATCTCCTCGGTCAGTTCTTCTTCTGCACAGTCAATCACATAGTCAATCGCCCGGAAATGATGGACCGTCTCCAGGATGTCATCGACCGGAACACCGTCACCCACATCTATCGTATTGGTCTCAAAGATCATCCTTGTCTGCTCTTCTGTGAGCCTGCTTCCCTCGATATGGTTGGAATTGTATGTCATGCGCACCTGTAGCTCATGGTACAGGCCTCCGGAGACCTTCGCTTCCTTCTCATCGCGTAATATCTGCAGGATGTGGTTATCTGAAATCTCACGCGACAGGCTATCCGGATCACACTCCAGAAAATCGGCAATCTTCTGCAGCGTCCGCTTTGACAGCTTTTCCCCTTTGGCGATCTTCGCAATCGTCCGGGAGGAGATGCCGAGAGCGGATGACAGATCTGACTTTGCAATCCTCTTTTCCTGAAGCCTGGCATTTAGCCCGTCATAAGATACCATCCTATCGTCTCCTCGTTTATAGCTCTTTTAATCTTTACTTATTTTACTCTATTCCAGTAATATAGTAAAGATTATTGGAGGCTTTCAGAGAAAAAGTAAAGAAAGCATCTCTGCTCCTAGGGCAGACCTTCTTTTCCGAAGTGGCCGTGCCCTCCATGGGTGAGAGGTAGGAAGTTCTTTGTCCAGCCATTCGCTGATGGTATCAATCGCACCTTTACCCCAAATCCTTTTCTGGAATTCATCGAGATGTACTTGCCGATGCCATAATACAGTTTCAGTTGTTTCTCGTTCACCGAACGTGCAGCATCATATTGGCTTTGCAGGATTGCAGTTTTGATAATCTCCACGTCATCGTCATTCCGCCGCAAGCAGCTTCACCCTCGCCTGCTTCTTAAAGAAAGCCACCCCGTAACACAGGATATGCTCATATCCCTCAAGGCCCTCGGCATACTTTTCCGTGACGATTTGACCGAGCGCGGCATCGCAACCCTTGTCCAGAAGGGACTCCTTCTTCGATTTTTTTGCCTCGATAATGATTGCCCGCCTGTTCCTCCTGTCCTTTAGCAATATATCGGGTCTCCCGAGCCCCTTCTCCTTATTGGAATCCACGCTGTAGCCCCTCCCGACAAACACCCCGGTAAGGAATGCATGGTAGTAATCCTCATGATAGTCGTTGTAACTGATGGTTTCCCACAAAAGCCTGGAAATAATCTCCGTCGCCAGAGTCTCGTTGCCCTCCCACAGGGCGTCAATCAAATGCCGTCTGACTTACTTTTAAACAGGCTAATTATAGCACTTACTAGCTTTTCGTGTGTTAATAAACCTTTAACTTTCCAACAAAGCCATCTGCTCCACCACCCAGCGTCAGAATGCCGTCAGTAAAAACGTCATATAGAAAGGCAAGGTCAAAATGTTCCCCGAACGCCCCACATTATAATCTCCCACTTTAATTGCCCCTCCGACATGGTATTTCTCCGGATGATTCAATACCGTTTTTGTACTTTTGGTGTTGCCTGTTGAAGCTTTTACTTCTAGCAGCGTGCTTTCACCTTCGTACCGAATCACAAAGTCAATTTCCAGGCCGGAATCTTTATGGAAATAATACAGTTTTCTGCCCATCTTTATCAGCATATCAGCCGCAAGGTTTTCAAAAATCGCGCCCTTGTAACCATGCAGATTCCCCTGAAGCACATCATATTGCGTACCTTCTTCAAGCATGGCAATCAGCAATCCGTTGTCTACCATATAAACCTTAAAGATATCCTGTATAGCATTTCCATCCAGAGGTAGCTCCGGCAGCGAAAGATTATAGCAGCGCCGAATAATGCATGCGTCTTCAATCCATTGCAGGCTGCCCGCATATTTGGCCGCATTGGAACCCTTTTTCACCACGGAATATTGAAACTTCTTATTCTCTTTGCTGAGCTGCCGGGGAATGGACTGAAAACATTCGCGGATGCAGGACTTGTCTTTTGCGTCAGCATATTTAATCATGTCATCTTGATAGTCAGACAGGATGCCTCGCTGCATCCGCAGAACGTTATTCATCTGATGCGTGTCGACAAATGTCTGAACCACCGCGGGCATCCCCCCAACAACTGCGTACTGCAGCAACAGCGAGCGTAGTTTCACGTGCAATGCATCAGCTACCGGAGATTCTTTTTTCAGACAATCCCTTAAATAACGAATCACGGAGTCCTCTATTCCGGAAGCCCACAGAAATTCCTCAAAATCCAAGGGATACATTTCCTCAATTTGTTCATATCCCACCGGAATAGATATGGGTCTCTTCCCATAGCCGCTGACGCCCAACAAAGAACCGGTACCGATTACATCGTATCTGCCATCCGTGGCAAAGAACTTTAGCGCCGTCCTTGCGTCCGGGCACTCTTGAATTTCATCCAGAATAATCACCGTTTTCCCTGCTTCGAAAACAGCTTCCGGTCCAAGCAGGGCAGAAAGCAGCATTGTCAGATGATCCACCTCCAGAGAGCCGGAAAATACAGAAGCATAGTTCTTATTCTCGTAGAAATTCAGGTATATTTCATGGGCATAATTCTGCTGTGCAAATCGTCGGACGGAGAACGTTTTCCCACACTGACGGCAGCCTTTGATAATCAAGGGGATGTGTCCCGGAGTGTCTTTCCAGGATTTCAGGACTGTCTCGATTTTTCTCTTTAACATGTTTTCCCTCCAATCACTGTCATAGTATAAGCAAAGGGAAAATATTTTTCAAGCGAGTTTTTGGAGAATGGAAATATTTTTCAAGCGAGTTTTTTGAAGAATGAAAATATTTTTGCAATGAGTTTGGGGGCGGATGTGTATATTTTCGAATGGAGTTTATATATAGACGCAAAATAGCGTATAAACCGATTCTGCCACCGCGGACCACGAAAGGCCTGTTTCAGAGTCGGAAAGGGGAGCCTTTGAATCTTGATGAAATTCGCCCAAAAAAGAGCCTGGATATGCCATTATGCAAATGGCCGAAAATCCGCTCTCCCGCTCTAATCCGTGCAAAAAGTACTCGGAGGGACTATCTTATCGGACCACCAATTTCTACAGTCGAAGCGCAAGGCCATACTTGAAGAAAATGGAATGCGTCAATCTCCTATCAATCGGAGTACCCATTTCTACGCATAAAGACGAAATGGTGCAATTTGCTATTCTAGAGTGCCAATCTCCTATCTATCGGAGCACCCATTTCTAC
>JAUMWM010000338.1 GCA_030529705.1 Lachnospiraceae bacterium
ACTCAGGATGACAGGGACGCTACCGGATGTGCGAACAGATAATATGAAGTGACCTCGCATTTGAAGTAACTAAATTTTTTCAATTTTCCTCTTGCGCAATCCCCAAGCAAGTGTTATAGTAATGGACGGACGATTAGCTCAATGGGAGAGCACTCGCTTCACGTGTGAGGGGTTACAGGTTCGAGCCCTGCATCGTCCAGAGCCAAACAGGCAGGAAGAAAGTGTCTTTCTTCCTGCCTGTTTTCTATGAGAGTTCCTTCATGTAAAAAGGGCTGCGCCAACGCGCAACCCTTCCGTCCAAGTTTAGGATCATAAAGCCTAGTCGTACCAATACTTGCCCAGGCTCTCAGCCCATCTCCTGTCCCACTCCCTGAACCGCAAAGACCAGCCGGCCTGATAGACCATCACGTAAGAGATGCCGTTCAGCACCAGCGCAGAAATCACATCCCCAATAGAGTGCTGCTTTAAGAACATCGTGGACAGAATAATCATCACGCACCAGAACACGACCGATATCTGAACTATTTTTTTCTTCAGGAACCGATTTGCTGATGTGAACAGCGTCATCATCAAGGCCGTGGTATTGAACACGTGAATGCTGGGCCAGACATTTGTCGGCGTGTCCAGCTTCCACAGGGCAAGGCACCATTTGACAAAAACATTATTCCTGGGAATCGAATACGGTCGCAAACTCAGCCTCGTCGGTACCAGAAAAGACACGACCAGGAAAACGGTCATGCCGATCATCAGCATCGTCGTGAGCTGGTCATAAGTCTTCCTGTCAATTACGAATACCAGCACCACCCACACTGCCTGAAAAAAGAACCAGGAAAGGTAGGGCACGATGAAAGCCTCGCAAAACGGAATCATTTTATCCAGTTCAGAACTCACGTCCACATATCCCGTCCTGTGGACCGTCTCCAGGTAACGGAATACAAACATATACCCAATCAGGTAAAGAATGAAAGGGAATATGTGCGGGACGTTCTGTTCTTTTACAAATGCCCTTACCTTCGCCCCCAATCTCTCTTTCCGAATTTCCGTCATCTTCACTCCTCCGAAAGTTTTCAACTGTGAATTTTCCTGATTTGGCTGCTATCTGGCACCTGGTCATTCCGAGCAAAGCGAAGGATCTTAGGCCAACAGCATTTGCTGTACTTAGAAGATCCTTCCCTTACGCTCAGGATGACAAATCCGCCAACAGGGAGAAAGCTTCTCAGATGAATCAATTCCCTGTCGGCATTTGCTGAATTTGCTGCTAATATCTCACCTTCATCTCATACGAACTCGGATCTGCGGGGATGTCCTTCATCTCCAAATCGGTAATCTGTATATGCCGCTGCCTCTTTAGCCCCTCGAACAGCGCGTCAATCTGCTCAGGCTTTCCCTGGACTTCCATCTCGACCCGGCCGTCGTACAGATTCTTCACCCAGCCTGAAACTCCGTTTCTCTGGGCTATGTAGGTCGCATAATAACGGAACCCGACGCCCTGCACGCGGCCGCTTACATAAACGTGCTTCCTGACAGTCCCTTCCATCACCTCTCCTTTCGAGGCGGCCCTCCTAGCCGCCATCGCCTCTTCCGACTTCTTGCCGGGTATGAAGCTGTCAAATATGAACACATCGAACATCGCCCTGGCATTTTCCAGATCGCCATCGCTCTTGCACGTCCAGGCGACGCCGACCGCCCCCCACATGGAACGGAGGAGATAATATGGAATCGAGTACATATAACGGATATCGTAAGCTATGAAATCCGGCCTCGTCAAAAAATTAAAGAAACAGATTGTCAGGAAATAGCTCCAAAACCCTTCGTCCTTAAAATGCGTTGACAGCTGGCCCCTGAGATAAGACGGATGATTCTTCCTGAACCAGCGCAGCACCATCGGGTGGAAGGACTCGATGCATGTCGTCCCCTCATAAGAGTCCAGGCAAAACACGACTTCCTTGCAGAGCTGGTCGATATCCGCTCCCCTCTCGGCTTTTACCTCTACAATCAGGGGAACCCGGCCATCTATATTTTTCAGCACCTCCCAGAAAATCGGAATCCGCTCCTCCGAGTTGAACAGTTTCAGCTTGAGCAACTCCCCAAGGCTCTTCTCTTCCACGCTGCCTAGCGTATGGGTGGCCCGCATGAGGGTGGGGTCATGGAAGCATACGATCTGGCAATCCCGGGTCATCCGAACGTCCAGTTCTATGCCGTACCCTTTTTCCACGGCTTTTTCATAGGCCGCCATGGAATTCTCCGGCGCATCGGACTTGTTGTCATGCAAGCCTCTGTGCGCGATGTACTGCCGGGCGAAAACCTCCATCCGGTCTTTCCTCTTATTATTAGGCCTGACGGCTAAACCAAAGAGTGCAATCAGCACAAGGATGACAATTGCGATAATTGACGGCATGTTCATGAGCGCCCTCTTCCTTCACATGGATTTCACAACCACCAAAATGCATTATATGCTTTATTTTCATAAATGCAACTACGTTCACAGTGTTTTTATAATTTTATTATGACTTTGGTCCGTGAGTTCGGCCCGGGGGTTCGGCCCATGG
>JAUMWM010000339.1 GCA_030529705.1 Lachnospiraceae bacterium
GCGCTTAAGATGACAAGGCTTGCGTTCGGGATGACAAGTCTTACGCTCAGGATGATAAAGCTTTAGGAAAGCTCTTATGAGAGGGTCATGTCGCCCTTCTGCACCCATCCCATTTTTACGCACAGCATGTTGATAAGCGGGCAGAGAATCGCAGGCAGGACGAAGGAAATCAGGATGAGGCCGATCCAGTCGTATGCCGTGATAGCGGCCTTTGCTCCGGATGCCACATCGTTCACCCAGCCCGTGTAGACTCCTATTTGCCCGACCAGCCCGCAGGTGCCCATGCCGGAAGAGACGGCTGCGCCGTTCATCTGCAACTTGAAAATGCAAGTCGCAATCGGTCCGGTGATCATGCTCGTAACGCAGGGGGCAATCCAGATGCGCGGATTGCGGACGATATTTCCCATCTGCAGCATGGAAGTGCCGATGCCCTGAGAGACGAGGCCGCCCCATTTGTTTTCAGGGAAGGACATGACGGCAAATCCGATCATCTGGGCGCAGCACCCGGCCACCGCCGCTCCGCCTGCCAGCCCGGTGAGGCCGAGAGCCGCGCAAATGGCCGCCGAGGAGATTGGCAGCGTGAGCGCAATGCCGACGACGAGGGAGACCAGGATGCCCATGAGGAACGGTTGAAGTTCAGTTGCCCACATGATGAGGTCGCCGACTTTCATGGCGGCTTTTCCAAGCGCAGGAGCCCACCATGCTGACAGGGCTACGCCGATTCCGATTGTCACAAGCGGCGTGACCAGGATATCGACTTTCGTCTCTTTGGAGATTGCTTTGCCTGCTTCGCCCGCGATGATTGCGATGAAGAGTACCGAGAGCGGGCCGCCCGCTCCGCCGAGGGCATTCGATGCAAATCCGACCGTGATCAGGGAGTAGAGAACCATGGGCGGGCAGTGGAGCGCGTTTCCGATGGCAACCGCCATCGCGGGACCGCTCATGGCGGTCGCAAGGCCTCCAACGGTGTATTCGGTTCCGGCTATCGTTGCGACCGGATTTGTCAGGATGCCGATGTGGAACTGGGATCCTATCGTATTAATGATGGTGCCGATGAGCAGCGAGCAAAAAAGTCCTTGCGCCATGGCTCCGAGCGCGTCAATTCCATAACGCTTTGCGGAGAAAACGATGTCTTTGCGTTTCAGGAAGGCTTTGAATTTTTCCATCTCTATACTCCTCCTTCGCTTTATAATGTCATTTGTCGCGGGATGCATTTGTCTAAATGCCTGTACAGTTACAGCTATCGCTACAGGTGTCAAGACACATGTAAACACAAAATTATCTGTCTGTCAAGAGGAAGAACGTATGCAGTCTGGTTTTTTTGCAAAATGGACTGTTTCAAATGAAAGAAAGACAGTGAAAGTTTCTGTATTTTGTATTATACTGTTTTGAGATAACGACTCAATTGATTGACTGGATCTTTGTCATCCTGAGCGTTAGCGAAGGATCTTAAACGAAACGCATACGCAAAAAAGAAAAGATTCTTCGCTAACGCTCAGAATGACAGGGGGTATAACTCATAATGACAAGGAGTATAACTCAGAATGACAAGGGGTGTTGCTCCGAACGACGAAGGTGCTGAGTAGTCACGTATTGGATTTAGTAAGGATTGGACCAAAAATAAATGTCCCATATTTTTCAGCATACAGGGATAGAAATCGGGACACTAATTTATGATTCAATCCTAAGAGGTTTGCGATACGGTTATGCAATATTTTTTGCGGTTAAAGTCGGATTAGAGACAGGCAAACCGATACGTTAATATGTGGATGGACTCATTGGAGTAGGGTGTTAGAGGATGGCAGAAGATGGATAAGAAGGAGCTGGCGCTTGTCGTCATTGAGAAGCTGAAAGACGAATATCCCATAGCGGACTGCACGCTGGATTATGATGAAGCCTGGAAGCTTTTGGTGAGCGTAAGGCTTGCCGCCCAGTGCACGGATGCCAGAGTCAATGTCGTGGTGGAGGGCCTTTTCAGCAAATATCCTGACGTGGAAGCCTTGGCGGCGGCAGAGCCTGAGGACATAGAAGAAATCGTCAGGCCGTGCGGGCTGGGGAGGAGCAAAGCGAGGGATATCAGCGCCTGCATGCGAGTTCTGCGGGACCAGTATGGGGGGAGAGTGCCGGATGCATTTGAAGAACTCCTTGCCCTGCCGGGAGTAGGACGGAAGAGCGCAAACCTGATTATGGGAGACGTGTTCGGGAAGCCTGCAATCGTGACGGACACTCACTGCATCAGGCTGACGAACCGCATAGGGCTTGTCGACGGGATAAAGGATCCGAAGAAGGTGGAGATGGCGCTTTGGAAGATTGTCCCTCCGGAGGAGGGGAACGATCTTTGCCACAGGTTCGTCATCCACGGTCGGGAAGTGTGCACGGCCAGGACGAAGCCTTATTGTGATAAATGCTGCCTTGCGGATGTGTGCAGAAGCGCGAATTTGCCATCATGAGCAAAATCGGCTTGTGGGAATCGGCCCGTGGGGACGGTCCTTTTGGGTCGAAAAAAATCAGCCCGCGGGGACGGTCCTTTTGGG
>JAUMWM010000340.1 GCA_030529705.1 Lachnospiraceae bacterium
ACTAAGACGATTTCCATGTGGAAGCGTGAACAGCAACGTTTTTTGTTGCCGCGAAGAACCGCGGTTCCCTTCTTTCAAATAAAGTGGTATAATTAGCAATGGTCTGGAAAAACAGTGAGATTTTTAAGCCGCCCTGAAAGGGGAACAAATTGGCATGAAACAACATGGCGCATCGGTTGAATCTTGGTATTGACAATGCATCGCCACGCAGGAAGAAGATTGACATGAAATTACAGCACGGCACCCCCTCTGATATTGAAAATGCAAGCATGCAGATCATCGCCCAAGAACTGGCCGCCTCGTCCATCCGGATCCATAAGGAGAATGCGGCGGTGGTCAGGCGGGTAATCCATGCGACGGCTGACTTTGATTATGCATTTAATCTCCGATTTTCAGACGGCGCGGTTTTGTGCGGCATGAAAGCCCTGATGGCCCATACCCCGATTATTACGGATACAAATATGGCCCTCGCCGGAATAAGCAAGCCGGCCTTGGGGAAGCTTCGCTGCGAGGCGCATTGCTTCATGGCAGATTCCGATATTGCGGCCAGCGCAAGGGCAAATGGCACGACAAGAGCGGCAGCCGCCATGGAATATGCCGCCGCAAATTATCCTGGCGCAATCTACTCGATCGGGAATGCCCCAACGGCGCTTTTTAAGCTGGCAGATCAGATAGGGGCGGGCCTTAGACCGGCTTTGGTCATAGCGGTGCCGGTTGGATTTGTCAACGTCGTGGAGGGGAAGGAGCGGATTTGGAGAGTCTGCCTGTCTTGCGGGGTTCCCATTATAGCGGCGATGGGACGCAAGGGCGGCAGCACGGTTGCCGCAGCGATAGCAAATGCGCTCCTTTACGCCGCCTCGGAAATGCAAGATCCGGCGGCGAGAGGGTGGAACTGAGACTCTGTTTCTTGGTTGCATCGTTGTCATCCTGAGCGTAAGCGAAGGATCTTTTATATGTACATCAAATGCTGCTGGTGTAAGATCCTTCGCTTTGCTCAGGATGACAAGAAATTAGGGCAACTGTATAGCGTTGGAACTAATTCTGCGATTTTATAGTAAACGAATGAAATGAATTCGTTTACCTTAATGATGTACATGGATTTTGTAAGGAAATATGCCACTTATGCGGCCAAAATCCGGCGCAGTAAACGAACAAAATGCAAACTTTTTGTTTGTTTACTATAATTTGAATAAAATGAAAGGTCTTAGTCATGAGGACGATATATCTGGATTTAGGAATGGGCGCGGCGGGAGATATGCTGACGGCGGCTCTTCTCGAACTTCTGCCTGCGGAAGAACAGGAGAAACTTCTCGCGGACATGAACTCCATGGGCATCCCGAATGTTGAGATTGTCAGGGAATGCGTGCCGAAAAACTCCATTATCGGAAGCAGGATGCGTGTGACGATTCATGGGGAAGAGGAAGGGGAAAATATAGGCTGTCAGCATCATCACCACGTCTCCATGCAGGACGTGGAGGCGATTATTGACAATCTTGCAACGAGGCAAGAAGTGAAAGAAGATATCCTGGCGGTCTATAAAATAATCGCAGAAGCGGAAAGCCGCGCCCACGGCGCCCCGGTCTCGGAAATTCATTTTCACGAGGTGGGTATGATGGATGCCATAGCGGATGTCGCCTCGGTATGCCTGCTGATGCACACTCTTGCCCCTGCCAGGGTTATTGCCTCGCCCATACATGTAGGGAGCGGCCATGTCCACTCGGCCCACGGCATTTTGCCGGTTCCCGCTCCGGCCACTGCTTATATATTGGAAGGCGTGCCGATTTACGGGGGAAAAATCAAAGGGGAACTTTGCACTCCGACAGGAGCGGCCCTTGTCAAATATTTCGCAGATGCTTTCGATGACCTGCCCGTCATGACGGTGCAGGCGGTCGGGTATGGGTTCGGGAAGAAGGAATTTGAACAAATGAACTGCGTACGCGCCTTTCTCGGTGAGATATGGGAGCATGCAAATCCTATGTTCGGAGGAAAGGTCAGTTCTTCGGCAGATGCATTTGAAAATGAAACAGCTCCCGACATCTCCAATGGGCAAGTCGTTGAACTCGTCTGCAACATCGACGACATGACGGGGGAGGAGGTCGGATTTGCCTGCGAACGGCTGCTTGCGTCCGGAGCCAGGGAGGTGTTTACGGTGGCCGCCCAGATGAAGAAATTCCGCCCGGGAATCGTGCTTCACGTGATTGCGGATGCCTGGCGGGAGGAGGAGATGGCAAGGAGGATATTTGCGCTAACCACCACGATTGGAGTGCGGTCGTCCGCGACCAAGCGATATGTCCTGGAACGGATGGAGGAGACGGTGCGGACTCCTTTGGGGGAAGTGCGGCGCAAGATGTGCAGCGGATATGGGGTAGAGCGGAACAAGTGGGAATATGATGACCTGGCCGCAATCGGGAGGGAACACGGCATGAGCGTGCGCGAAGTCCAGGAGGCGCTTGACGCGGCGGAAGCAGAGGGGTGATGAGTTCTTCTATTGGTTTCCAATGGGAGAACTGCAGGACGGACTGAAATGTCATG
>JAUMWM010000341.1 GCA_030529705.1 Lachnospiraceae bacterium
GGGATCTGAAAGAAAAAGATGCCTTCATACAGAAACTGCAGACAGAGATCCAAAGATTTGAAGAAAAGCTCGGGGCAGAACATGAAAAATATCTCAGACAGATAATAGAAACATATGAAGCCTTATAAGAGGATGGCGGAGGATCCCGAGGAATACGTCCTTTTCCTGCGTGACATCATGCCCGTGCCGCCCTCGAACAACATCGCGAACGCTTTGCCGGGAAATTTAAGCGCAAGGCCCACCAGGTCATGTTTTGAGTCCTACCCCTCCCGTGAATGGTTACTGACTAAGCATGAGGAGGACGAAAAAACGTCCTCCTTTGTTGTGATTATGAGTATATTTCGCTATAATACTTGCATAAGCAAACGCGTGAAAGTGCTTTTCACTGTAGGGCGTGAAAATTAAGATGGCTGCCTGTGTAGTGGGCCTGATAGCGCTTCGTGAAAAACGGTCCGGTCATTCTTAAGAATCTATACGGAGGTGCGCATGCATGGGAGGTCGAAAGGGTCTTAACAAATCGAATAAAAAGAAAAAAATCTGATAAAGGAAATAGAATTGTTAATGTGCCGCAAAGACCTGTACAGCCGATAGGAAATGCAGCCTTTATGAATGATGATCTCATTGCTCTTGCGGCCCGGCATCCGATGCGCGGAGGCGGAAAAGGGAAGCCGTCTTCCATCCCGAATCAGTCGATGAATATTTTGAATATTGAGAATGATGATTTGGACGGATTTGAACGGAATGAAGATGGGGAGATTCTGATTGCCGGAAAAGATAATTCTGAAAAGCCCACACCTTTCACCGGGAAGATAAAAAATATGGGACTTGAGGAACTGAGGGAACTATTTCTGAAAGTTCAGCGCGAGGGGGACAGTGCCCTTGACGGTCTGGGTGATTTATACGGAACACGCCGTGCCTATGGTTTTGAGGACTATGAACTCAGCGTGAATAAGTATAATCCGGGAGAAAGTAATAAGCTTGAGGCGGTGCAGAAAAGCATTGATGACGCGAAAGATCCTACACAAGCCTACAAGGCATTTATGAAATTCGCCGGGAACGAGGATGCCCAGCTGCTGAAAAAAGATAAGGTAACCGAATGGAAGGTTAAAGGAATCTAATTAGACCGCTTTAAGGCAAAACTCAAGCAAATGGTCCGCGTGGTTCATGATTATCCGGAACTTATCGGAAGAATAGGCGACATGCAAGAGATTACCGGGCTGACAAAATTGCCCACTATGATGGCCGCGGGACCGGTGATTGATCAGGCGGGGAATAAAGCTCCACTGTCTTACAACAGCAACCATGACAAAAAGGGTTTGTTGGGAGGCATTCTTCGTTTCTTTACAAGGAAAGAGGATACAAGTTATACCGGAGTTCACGAACTTGGGCACGTTCTGGCGTCTCTTGCTATGGATGAAAGCGGAGGATATAAAGTCTGGGAACAGCATATTCAGGAGGCAAATTTCGTGAGAGAGGCTTTGAATCAGGACGAGGTGATGTCTCCGGAAGAACGTCAGGGGCTTGTCTACCATCAGCATACGCGCGACAGCCATGTGGGGGAGAGGATCGAGCTTTTCTATAATCCGAGATATGGCCGGAGCAGTAATCAGGAAAATGACGGGAAGAGCCAGGCCGCGACGACCCCGCAGAAACCGGACAATGTGCTGAGCCTGACAAAACGTATTCCCGGAAAGAACGGGAGCAAGAAGGGGAACGGCCAGCAGTATGAGTATGTATTTGACGCGAAGTACCGGATCGGGGCGGACGCGGATTACAAGGCGAGGCATCAGGGCCTGGAAGGACCGAAGGAGGAAGATATCAATACGATGCACCGGTACAGGGATGCTATCGTCTATGATATGAATAGGAATGCCGCGGCATCAAATGATGCGGTGCGGAATATGCTTGATGCGGGTGCAGGTGCCGGGGATGGGATCCCGGGCCCATTTGACCGGACCATGTTCGGCGCGTATGTCCTGTTCCCGTATTCGGACGAGGAAAAGTATAAGCAGCATGATTTTTATAAGAGCATCGAGACGGTCAATATCGGCGGATTCCCGTTCCTTCCGTCCGCGACAAATATGGTCAGGAATTTCCTTGAGGAGCTGATATCGGATACGGCGGAGTCGGCATTTGAGAGAGCGACGCTGCCGAGGGGAATCGAGGAGAAGCTGGCCAGGGTGGACTGGAAGAAACGGGATGTGTTGATTGTGAATGTGCCGGACGAGGCGGAGGCTGCGTGTCTTGCTGAGCGTTCGTGCATGGTGAGGGGGATGAGATATCGGAGGAACATTTGCCCATTCATTATGTTGCGCTCTATAAGCCGGGAGTCGGGATTGAGCATTTCGGTACGGTCCTTTTCACGCAGAAGGATGAGGCCGGCAATTATGTTTTTAAGGTCAAGGTGTGGCGGCAGCTGCCGCAGCTGATCGCGGCAAGCGAGTTCGGCGTGGCTAGTGTCGCGTATACGAATATGTTCCTGCTGGAGAACAGCACCGCGTATCCGGAGCTGCACCTGCGGTCGGAGGC
>JAUMWM010000090.1 GCA_030529705.1 Lachnospiraceae bacterium
GTCCTGTCGCTCCGGGTGTCTCAGTCCTGTCGCTTCGGGCATCCCCGCCCTGTCACTCCAGGCATCTCTGCCCTGTTGCTCCCGGGGTTCAGTCCTTTCGCTTCGGCATTTTCTCCCTGTCATTCCGGGCATTTCGCCCCTGTCATCCTGAGCGAAGCGAAGGATCTTAACAAACTCCTCACCCGAGCACGGGCTCGTCCCTCTCTCTCAGCTCGTACCCATTCCTGCGCAGCGTAAAGTTGGGATTGTAGTAGGGGTCGCCATTTGCCAAAATCTCCGGCCACCGCTCCCTGAAAAGGCCGACCTCCTGCTCGAACCTGGCAACCTTTGCCTTGGTATCCTCGTTTCCGCGGGACTTTGACTCGTAGTGGTAAAGCTCCACGGCCGGGTTGTAGACCACCTTGTATCCGGCCTGGGTTATTTTCATGCACAGGTCGACGTCGTTGAACGCGACGGCCATGCCCTCGTAAAACCCGCCGATGCCGTCAAAGACATCCTTCCGCATCATCATGCATGCCGCCGTGACGGCCGACACGTCCTGGGCCGACCCGATCCGGTTCATATACCCGGGATCGTCATGGCCCGTCTTTGCAAATGCATGCCCCGCCAGGCCCCCAAGCCCGACGATGACGCCCGCATGCTGGATGGACCCGTCCGCATAATAGAGGCGGGCGCCGCATGCGCCGACATCCGGCCGCAGGCAGTAGCCCAGCAGTTCCTTCATAAAGTCGGGGCTTATGACCTCGGTGTCGTTGTTTAGGAAGAGCAGGTACTGCCCTTCGGCAAATTTCACGCCGTAATTGTTGATCGCAGAATAATTAAAAGCGTCCTTGTAGACCACCACCCTCAGATTCGGAAGAGACCTCTTCAGGTTCTCATAGAGCAGGAAAGTTTCCGGATTTTCGCTGTTATTCTCCACAATAATATATTCATAATTGCGGTAGGTACTCTTCTCCTCAATGGACTTGATGCACTTTTCAAGGTCGGTTCCATGATCCTTGTTCGGGATAATGATGGAAACCAGCGGCTCTTCGTCCCAGCGGTAAGTCGTCTTGTACCAGCCCGAAGCTTTCGTCCGGGACACCTCCGCCGGGATACCTTCCCGTTCATAGTAGGCCTCCACGGCCCGTTTGCCGGCGTAGAAAGCATACTCTTTAGACTCCGGATTCTCGGCCGTGGACGTTGCCGATATCCTCCAGTGGTAGAGGGCTTTCGGGATGTGCCTGATGTTCTTCGTCTTGCTCACGCAGCGCAGGACGAAGTCATAGTCCTGGGCTCCGTCAAATGCCGGATTCAGGCCCCCGACCTCTTCCTGCAGGCTCCTCTTCACCACGAGAAGGTGGCAGATATAATTGTTGGTGAGCAGAAGGTCCAGATTGAAATCCGGCTTGAAATGCGGCTCGGCCAGCATCCAGTCGTCCGTAATCTTATCCTCGTCCGAATAGATCATCTCGGTTTCCGGATATTTGTTGATCATGCGGACATTTTCATAAAACGCATCAGGCGTTAAGATATCATCGTGGTCGCAGAAAACGACAAAATCACCGGACACTTCATCGAGGGCGGCATTTGTATTCTCCGAAATATGAAACTGCTGCCGATTGTGGACCACCTTGATCCGGGCATCCGACTCTTCCACCGTCTTCAAGTAACCCTCAATAGGCGACGGGCTGCCGCTGCCGTCCGACAGGATCAGCTCCCAGTTCGTGTAGGTCTGGGCCTTGATGCTGTCGACCAGTTCCGTGAGGTAACGCTCCGGCGTCTTATAGAGCGGCACGACCACAGACAGCTTCGGGGAAATCCGGAACTGATACCGCCTCTGCAGGTCCAGCTCTTCCCGCGTCGGCTTGTGGTCTATGGCCCAGTCGTTGTAGTCGATGCCGGTTCCCTGCCGGGTCTCCTCCGCCTGCCGCTGCCTCTCCGCGTCCGCCTCATAGTTCAGCTTCCGGCGGACGAAGCCGCGAAGGTTATGAATCTCTATGAAGAGCGGGTCGTCCTGAATGTCCTCGTAATTGATGGAAATCGAGAAGCCGTACCGTTCCTTCGGGTCGAGGCCGAACTGCTCGGCAACGTCCGCCCTGATCTGGCGCATAATCTTGCACTCCACGGGCTGCTTCTTCACGTTCACAATGCGGATATCGGATATGACATATTCCCTGTCAAATGCCCACCCGCGCACCATGCACACCTCCCGATGGTAGGTAATCTCATCAACGTAATAGCATATGCCCTCCGGATCGTTTTTCAGGCGCGGATGGATTTTGAGGAAGGGATCCTCCTTCTTCATGAGCTGGCGCATCTTGCGGTAGGATCTGATCACTTTCAGGTCGGCAATTGCATCCAGCAGGTTGCTTCGCTCTATCAGCAGCTCCTGCCTGTGCTGGTCCACTTTTCGAAGGTGCCGAATCGTCTCATCGCGCCAGCCCAGCTCCTTTGCGATAAGCGGCGCCGTCTCAGGCGTGAGCGGGAGGACGTTCATGCGGCAGTAAAAAACGCGGGAACCCGGGAACCAGTCGGAAACCGTAAAGAAGGGATTTTCTTCATAGAACACGCATATATTCCCGGCGGCAGCCTGATAAGCTCCCACCATGCTCTCCGTTGTAAGGACGCCCTGGTCGGTCGATATGCCGCCGACGCGCACGTAGGCGGGAAGGGCGCCCAGTTCCACCCGGATTTCCTGCGCATCTTCCAGAGGAAGCTCGATGTCGAGATCTCCCTTGCTGTCAGGCTCTCTTATGATGGCGGGTTCTTCCTCAAAGGCTTCCCCCACCCTCCTAAATACTTTTATGAATGCTTCATATGAGTCAGACATTTCATGTCCTCCATTATCGTCTCTTGGGGACGGTTCTTTTAGGTCAAAATTCCCCACTGTACGGTTAACCGTCATATCGCATGTTTTCCACCATCTGGCCGATGTCATCCTGAGCGTAGCGAAGGATCTTGCATGTAAAGCATATGCAAACCATCCGCTGAAGGTTAAAGATCCTTCGCTTACGCTCAGGATGACAAGACCGTACATTCAACCGTACAGGTTGAAATTTTGGGTCAACCGTACAGGTTGAAAATTTCCGGTTCTTCTAATCCTCTTCCTGATTTTTCATCTGGGGATATTCTCCCTTAAACGCGAAATCCCCGCGATCCGCATCGAAATTCGGGTTAAAGTACGGATCCCCGTCACGGAAATACTTCGGCCACCTGGTCCTGATAATTCCCGATTCGCGGAGGAACCGCTCGTGCTTGCCGCCGTCATCCCTCGCCCTGTCGCTCCCTCTGGTCAGGGACTCGTAATGAATGAGCTGGGCAAATCCATTCACCGCCACAAGATACCCTGCCTCCCGTATCTTAAGGCACAGGTCCACATCGTTGAAAGCGACCGCCAAATCCTCGTCAAACCCGCCGATCTCCTCAAAGACGGACTTTTTCACCATCAGGCAGGCTGCCGTGGCCGCGCTCACGTTCTGAGTCAGGATCCCCCTGCCTCCGCAACCGGTCTCGCCGGACGGCGCGCCGCTCAGCATATGGCCCGCGGCCCCGCCCATGCCGACAATCACGCCCATATGCTGAATCGTGTTGTCCGGGAACAGGAGCCTGGCCCCGCAAGCACCACACTCAGCCCGCTGGCAGATGGAGAGCATCTCCTCCATCCACTCAGGCGAGATGACCTCCACGTCATTGTTGAGGAAGAGCAGGTAGGAGCCATTTGCCTCTTTCACTCCGAAATTGTTGATGGCCGAATAGTTAAATGGCGCGTCCCAAGTGATGACTTTCACGAACGGGTACCGAAGCTGCAGCCTCTCATAGTAGAGGAAAGTCTGCTCTTCCACCGACCCGTTCTCAACGATAATAATCTCATAATTGCCATAAGTTGACTTTCCGACAATCGAGTCAAATGCCCGCCTCAGCGTCTCCATATGGTCCTTGTTCGGGATGATGATGCTGACGAGCGGCCGTCCTTCCACCTGCGCCCTCACGCGGTAGCCGCCCTTCACCGGGGTCTTCATGCTTTTCCCGCAAATGCCCATGCGTTTTAAATGCGCATCGATCGCCCGCATCTCGCAAATGTATTCAGCCTCAATGCTGTCCGGGTTCTCCCGATCCCGCATCGGGTTGATCCGCCTGTGGCAGAGAGCCATCGGCACATGGGCCACTTTGCCCGCCTTCTCGCAGCAGCGGAATATGAAATCATACAGGCAGGCGTCGCCGTAATTCAGGTCAGGCAGGCCCGCTTCCAAAAGCAGGGACCGCCGAACGGCGAAAAAGCCCCCGATATAATTCCGGCTTCTCAGGTAGTCCGGGCTGTAATCCGGCTTGAATACGGGCGCCGTCAGGCAGAATCCATCGGGCAGCAGGCTGTCCTCGTCCGTATAGACGGCATCGGCATCCTCCGCGTTCATGGCTTTCACGATTTCATAGGCGGTCTGCGGGTCTGCGAAGTCATTTGCGTCCGCCGGAATAACCACGTCGCCCGATGACATCTCAATGGCGGCAACCAGGTTCTCCGCCGTGACGGGGTTCTCCTCAATCTTTTGATAGACGACCCGCCCCTCGTTTCCATAGCGATTGCCGATATAAGATGCGAGCCCTTCTCCCGCGCTGCCGTCCGCTATGCACACTTCGATGCCCCGATAGCTCTGGCCGAGCAGGGAATCCACCATCTTCCGAAGATTCTTTTCCGAAGAATTGTAGACCGGAATGCAGAAGCTGACGACCGGCTGATAGGCAAATTCCCTTCTCCTCTGCTCTTTCAGCAGTTCTCTGGAAGGCCGCCTGCGGCCCGCATAATCATCGTACTCCATCGGGAAGCCTTCCCGGGCTTCATAGACAATCTCGCCCTCGCGGCCTCGAAGAATTTCCTCCTCATTTATTCCCTCTACCGGGACTTCGATATAGCCCCTCGGATCCTCGATGCGGAGGGTCAGCGGGAGATCCGTGATCCTGCTGTAGCGGATACGAATCTCAAATCCCGGTTTCCTCTCGGGGTCGAATTTCAGTTGCCCTGCCACGTCGTTCCGGAAAGTCCGGTGGATGCTGCACGGAATCTCTTTGCCGGTCGCATCCGCAACGGAGAGTTCCTCGCACCCGAACAGGGTAGCCAGCGTCCACCCATGGATCAGGAGGTAGCGATCGTGAGCCGTCACGTTGTCAATATTGAAGAGGATGCGCTCCCCTTCATTTGTAATCTTCGGGCGGAAGCTCTCCACGGGGTCATCCTGCTTCCGCTTTGACCGGACTGTCCGATACATGCGCATGACCTTCGTGTCGCCCAGCTCCCTGACCGCCCGGTTTTTGCCTTCGATGATGTCCTGGGAAAGACGGGCGGACCTGCGCATGAGAGCCATCTGGGCTTTCTGCTCCTCGTTCTTTTGCCGAAGGGCATCCTTTTCCGTCTCGGCCTCATGTATCCTGCTGCCGAGCTTCTGCCATGCGGCGGCAAATGTCTCGTCCAGCGGCATGACCTTCATATCGATCGTGACGCTCTCTGCGCCGGCCGGGATGTCGGTGAGAATGAACCAGGGGTCTTCATTTGTAAAAATCATGTCATTGTCGCCGAGCAGGATGCCATTTTGGATGGCATTTGCAAGGCTAAGGTGCGTCCCGCCGGCAGTCAAGGCATTCATGTGGACGATGGCCGCCTTCTCGGTCGGATCGATTCGGAGCCTTGACGAGCCGCAAAGCTGAATCGTCCGCTTGTAGCCCCCCTGCGGCTCGGTGAAAGTGACCAGCATGTTGTCCGGGACAAATGCGCCGTTCCTGTCCGGGAACAGCGTGACCATGCGCTTTTCGTTCTTTTCCCGGTAAGCCTCCAGGAGCTCGCCGATCACGATATAGCCGGGGGAGATGTCCGGGTAAAGATCCCGCAGCGCAACTTTGCCGCCCGTGACGTAATGCTGGAAGTTTTCTTCCATTTGTTCAAAACGTAGGACATCTTCCTTCGTGATGCCGTAGGAGGCAAGGAGATTGTAGGCAAGGAGGCACTGCCGGTTCATGTTCACATCGACATAGTAGTGATAGGCCCGCCAAATGATGAAATTGACCGGCACGGGAAAGTGGAACGTCCACTCGTAATCGATGACGTTCCAGCCGTCCTTGACGATGATATTATTTAAGACCATGTCGATATTGGCGACGGAGAGGGCGCGCTTGCCTGATTCGCAGCATCCTGATTTAGAGAACAGCACATCCCCAAAAACCTCCCGAAAACCATCTGTTGGGACAAATTCCGTATCGGAAGCGGCCAAGAGCTCGTCAAAATACTCCCGCAGAGCCAAAACCAGCGCATCGGGCCGGCCCAGAAGGGAGTCCATCCGCTCTTCCAGCATCTCCCCTTCCAGAAATTCGAATTCGCAAAAACCATCCCCCGCCGTGCAGCGGTTCGGATGAAATTTCGTGCCTTCAAACTGCCTGGAAAGGCCCTTGTAGCTGTCCATAAGACCGCTTATGTGCCCCGCCGCCCGCGGGTCTGCCGCCGCTTTGACGACCGACTTTAATCCGCCCTCCTCCTTGATGTCCGTCCGGATGGCAAGTTCTGGCCGGCGGTCATTTGAATATTTCGTAAATAGTATCATAGTCTTCCTCGACTTCGTCCCATGGGTTCGTCCCGCGGGGGTTCATCCCATGGGGACGGTCCTTTTGGGTCAAAAAACTTCGTCCTTCGGGGACGGTCCTTTTGGGTCAAAAACATTTTATCCAATCAAAACAGTCTCCGCAGCGTTGCTTCTGTCATCCTGAGCACTGCCCCTTGTCATCCTGAGCGTAGCGAAGGATCTTAAACCTCCAGCATCCAGTTATGGAAAAGATCCTTCGCTGCGCTCAGGATGACACAAGTTTCTCTCAGCCAATCACTCTACAGCTCACTCTCGCTCATTTCCACAACATGACTTCGCCACAACCAAGAACGAATTGGAAAACAGCGGAAACAGGCCGCTGTCCACCAGCGAATCATAAGCCTGCGTCTCGTCGAACAGCACGATCCGCTCCCGGTCAAAGTTCGCGATGTTGTTGCGGAGTTCACCGCTCTTCGGCAGGTAATAGTCCGAATAGATGGACATCGGGAACTTGTAATCCGGGTACGGATAGTAGAACGTATAGTCGCTCAGACCGCACCCGGCGAGCAGTTCTTCCAGTTCGGGTTTTGCAAATGTCCGCGCCCGGCTCGTCTCGCTGTAACCCTCCATGCCCTCAAAATACTTGCCGCTGTGGTCTTCCGTAGCCCCCGCAAAGTATTTCATTCCGAGGCGGTTCTCTATCGCTATCACGAGCTGCCCGCCCGGTTTCAAATGCCGAAGGATGATTGTAAGGAAATCATGATAGGGATTTGCCGATGAAATATAGCCCTGCGCATACTCAAAGACCCCGATCAGCGTGATCATGTCATAATCGCAATCCAGCTTCTTCTCAACATCCTCAAAATTGCCGAGGCGGATCTCAATATTATCCTTTTCTCGGTTGCGCCAGGCGTTGATTTCACTCCTCCTGCGGGAGAGTTCTACGCAGGTGACGCTTCCGGCTTTCTCGGCGATGGCGCCCGTGATGGCGCCGCAGCCCGAACCGATTTCCAGCACTTTCATGCCCTTGTCAATCGGCATCCAGCTCATAATATTTGCCCGGATCGAGGAGAAGTGGTACATGACCGGCCAGTTTTTCTTATCCTCCACGACCTTGTCAAAATCCTTCGGATCCGTGTTCTTCGCAATGTCCAGCAGGATTTCCTCAATATCACCGTCCGAGTAGAGGTCCCGTCCCGGATAGTCTTCGGTGTTCAGGACAACATTTCCGATTGTTTCTTTATGACGTTCCATAGTTACTCCGATATAGTTTCAGACAATTGTCGCAACAATATAGTTGATTTATTGCTATAGCATTGTTTTTTATATGCTTTTTCTGCATAAACCGAAGAATCTTTACCACACACGTAAGTTTTATGTTTAAGATCCTTCGTTTACGCTCAGGATGACAAGAATTTAGGAATCCTGCTAAGTAGTTACGTCTTAACTATCTTTCAATTCAAAAGCTTCGTAGTTATCTGCGAATTCATGTCATAGAAGCCCACCGTATTCTTCGGCGAGACGCATGTGACGTTCAAAATGTCATAGAGCCTGTGGAAAACCCGGAAGTCCCCGTCCATGTAGCCGGTGCAGCCAAATGACAACAGGTACTCCCCGCCCTGCAAATCCATCCTCTGCCTGAACGTAATCACAATGTCGTCCCCGGCCTTCCTCGGCCCCACCGGAATCCCTTCGAACATCGTGTTGGTGCCGGAAATCTCCGTCCCCTGCAGGTTCTTAAATGTATATGCAAATATCGGCTCGCCCACGTCCTTGTTGAACTTCACCCGCATCCGAATAGAGAACTCTGTCCCCTTCTCAATGGAGCTCGTGACGTTCCCCGCCGCATCCATGGTGGACACATGCACGATCGTGGCATGGCCCTCGCCGTACTCAATCGTATTGGGGTTCTTCGGCAGGCCGCCCGTGAGGCCGCCGGTATCAAGAGACTTCCGCTCCCGCTCCTCCGGGGAGAGTTCCTCTTTGACCTCCCCCTCAGCACCGCCGTCCCCGTCTTCAATGTGAACCAGCAGCTTTTTATAGAGGTCAACAATCTCTTTCGGGTTGCCCTCGTCCATCTTGACGCCCTTATTCAGCAGGATGACCCGGTCGCAGTACTTGGAAATACTCCCGAGGTCATGGCTTACGAAGAGAATCGTCTTACCCTGCTTCTTAAATTCCTCAAACTTGTGGTAGCACTTGGCCTGGAAGAAAACGTCGCCCACGGACAGGGCCTCGTCAACGATAAGGATCTCCGGGTCGATGTTGATGGCTACTGCAAATGCCAGCCGGACGAACATGCCCGATGAATATGTCTTGCACGGCTGGTTGATGAAGTCCCCGATATCCGCAAATGCAAGTATCTCCGGAACCCTCTCCTCAATCTCCTCCCTGGAAAAGCCCATCATCGTGCCGTTCAGGTAGACATTTTCAAGGCCGGTATACTCCATGTTGAAGCCTGCGCCCAGTTCAAGGAGGGCGGAAATCCTGCCGTTGACCTTCACATCCCCTGCCGTCGGCGAGAGGACGCCCGTGATGATTTTCAGGATGGTCGACTTGCCGGAACCATTTGTCCCGATGATGCCGACCGTCTCCCCCTTATTGACCACGAAGCTCACATCATTCAAGGCATAGAGTTCGCGGTACCTCTTCTTTCGGGAGAGGCCGAGGGCTTCCTTCAATCTATCCTGCGGCTTGTCATACAGCCGGTACATTTTGGAGAGATGGGTGACCTGGAGGGCGGCGACTTTCTTCTCGAAAGCGGTACTGCCATTTTCCGCCACATCTATTTTGTTTTTTTCTGTTTTATTGTTGTCAAGGATAGTTTCTGATACACTCATCTATTTGGAAAATCTTTCTTAGAATTTATCAACATCATTTTGAAATACGCTCCGCTGTATGGTTCAACGATTTTTCATCATACGGCCTCTTGTCATCCTGAGCGTAGCGAAGGATCTTCCACGTAACAAATATGTTGGTGTTTAAAGATCCTTCGCTTACGCTCAGGATGACATATGTGAAAGATCCTTCGCTTACGCTCAGGATGACAAAAGTG
>JAUMWM010000342.1:0-719 GCA_030529705.1 Lachnospiraceae bacterium
AGCGCGCACGTAGACCCGTTGACGGAAAACAGCGTATCCCTGGCACCATACATTTCCGCTGCTTTTTTCATCTCATCCCGCAGGATTCCCTGCGCGTCATGTAGGTTGTCAAAGCCGTCAATTTCCGTAATGTCGAGCTGCAAAAGGCGATTCGCTGCCGCCTCGTCTTCCATTACGCATCCGAATTTTCCATTTTCATCACGGCCGGTCTTCCTTAGCTTTCCTCGTTTTTGGTTGTCTGCAGGAAAAGCAACTATTTCCGAGTTGGCAGACGCAACACACCAACTCTTGTTTTCCGCATATTCTCTAATCGGATCTAAAAGCCTCTTGTGTCCCGGCATGTGAAAGGCGTACGCATCAGAATTTGCGTACGCCAGAAGTTTACATTCAAGATTCTCTCTCATATTGCCAGTCCTTATAAAAGAAAAGTCTGCCTGTTCGGTTGCGCCTTGTTTTGCTTTTGCTTGAAGCCTTGTCATCCTGAGCGCAGCGAAGGATCTTACACGGACAGCAATCACAGCGACAGCTTTACATATAAGATCCTTCGCTTGCGCTCAGGATGACAGAGGCGAACATTCAACCGTACAGTTGGAGAAATTTCGGCTCGCGGGGACGGTCCTTTTGGGCCGAAATTTTTCGGTCCAAAAGGACCGTCCCTGAAAGCTGAAAAAAATTGCACAAATGCAAATTAGGTAGATTTAAAGAGAAATAAATTAACA
>JAUMWM010000342.1:729-2514 GCA_030529705.1 Lachnospiraceae bacterium
CGAAATTTTTTGGCCCAAAAGGACCGTCCCCACGGGCCGAAATTTTATGATCCAAAAGTTCCGTCCCCACGGGCCGAACGCTCAGTTCATAATCTCCACCGGCCGGATCCTGCTCGAATTAAAGAAGCTCTCGATATCATGTATCCCGAGCGCATTCATGTCCGCAATCGAATTCTGGTTCCCGAGCATGGCCTGCTCCAGCCGGTACCCGTCGATATTGATGCGGGAGTCGCGCACGTAATTATCGCGAATTTGCATCCAGACCGGCACGGAGCCGTCTACATTTGCAAAATAATCATAGCCCGCCCCCTTATAATAGGCGAACTTCTCATTGCTGTACGAATAGTCCTCCGGCCCGGCGAGGTCCGTTCCATGGGCAAATATAATCGCATCCGTCCCGCCCACAATCGGCGAGACCCAACTCTTCCACCGCTCATCATCCTGGATGAGGCTCTCAAGCCCCGTCGCCTGGACATTCCGATGGCCCCAGGTGTGGCTTGCAAATTCATACCCCTCCGCCTTCAAAGCGTCCGCAATCTTCGTCGCCTCGGCCACGTCCGCATCCCAGTCGAAATCCGGATGGTTCTCCAGCCAGATTCTCTGATTGTCGTCCAGCCGCCCTTCCTCGCGCGTCTTATAGACCTCGTCCGTCCGATAGCCGAACACGCCGTTGTAACCCGTCAGCGCAATCATGCAGTGCGCGTTGTGATAGGAGAAATCCGGATGCGCATCGATAAAGGCCGAAAGGAGCGGCACCACGTCGTAGTCCCCGACCAGCGTCTCGCCTGCCTCATTGATATATTCGCATTTGACCTTCCCGTTCCCATCCAGCACCAGCTTCGACGCGATGCCCTGGTTGTCGTAGGCGTGATAATAGGACAGGTCGTCCTCCGACATGATGGCCGGATGCTTGCCCGGCGGCAGCATCAGGCTCTGGTTCGGCGAAAAATGCTTCGTCCCGTCCGCATCCACCGTCTCCGTCGCAAGGTCGTGAAGGGAGACCAGCACGATGCCGTAATCGTACATTTGCTGCGTGATGGTATTGAACTCATCCACGGAACACATCCAGCAGTCATTGTCCTTCGCGACAAATTCCCCTACCAGTTCCGCCTTGAACCCGCGGTCGTCGTTCAGCAGCGAGTGGTAGAAGAAATGCGGGATTTCCTCCACGTTGTACGCAACGCAGGTCGATTTCGTCTGCGTGTACCTGTCGATGGCATCCAGCATGTTCTGGTTCGATTCATATCCTGCAAATGCCTGCACCCTCGCAATCGCCCCGTCATAGTCGTACATAGCCGCGAACCGGTCGGCTTCGCTGAGAATCGTGGCTTCATCCGTGCTCAAATTGGAGTAGTCCGCAGCCGTAAACCCATTTGCATTACTTGCTGCGCTGCCGGCTGCGCCGGTTGTTCCCGCCGGGAGCACCGTCCCGTCTTCCAGCGTCACAGACCCATCCGCATTCAGCGTCCCCATCGTCACAGTGCCGTCAGCCAGCGTGATAGTGCCATCGGCATTTGCGACTGCGCCGGCTGCATTTGCACCGGCGAGGGCATTTGCCGCCGCGCCTCCATTTGCCGCCGTGCCTCCCGAGCTGCCGGACTCCGACTGGCCGGATTTGCCTTTCCCCGAACCCCCGGCAATCGCCCGCACAATCAGGATGATAATCAGCAGAAGAAGGACGCCCCCAACGGGGATTCCGATCTTCATCAGCTTCTTTTTCTGCTCCCTCTTCCGTTTCGCTTCGCGCGCGGCGCGCTTCGCCCTCCGGGCTTTCCGCTCGGCGGC
>JAUMWM010000343.1 GCA_030529705.1 Lachnospiraceae bacterium
TGGAAAAACCGTGGCCGTCAACATGAGAGGATGGACAAGGCCTTTTTGCACTCATTTCCTTATGGACAGAGATTGCAACATTGAGGATTCTAGATTTAGGTGGTTAAGTGATGGTTGAAGAGAGAAGGTTTGGCCTTAAAGAGAGCCTGATAACGGAAATAATAAATCTGGCGAAGAAGTATAATGTAGAAAAAGTGGTTTTGTTCGGGTCGAGAGCCAGAGGCGATTTCACGGAAAGAAGCGACATAGATTTGGCTTTTAAGGGCGGGGAAGCGGCGCGCTTTATTCTCGATGTAAACGAGGAGACTGGCACGCTGCTTTTATTTGACATAGTAAATCTCGAAGAACCAGTGCAGGAGGGGCTGCTGAAGTCCATTCAGAACGAGGGGGTGGTGCTATATGAAAAATTTGAGAACTTTTGCCGGGCACTTGATAATTTGCATAAGATAGAATCCTATGAAGAACCGTACGGCACGGTTGAATTGACGGGGATGGTTGGATTATATGAGATCTGCTTCGAGCAGGCGTGGAAAGCCATGAAGGAAGTGATGGAAGACAGCGGGTATGTAGAATCTCGGACAGGATCGCCGAAGCAGATCATCAAGGGGGCTTACAAATGCGGATTGCTTAACGATGAGGAAATCTGGCTCTCCGCCCTGGTTGACAGAAACAATGTGGCTCATTCTTACAGCGAGGACGTTGCTAAAGGAATCGTCCGCAATGCTAGGGAGAGGTACATCGGCATGTTTGAAGAACTGAAGGCGAGTATTGTGAGCAATCGGGGTGCATAGGATCTTCGCACCGAGTCATTTATTTATTGAAGGGTTATTCGGCACTTAGGAACGATATGCTGCGCAAAATGGCAAAATTTGCCCTTGTCATCCTGAGCGTAGCGAAGGATCCTTTACATGGAGTAGTTGTTCTGCTTTATGCAGGTTAGGACATAGCGGATAAGGTGTAAGTTTGAAAACAATAGATTAGCGGAAACACCCCGGTTTTCATAACCGCATCGGTGTCTTTCGCAGAAAGACGGTTTATAAAAAATGACAGACGTTCAGCAGCGGGAAGCCGCCAGGCAGTTTTTCTACAAATGGAACAAGCGGGGCAGGGAGGATGAAGATGCCAGGTCCTACTGGATCGATTTGCTTGCAAATGTCCTCGGAGTGGAGAACGTGACGGACCGGGTTGCATTTGAAAAGAAAGTGATCGGGAGCGACGGCAACACGAAGCGGATCGATGCCTACATCCCGGAGACAAATGTCCTGATCGAGCAGAAGTCGCTCGGCATCCCCCTTGACAAGCCGCAGGCCGGGCACGATGGCAAGACGCCCTATGAGCAGGCCAAGATGTATGACAACGGCCTGCCGCACTCCGAGAAGTCCCGCTGGATCGTCACGTCCAATTTCGCTGAAATCTGGATTTACAATATGGAAGAGAAGCGGCCGGAGGATGGCGTCATTAAGATCAGCCTCGCAGACCTTCCGGCAAAGTTCCACATGCTCGACTTCCTCGTGAAAAAAGAGGTGGAGGCGGTCTCCGATGAGCTTGCAATCTCCCTGAAAGCCGGCGAGATTGTCGGCCTCCTTTATGACGCCTTCCATAAGCAGTACAGATACCCCGAAAGGCCGGAAACCCTGAAAAGCCTCAACAAGCTCTGCGTCCGCATCGTGTTCCTGCTCTATGGCGAGGACGCCTTGATTTTAGGGAAGAAGGACATGTTCCATGATTATATGGCGCAGTTCGACCCGCCCCGCGCCAGAAAGGGGCTTCGGGATTTGTTCCGGGTGCTGAACCAGAAGCCGGAAGACCGGGATCCTTACCTTGCGGACGACGACCCCCTGCTTGCCGCCTTCCCCTACGTGAACGGGGGGCTCTTCGATGGAGACGACATCGAGATTCCGCCGTTTACGCAGGAAATCATGGATTTGCTTCTGGTCCGGGCATCGGAAGATTTCGACTGGTCGGGCATTTCACCGAGCATCTTCGGGGCCGTCTTCGAGTCGACCTTGAACCCGGAGACGAGGCGGTCCGGGGGCATGCACTACACCGAGAGGTCCAACATCCACAAGGTCATCGATCCCCTGTTCCTTGATGCCCTCAAAGAGGAATTTGAGGAAATCCGGAAGGGCGGCGTCCTGAAGACGAAGAAGAAAAGGCTTCTGGACTTTCAGGACAAATTGGCCTCCCTGACCTTCCTCGATCCTGCAGCCGGAAGCGGCAATTTCCTGACGGAGACCTACACGAGCCTCCGCAAATTGGAAAACCAGGTCATCCGGGAGCTGACTGGCGGGCAGATGACATTTGGAGAATTTGCAAATCCGATCAAAGTCCAAATAAACAATTTCTATGGAATCGAGATCAACGATTTCGCCGTGACGGTCGCCCGTACCGCCCTCTGGATTGCGGAGAACCAGATGATGCGGGAGACGGAGGACATCATCCACATGAACCTTGACTTCCTGCCCCTCACCACGAACGCGTGCATCGTGGAGGGGAACGCGCTGCGGATGGA
>JAUMWM010000091.1 GCA_030529705.1 Lachnospiraceae bacterium
ATTATGAGGGTTCTGTTGGACACGAACATCGTACTGGACTACCTCGGCGCAAATCAGGGGTTCACAGAGGATGCCGAGAAGGTCGTTGACCTGGCAACTAGGCGGAAGGATATCAAGCTGGTGTCCTCTTCGGCTATAACGGATATCCTGTATGTGCTGCGTCGAGCTGTCAAGGATCACTGACTCCGTGGAAGGAGAAGGTAATGGCGGCAATGGAGAAGGTGGAAATTATGGCGACTGATTCCTGACGATTTCAGGCCGAAAACCAGCGTATAATACCCCTTAGAGTCCATTGCAGGTTCTAGGATAAGCAAAGGCTTTCACTTGTGTGAGAGCCTTTTTCCATATAGAACGTGAGATTACAACAAGGCTATCACTTATGTGGCAGTCTTTAAAGAAGTTGTGTCAATATTTTTAAATAGGGAAAACCAATGCCAAGAAATTTTCAGGTGTTGAGTTTATGTTTCGTCTAACAAATACAGAATTTGATGGGATTTAGAGGTGCAAAAAATTCACCTCAAGTTATGGAGGGCGGCGTGGTATAATTATAGTTAGATTAAGCCAACGATTATATCGTGTGGCAGGAGACAAAGTATTTTGCCCCACAGGGCAACAGCAAGTCGAGCATCTGAAAAGTGTTTTCAGGAAGGGAGGCGGTTTAAGCTATGGCCAGAATTGAGCAGATAAAGAACGCTTACAAGGCAACTGGAAATGGCGCAGACTTTTATGACGGTATGATGACGTATTCTACGATTCCGGGAAAGGCGATCTGCAGGATCGTCTGGAACATGGATTATGAGAAAAACCGGAAATATCTGGAAATGGCCCTTTCCGGCGTGCCGAAGGATTTTCGTGGAAAACTTCTGGAGGTGCCAGTCGGAACAGGGGTTTTCACTATGCCGGTTTACAGGGATCTTCCCGATGCGCATATCATTTGCCTGGATTATTCCGAGAACATGATGGCCGCGGCGCAGCAAAAAGCATCGGGAATGGGACTGAATAATGTGGAGTTCCTCCAAGGGGATGTAGGCTCATTGCTTTTCGAAGACGAATCTTTTGATATCGTCCTGTCCCTCAATGGCTTCCATGCGTTTCCTGATAAGGAGGCGGCGTATAGGGAGACCTTCCGAGTGCTGAAACCGGGCGGCGTATTCTGCGGCTGCTTCTATATCCATGGCGGATGCAAGCGGACGGACTGGTTCATCAAGAATCTGTACCAGCGCGCAGGATATTTTACGCCGCCCTATGAGACGAAAGGCAGCCTTCGCCGAAGACTGGAAACGATGTATTCGAAGGTGAAAGTCGCCAGCGTGGAAGGAATCGGCTGCTTCCGTTGTGTGAAATGAGGGTAGGGGATTATGAAGAATCAATGTAGGCGATATCTTCTAAAGCGATAGTCCTATCATCCATCACTAGGACGCCAGCATCAACTCTTATTACCGTGCCGATGTGTGTCTTATACTGCCCGCCGCGGTGATACCATTCGCTCTGCTCGTCGGAGCAGGGGACGAAATAGGTGACCGCGGCCTGAGGCTTATTCCTGCGGGCCGCCCTGCCGCTATGGGTGAGAGAGTGGAGAAGCTGGAACTTTTCGTTCAGTTCATCCTTTTCGGACTCTGACAGCATCCGTTTTTCTTCATACAGCACCCTCTTGGAATCGATGCACTCGTCAAAACCGGCCAGTGCGTCAAATGGGGCGAATATCTTTGCGCGATGGACGTGATCCATCGGGGGATGCTTGCACCAGAAATCATCGAACTTTTCATGGCGCGGGCGTCCCTGCAGGAAGAGGGAGCGGTAGTGAAATGCGGTCGGCATCGGCATGTAGCCTACAACGCCCGGGTTTGTATATGCTGCTGGCATCAAATCACCTCCTCATCGTCTTAGCGGCGGTGGCCTCCGATCTGCCCGTTCCGTTCGATCGTAGTGGCTCCTTTCAGCATGTTGAACCCCTTTACAACCGCATTCCGGCCGTACCGTGTCCGGATCTCGAGCATCGCGCCCTGGATCGCTTTTTCCTTCTCCAGGGCATCATAATCCGTAAACAGGTTCAACTGGTATATGCCTTCGTCATCCGATGTCTTATCGGCATTCACGCCGAGCCGGCGGAAGAGAAGGCGGTGGTCGGTCTTTTTGTCAAATTGCTCCAGCAGGGTGGCCGATATGGCGTTGTAACTGTTGGTGGCATCGTGGAACCGAACTGTGCCGTTACTGTGTTTCGGGTGAAGCCGCCCATAAAAATCGAGACAGACCGGTCCATCATAATTCGGGCATTCTTCCAGGCTTTTCCAGTCATAGCTAACCCACCAGGTAAACGTCCGCGCAACCAGGTTCTTTCGGTACATGTTGTGGCAGATCACGTCAATCATTTCGGTGAATACAATGCGGGCTTCGGCGTACTTGTACGGCCTTGCCAGCACCTGCCCATTTGAAAGGCTGTGTTTCTTTGGGCGGCATGACTTGATATCCGCCATGGTTACAGGCTCGATTCCCCAGGCGTGGTCGATTATGATCTCCCCATCGATTCCAAATTCCTTGTAGAACCATGCTTCATCGTGGATGCTTTTCAGCGCCACCTCCCCCATTGTGTTCATATAGTTTTTCTGCAGGCGGTTCGCCTTGCCGGGACCGATTTGCCAGAAATCTGTGAGAGGGACGTGGTCCCACAGGAGGTAGCAGTAAGAATCCTCGTTCAGTTCCGCAATCCGCACGCCATCCTTATCGGCCGGCATTTTCTTCGCCTGGATATCCATAGCGACCTTCGCCAGGTAAAGGTTCGTGCCGATTCCGACGGTTGATGTTATGCCGGTTTCCTTCAGGATAGCCCGGATCATCGTCATTGCCATGACATGCGCAGGGTGCTGGCCGGTACGCTCCGCCTCGGCTCTGTAGAGATGGAGGTAAGGGGTTGCAAAAACAAAGGATTCATCCACGCTATATACATGCACATCCTCTGGAGCGGCGTATCGCAGAATGATAGAATAGATTTGCGCAGAAACCTGCTCGTACAGAGCCATTCTTGGAGTCGCAATATAATACAGGACTCTCGTGCGGTGCCGCTTCTCATACTCTTTGATTGCCCTTTTTGCTTCGAAGAGCCGGGGACGGGACGGAACTCCGATGGCTTTCAGCGCCGGCGATACTGCCAGGCAGATTGTGGCATCTGACCTGGAAGGGTCGGCAACCAGAAGATTGGCTTTCAGAGGATCTATGTTCCTCGAAACGCATTCGATGCTGGCATAAAATGACTTGGCGTCCACCGCAATAAAACAGGGACCGTCCCAAAAATTTCGGATTTCCATAAGCGTTTACCCAGTGGCGGCATAGAGCCTGTTCAAGAGGTTGTGCACATATGCGGACAATGAAAATTCTGGAAAAAAGGGTGCAAAAAACAGACCGCCATGAGAAACAGTTTCTTCATGGCAGATATGCCCGGTCTGCATGGTAAAGGGTGCAAAAACCAGACCGCCATGAAAATCAGCATCCTCATGGCAGATATGCCCGGTCTGTATGGTGTTTGAAAGCGGGGATTATGATTCCGTCAAATGATATTTTTCACGGAATTCTTCTATGTCCTCATAGCGCAGTTCGCGCAGCAGGTCGCCCTCTTCCTCCGTTGGGAAATCGGCAGAGGAGTTAACAATTCCGAGCACCCGGCCTATGGTTTCCACATGGTCATCTGGCGAAGTAAGCGTAAACGGAATATCCGGGTTCAGGGAATAAGGCCCATCCTCTCCGAGACGCTTGATGTGGAAGCCTTCTTTTGAACGGCATATTACGTCCTCGCCCACATTGGGGGATTGCGTGAACTGGACATATACCATGTCGCCGGAGTGGTACCTCGGCATCATGCTGTCCCCCTTAATTGCGAGGACGGCATCTGCCTTTCGGTTCACGTCATTTATGAAGACAAAGCGGCAGGACTCCATGGGAATGTCGCTGAACCCAAGGCCGTCACCGGCGGCCGCGGCCACTTCCAGAATCCCGACAAGGCGGGCGTGCCGTGCAAGGCGGCAGTTCCTGTCCTCCGATTCCTCATAAAGGATGCAGTCTACCATGCGGTCAACGATGCGCTGGCTCAAAGGGCTGATTTGCCGGTACTGTTTCAGGAGGTCGTTCTCATGGGATGAAATTTCCAGGCTGAGGTCCTCCGTGCCGAAGAGTTCGTAAAGGGTGATGCCGAATATATCGCAGAGGGGCAGGAGCAGGTCAATGTCGGGCCTGTATTTGCCGCCTTCCCAGTTTACCACGGTATTCCGGGTAACGCCGAGCATTTCCCCAAGATCCTGCTGGGATATTCTGGCTTTTTTTCTGTATGTGCGGATCAATTCAGCCATCGGGATTTTTCGGAACTGCGCATCCTGATTTGCAGCGTTATCCTGGACGGGCGCGGCGTCCCGGGTGTGGCTGTTATCCTTATGGCTATCCCAAGAGATTGCCTGGGTCTTCCTATTCTTTATGTCTGCCATATCGGCCTCCTGTTTCTCGGTATCTGTTATTCAAAAGAATAGCACATAAAATATAACGTGTCAACGTATAAATGAAAAGAAAATATATCATTTTATCTTGCAATCTATCCAAGCCGGCTGTATAATGAACATAACTTGTAAAGGGCAAATTGTGGTAAGGATTGAGTCATAAATTAATGTCCCGATTTCTATCCCTATATGCTGAAAAATTCGGGACATTTATTTTTGTCCCAATCCTAAGGCTTCACCTATAAAAATGATTCAGCTTGCTGGTTCATTTTCGACCGCACACGACCGAAAATGCTTGCACAGTAAAGCTGCAAACAAAGGCGAAAGGCGAAAGGCGGAGGAGCGCAATGATTATCAATACCGGGCAGCGGACAGACATCCCCGCCTTTTACTCTGAATGGTTTGCAAACAGGCTTCGGGAGGGCTTTGTCTGCGTCCGCAATCCGTACAATCCGAACCAGGTCAGCCGGTACAGCCTTGATCCGTCCGTTGTCGACGTAATCGGTTTCTGTACCAAGAACCCCGCCCCGATGTTTCAGCACATGGAGCTACTGAAGAATTACGGCCAGTATTGGTTCGTCACGATCACGCCTTACGGACGCGACATCGAGCCAAACGTCCCGGATAAGCACAGATTGCTCGATGATTTCAAATGCTTGTCCGGCGTGGTCGGCATCAATTCCATCGGCTGGCGGTATGATCCGATTTTCATTACCGAACGGTATACCGCAGATTATCATCTCCGCGCCTTTGAGCAAATGGCGGCCGCACTGGATGGATATACCGAAACGGTCGTCATCAGCTTTATCGATCTCTATCCGAAGGTCAGAAGAAACTTCCCGGAGGCTCAGGAGGTCAAGAAGGACCAACGGATGTCTCTGGGCAAGTCGATCATAGAGATCGCTTCTTCCCACGGCATGACGGTTAAACCCTGTGCCGAGGGCGACGAGTTTTCCGTCTATGGAGCCGAGTGCGGCGGATGCATGAGGATCAGCGACTACGAAAAGGCAATCGGGAAACGCCTGAACGCTCCGAAGAAGAAAGGCGCGAGGGCTGAATGCGCATGCTACCTTGCCTGCGATATCGGCGCTTATAACGCCTGCAGGCATCTCTGCAAATATTGCTATGCTAATGCCGAGCCTGCAAAGGTGCTGGCATATAGCCGGCTTCACGATCCCAAGTCACCGTTTCTAATCGGCGGCTACATGGATGGAGACAAAATCCATGACGTCCCACAGAAGTCATGGATAGATGGGCAGGCAAGCCTCTTCCTAGAATAAAAACAGGCTTGGGTTTGATTGAAAACGAGGTTTCCAAGATGCAATCCTGGAAATAAGTAGAATTGATTACAGGTGATTGACATGAAAAGAAAAACAGCCAGGGAAATCCTTGCAGAATCCTTCCGGGAACTTGCGAGAAGCAAGCCTGTGGATAAAATTACGGTTCCGAATATCATTGAAAACTGCGGCTACTCAAAAACCACCTTTTACCGCCTGTTCAAAGATAAATATGATTTAATGGCTTGGGATTACGCTCAAAAAATCCAAGCAATCGTGGACCAGACCGAAAAAGCAGATTATGAGTGGAAGCAGATACTTTGGGATGTCGCTTTGCTATACAACGAGCAGAAAGACTACCTGAGAAATCTGCTCCTGCATACAAGCGGCTATGAGTCCTTCTCAAGGCACATGAAACAGCTCCATATTGAAATCTTAACCAGGTGCGTTCTTGATGCATCTGGCCTAAAGGAACTGGATATTAAGACGGAGTTGTATGTACGGGCCTACTGTCAGGGAACAGTGGACCTGATCTGCGATTGGATCATGGGTAAGTTTCAGGTGACGCATGAGGAATTGGCAGCAGTTTTTGAAGACTGTCTGCCGCTTCCTCTTCATAAATACCTTCTCTAAAACAGGACGATTTGAAGGAAAAGTCCCATAACGGGACTTTTTGCACAAATCATAAATTGAAAATCTAATTGCATCTCTATAAAATGTAGTTGTACGCAATAAGATGGCGCATAACTATGAATTATTGATATGGAGGTGTCACGATGACTAAGATTGAATTTCTGAAGGAACTGGCAAGGGGATGGTTCGGCAACTCACAGCAGCATTCCATTCAAGCGCAGCTTTTAAAGGCGCGCGGCTTGAACAAGCTGGCAGACAAGATGATGGCGGAATCCGATGAGGAATGGGAAGAAGCCAAGAAGGTCAACGCCCGCCTGATTGAATTAGGCGAAACGCCTGCCGTTGAGATCGAGGCGTATCCGGTGTTTACCGATATCAAGGAGATGCTGGAATATGACTGCAAGGATGCGGCGGAGGCACTGCCGACCATGAGCAAGGCGCTCTCCATGTTCGACGATGACTATGTGACCCGTCATATGATTGAGGAATTCATTATTGAAGAACAGAATCATTTCAACTGGGTCAAGGTTCATCTCTGCCTGATTGAGCAGATTGGCATGGAAAACTACATAATCGAGATGCTCGGTGAATAAAGGAGGATTTGTTATGAGTGAAAAGGAACAAATTTTGGAGGCTATGAGAAAGGCCGGAGAACCTTTGAATGCTGGCAAGGTCGCTGAACTGACTGGGCTTGACCGGAAGGTCGTTGACAAGGCATTTGCAGCTATGAAAAAAGAAGGCTCTATTGTTTCCCCTGTCAGGTGCAAGTGGGAACCGGCTGAAAAATGATGGCATAGATGCCTGTATGACCGGCGTGCCTCAGGTTCGATGAGGCATGTCGGTTTTTGGTAGCAACGTGAAACCCAAAAAGGTCTAAAATGGAGAATGTTGTCAAGGAAAATAAATACGACTGCATCCGGCTGGAAAACCAGTTTTGTTTCCCGCTCTACGCCTGCGCAAAGGAGGTCGTCAGGCAATATCGAAAGCCCTTGGAGAACCTGAATCTGACCTATACGCAGTATATTGTCATGATGGTTCTGTGGGAGTTTGGGGGAATGACGGAGGGCGAGCTTGGGAAAAAAGTCCAACTTGAATCCGGTACTCTTGCGCCTCTTCTGAAACGGTTGGAAAAGCGGGGATTGATTGAGAGAATCAGGCCGGAGAGCAATGAACGCAAGCTGTTTCTGAAGCTCACGCCAGACGGAGAAGCGCTGAAGCAGAAGGCGCTTACGATTCCCGATGAGATGAGAAGGTGTCTGCATATGCCGGAAGAGGAGTTGCTGCTATTGAGGGAACTTTTGAACAAAGCTCTGCGCAGCATGGAAATGAGGTGAATCACAGCATGGATCAGAATTTTGATTTACAGGCTTATATGACAAGAGGCGTGGAACGGGTCGTGACGGATGCAATCAAAGCCACTGTCAAAAACCCGAGGGAGAGCGCTTTTATGCTTCGATTTGCTGCAGCCAGCCGGGCCGCTTCCAGAAGAAGGGCGGACGCTGAGAAGAACGGGGAGCATGTCCCACCGTTCCTGATCGCCAGCATTACCAGCAAGTGCAATCTGCATTGCGCGGGATGCTATTCTCGCTGCAACCACGCCACGGTTGATTCCGAGCCTGTGGAGCAGCTGACAAGCGAGGAATGGCTTCGCATTTTCAGCGAGGCGGATGACCTGGGAGTCAGCTTTATTCTGCTTGCCGGAGGAGAACCGATGCTGCGGCGCGATATTATCGAAGCTGCCGGTGAACGCCAGAACATCCTGTTCCCGATTTTTACAAACGGAACATTTGTTGATGAAAGATATCTTAAGCTGTTTGATCGCTGCCGCAACCTGATTCCCATCATGAGCATCGAGGGAAACAGAGAAGTGACAGATGCCAGAAGAGGCAAAGGAATCTATGACCGGCTGGTTGCCAACATGGACGCATTCCAAAAGAAAGGGCTGATTTTCGGAGCTTCAGTCACGGTGACAACGGAAAACCTGAAAGAGGTATCATCGGATTCCTTTATTGAGACCCTTTCTAATCGGGGCTGCAAGGCCGTCATCTTTGTGGAATTTGTGCCGGTGACTGAGGAGGGCAAAGAGCTTGCTCCCGGAGATTCCGAGAGGGAATACCTGGTCGGCGAAATAGACCGCCTTCGCAAGCAGTATCCGGAGATGGTATTTATATCCTTCCCCGGTGATGAAAAGAGCTCCGGCGGGTGTCTTGCGGCCGGAAGAGGTTTTTTCCACATCAATTCCCACGGCGGCGCGGAACCCTGTCCCTTCTCGCCGTATTCTGACGTCAATATTCGGGACAGGAGCCTGAAAGAAGCGATGAATTCCGCTTTGTTTGCTGCGCTTCGGTCCGGCGACCTGCTTGCCGATGACCACAGGGGCGGATGCGTCTTGTATGAAAAACGAGATCAGGTACAGGCGTTACTGAGTTGAAGCAGATTTTGTAAAAATGAAAGGACGGATAAAAATATGTCTACTAGAGCGATTATCGGAATCATTGCAGTGTTGCTTGTACTGTGCTGCTGTTTTACCCACCGCAGGGTCATCCGGGCTCTGATTAAGCATGAGCCTATGCCTAAGGCTCCTAAGTGGCACTGCTGGGTAAAGCCTGAGAACAGGAGAGCTTGAATTATTGAGTTAATGGAACTTTCGAGAAGCCGCATCTGTATCATGGGCTGCGATTCTCTTTGTGAAGATGGTTGTGATCCGCATGTCGGTTTGGGCGAAAAATGCGCTTTGGAGGAGGCAATCATGGTCCGCTTGAAAAGCGGCACAGTATGTCGGTTTAGGCGAAAAATGCGCCTTGGAGGAGATGAACGATATGAATGCGCAGGTATGGATGGGCATCCTGCTGCCCTTTTTGGGAACCAGCCTCGGAGCGGCGATGGTGTTCGTGCTGAGGGACAAAATATCTGATGGTGTTCAGCGTATGCTCACCGGTTTAGCTGCTGGCGTTATGGTGGCCGCCTCTTTCTGGAGCCTCCTGCAGCCTGCGCTGGATGGTGCGGATAGTATGGGAAGGCTATCCTTCATTCCCGCAGCCGTGGGCTTCCTGGTCGGAATTGGCTTTTTGCTGCTGCTGGACAACGTGACGCCGCACATGCACATGGATGAGCAGT
>JAUMWM010000344.1 GCA_030529705.1 Lachnospiraceae bacterium
CGTCCCCGCGGGCCGAAATTTTTTGGCCCAAAAGGACCGTCCCCGCGGGCCGAAATTTTTATCGCTCTGCGCGCATGGGGTTGCTCAGGAAGTCCTGATAGGACAGCCTTATGCCGTCCGGAAGCTCCGTCATATAATGCCAGCCGAGGGCCTCCGCCTTGCTGACGTCAAGCAGCTTTCTGGGCGTCCCATTCGGCTTCGACGTATCCCAGCGAATCTCCCCCTCATACCCGATTACTTCGGCTACCAGCCCGGTAAGCTCCTTAATGCTGATTTCCTTGCCGGTTCCCGCATTAACCGTCTCGTCGCCGCTGTAATGATTCATGAGAAAGACGCAGAGATTTGCAAGGTCGTCCACATAGAGGAACTCGCGCAGAGGGCTTCCATCGCCCCAGCAGGTGACGTACGGAAGTTTCTGCTCCTTTGCCTCGTGGAAACGGCGGATCAAAGCCGGCAGCACGTGGCTGTGGGTCGGGTGGTAATTATCATTCGGTCCATACAGGTTCGTAGGCATGACCGAGATATAGTCCGTCCCATACTGCTTGTTCAGGAACTCGCAATACTTGAGACCGGAGATTTTCGCGAGGGCGTAGGCTTCATTTGTCTTTTCAAGCTCGCCCGTGAGCAGGCAGCTCTCCTGCATCGGCTGGGGCGCCATGCGGGGGTAAATGCAGGAGCTTCCCAAAAACTCCAGCTTCTTGCACCCATTTTGCCATGCGCTGTGGATGACGTTCATCTCCATGATCATATTGATGTACATGAAATCCGCAAGGGCCTCGGAATTTGCGACAATTCCCCCGACCTTGGCGGCCGCGAGGAATACATATTCCGGTTTCTCCTCGGCGAAAAACTTCTCCACATCCTCCTGGCGGCAGAGGTCAAGTTCCGCATGCGTACGGGTGATGATGTTGTTATAGCCCTGCCTCTTAAGTTCGCGTACGATTGCCGAGCCGACCATGCCTCTGTGGCCGGCTACAAAAATTTTAGAATTTTTCTCCATACTTAATATTACCCGCTAAGGATCCTTCCATATTTAGTTCGACTTGCTGAGTTACTGTTCACACATCCGATAGCGTCCTTGTCATCCTGAGCGAAGCGAAGGATCTTATACCAACAGCATCTGCTGTACAAAAAGATCCTTCGCTAACGCTCAGGATGACAAATGATTCTCTCACCCTGCCAAGCAATCACCTTTACTGCCCTTGAAAAGCAGCCTGCAGTCGGATAACTAATGATTCTCTCGTACTGCCAAGCAATCACCTGTCTTGCCGCCCTTGAAAAGCAGCCTGCAGTCCGATAACAAATGATTCATTTATCCTGCCAGTAATCGCCTGTCCTATCACTCGCCCATCGCGTCCCGCAGCGCCCTCTCGCGCCTCGCCAGCGCCCTGTCATGCTCCGCCATAATCCTCACAAGGTCCTCGTAACTCGTCTTCTGCGGATTCCAGCCAAGCACCGTCTTCGCCTTAGTCGGGTCGCCCCAGAGATTATCGACGTCCGTCGGGCGGAACCACTGCGGATTGACGCACACGAGCATCTTCCCCGTCTCCGCATCGAATCCCTTCTCGTCGACTCCGGAGCCTTCCCAGCGGATTGTGATGCCATTTGCCGCAAATGCCTTCTCCGTAAAGTCGCGCACCGTATGCTGCTCGCCGGTCGCGATGACGAAATCATCCGGCTCCTCCTGCTGAAGGATGAGCCACATGCATTCCACGTAATCCTTCGCATAGCCCCAGTCACGCAGGGAGTCCATATTTCCGAGTTCCAGGTGATCCTGGATCCCCTCCGCGATGCGGCCTGCCGCCAGCGTGATCTTCCTCGTGACAAAGTTTTCCCCACGGCGCTCAGACTCGTGATTAAAAAGAATACCGTTCACCGCGAACATTCCGTAGGCCTCGCGATATTCTTTGACAATCCAGAATCCGTACTGCTTCGCGACGGCATACGGGCTGTACGGATGGAACGGGGTCGTCTCCCGCTGGGGGACTTCCTCCACCTTTCCGAAGAGTTCGGAGGTGGATGCCTGGTATACTTTCGTCTTTTTCGTTAAGCCGAGAATGCGCACGGCCTCCAGGATGCGCAGGACTCCAAGCGCGTCCACATCGCCGGAATACTCCGGGACGTCGAAGGAGACCTGGACATGGGACTGGGCAGCAAGATTATAAATCTCGCACGGCTGCACAAGTCCGATAATCCGTATCAGGGAAGATGAATCGGACAAATCCCCGTCATGAAGCGTTACCGCTCCTTTTTCAAGCAAATGGTCAATGCGCCCCGTATTCGATATCGATGCGCGGCGCGTGATGCCATGTACCTCGTAACCCTTTTCAAGAAGAAATTCGGCAAGATACGAACCGTCCTGCCCCGTAATTCCTGTAATCAGCGCTTTCTTCATTCCTTATCCTCCCTGCTTGGCTTTCGGCCCATGGGGACGGGGCTTTTTGGGGGAAAATTTTTGTGACCAAAAGGACCGGCCCCAGGGGCCG
>JAUMWM010000345.1 GCA_030529705.1 Lachnospiraceae bacterium
GGCAGCGGCGGCAGCGGCCGAGGCGGAGGCAGCTTCGCAGGCGGCGGCTGAAATTCAGGAAGTCATCAATTCCGGCGCCTCGATCGTTGAGTATGCGAACCAGTTCGTTGGAAATCCCTATGTGTGGGGCGGCAACTCCCTGACCAGCGGAATTGACTGTTCGCATTTCGTATGGCAGGTCCTTCAGAACAACGGCGTTTATAACGGTGAATACAGGACATCAGGTGAATGGGTAAATGCCGGCGAGGCGGTCAGCAGCCTTGCGGAAGCTCAGGCGGGCGACGTAATCTGCTATTCAGGCCATGTAGCCATCTATGACGGCGAGGGCGGAATTGTTGAGGCAAAAGGATCCGCTTACGGCATTACTCACGACCGCGCGGCAGACTATAAGGACATTGTAGCAATCAGAAGATTCACATAAAGAGTTATCTAACCGTAAGGATTTCGGGGGGCTGCCGTGCAGCCCCCCGATTTGTCCCTGTCCGTGCCATTTGTCTCTTCTTTGTCATCCTGAGCGTAAGCGAAGGATCTTTTACCATCTACAGCGGCTTTATGTAAAAGATCCTTCGCTACGCTCAGGATGACGCCCAATATACTATGGGTACAGACGATTTTGGTGTGGAAGCGTGAACAGTAACTTAATTACTAATTTCATTTATTATACACAAACTGATACTTGCCATTTTACATGTTTGAGCGTATCATAATGTTGAATTTAATTCGTGGTTTGAACTCTGGCATGGTAATCGGGTTATTTCGGGATTTATCATGCGGAACTTCAAAACATAAGGTCTATCGGGCATTGCCAATCGGCGACAATGGAGCAATGGCGATAAAGATGATTGTTTTCATGCAACAGAACTTATGAAATGCTGTACTAAGCTATAGGTGATATTTAAAGTAGATGAGGAGTGTAGATGACAAGGAAAGAACTGCTGGAGAAGAGGAAGCGGAAGAAACGGATCGCGAAGATCAAAAAGATCGCTATTATTGCCGGCGGCTTTTTGGTTCTGCTCTTTTTGTTCCTTCTGATTCGAAATGTAATCAAACCCGGCGTTAAGAGGCCGAAAACGACGGATCCCGCTGAGTATTCGGACGATACCGCTGTAAAGCAGACTATCTCGGATACGACAAATGCCAAAGCCGGCTGGAATGTCGATGACAATGGCTGGTGGTTCATGAACACTGACAATACGCAATTTGTGAGCGGCTGGAAGACAATAGAGGGCCAGCGTTATTATTTTAAGGATAATGGATATCTTGCGACCGGATGGGTCAATACTGGCGAGGGAGCCGACATATATTTTGACGCAAGCGGCATCCCGGATCCGACTGCCAAGCAGAAACTGTGCGCGATTACCTATGACGATGGTCCTTCGCAGAATACCGGCATGATACTGGACGCCCTGGTGCAGTATGACGCCAAGGCGACGTTCTTCGTCGTAGGCACGCAGGCCGATTATTACAGGGACGAACTTCGCCGGGAATATGAGCTTGGGATGGAAATCGGGAGCCATACGTATGAGCATCCAATCCTCTCCTTCATCACCGCTGATGAGATTGAGACGACGATGTCCAAGAATGACCGGCTCATCAATGAGCTGGTTGGCTTCACTCCGGAAATCATGCGGCCTACGGGCGGCGGCGTCAATGATACAGTCAGGGCGACCGTTACAAAGCCGATGATTCAGTGGGACGTGGACACGCTCGACTGGGAGACGAAGAATCCGGAACAGACCATCGCCACCTCTCTGGAGAACGTGCAGGACGGCTCGGTCATTCTGATGCACGACCTCTATGAGGCGACGGCAATCGCGTCGCAGACCTTAATCCCGTCCCTTCAGGCTCAGGGGTATAAGCTGGTGACAATTACCGAGCTGGCGACCCAGTATGGGTACACGTTGGAGCCGGGCGTTGAATACTATGACTTCTATCCGAAGAACTCGCCGGATCCTGAGATCAGGGCGAAATATGCATCGGAGGCAAGTTGAGTTTGAATTTGTGAAAACTGCTCTGTAATCCCATGTTGGCGGAGAATCTTTGTCAGGAGCGCAGAACTGTTACCTTGAATAGGCAATACTGGAAGCCGCAGGAGAGACTTTATTTCTCCTGCGGCTTTTTATTATTATCCCCAACTAGGCGAATTTAAAGACCTTGTCTTACGCTCAGGATGACAAGGGCGATATCGGGTGCGTTACCAGCAACATGGTTACTCTCCGCCAGATTTTACAAAAGTTACATATTTACATGCATTATGAAAAATGCTATATTTCTTTGGATGCCTGAATCATGGATGTTGCCAAGGTTTTTGAAGAGGGACCGATTTAACACGTCGATAGCGAATCGGTGCGACAGGGTAAGGATGTCAGAAAACCGACATTCTTAGACAAAGGAAACCGCAGACATATGAAATGGTGCAAGCATCTGCATTAATGATTCCAGTGCAAAATGGGCATTTTTCCCTGTGCAGTCTTTTTGCCCCA
>JAUMWM010000092.1:0-3308 GCA_030529705.1 Lachnospiraceae bacterium
ATCAGTTCTTCCGGCTTGTTGATACCGGCGGAAACGGATGTCTGGTAAACTCTCTTGCCGCCAAACCTGGCAAGATCGATTGTCTTGTCCGCCGCAATGATGATACCCTTGGCATTTGCGATTTCCTCCGCTGTCAGCACGTTCTTGGCTCCGACGGAACCCTGCGTCTCGGCCTTCAGCTTGAGGCCCATCTCATTTGCCTTTTTCTCAAGAGCCTCCGCAGCCATGTAAGTGTGAGCGATACCTGTCGGGCAGGCCGTGATTGCCAGGATGTCATACCCCTGAGAAACGCCGGACTTGGCGGCTTCTTCCTTGGCATCCTCCTCGGCAAGCTTCTCATTCTCTGCCGCATCAACGATAGAACGGAACTCTTCCACTGTCTTCGCATTCCTGAGGGAATCCGTGAAATCGTCATCCATGAGCAGCATGGACAGGCGGGACAATACTTCCAGATGCACGTTCTCTTTCGTGTTCGGAGCGGCAATCAGGAAGATGATGTTGGACGGCTCCCCGTCCGGAGCTTCGTAATCCACGCCGTTCGGAAGCGTCATGGCCGCAAGGCCCGGAGCCTTGACCGCATCAGTCTTCGCATGCGGGATTGCGATACCATCTCCGATGCCGGTCGTGCTCTCCTGCTCGCGCGCGATGACTGCCGCTTTATACTTTGCCTTGTCCGTAATGTTGCCTTCCTTCGCCATCAGGTCTACCATCTGGTCGATGGCATCCATCTTGTCTTTTGCGCTTCCGCCGAGCTTTATGCCTTCCGGTTTCAGCAAATCAGTAATTCTCATACTATCTCCTCCTTTTTATATATGTTCATCACGCATCAATGATCGGCAGCTTCGCTAAGAGCTCCTCCACCTCCGGCCTCGTAGCCAGGTCAGGTGAAAATGCGCTTGCCGACCCGGTGCAAAGTCCCATGCGGAAAGCTGTCATGTAGTCCCCGGATTCAATCATTCCCGTGACAAATCCCGCCACCATGGAATCGCCCGCTCCGACCGAATTGACGACCGTTCCCTTCGGAGCCGGACTCTTGAAGACGTCGCCTTTTTCGGAAATAAATACTGCTCCCTCGCCGGCCATGGAAATCAGGACATTCCGGGCGCCGTCTTCCTGCAGTTTCTTTGCGTATGGAATGACTTCATCCTGAGTCTTTAACGTCACGCCGTAGATGTCCCCGAGTTCATGGTTGTTGGGCTTGATAAGGAACGGATGGTACTTCAAGACGTTCACAAGCAAAGCGCGCTCGGCATCAACGACGATGTCGATTCCGCGGCCTTCAAGCCTCTCCATGATCCTCTCGTACATGTCGCCCGGAAGAGTATTCGGCACGCTGCCGGAGATAATCAGGATGTCTCCCTCCTTGAGGCCATCGAGCTGCTCATAGAGCGCTTCGATATTCGCGTCCGTGATCTTCGGTCCCTGCCCGTTGATTTCAGACTCTTCATTGGATTTCACCTTGACATTGATTCTCGAAAGTCCTTCCTCCACTTCGATAAAATCGGAGGCTACTCCAAACTTCTCAAGCCTCGCTGCGATTTCCCTCCCTGTGAAGCCGGCCATGAAGCCGAGAGCCGTGCTCTCATGTCCAAGGTTTTTCAGTACTATAGAAACATTGATGCCTTTTCCTCCCGGGAGAATGTTCTCGTAATAGGTACGATTAATCACGCCCAGGCGGAGATTTTCGACCCTGATAATGTAATCCAGAGACGGGTTGAAAGTTACGGTATAAATCATGTTACCACCTCCCTGCACTTGCTGTTCTATTGGCATTTTGCACACGAACCAAACAATATGTCCGTTACATTATAGCACATATACACATCCTTTACTATCATTTCTAAACATTTTCTAAAATAAAATGTCACAAGACAACTCTGTCTGTCGAAGTTGTCTTGTGACAGTTTTATGCGTCCATTCTTTTCAGGCTTGTCATCCTGAGCGAAGCGAAGGTTCTTATACCATCAGTGCCTTGTCATCCTGAGCGAAGCGAAGGATCTTATACCATCAGTGCCTTATCAATTAGTACCGCTGCCAAACCCGGCCGTCTTCATAATCCTCCCATAAAGGACCGTCGGCACCATAGCCCTGACCGAAATCCCGTCCGGCAGGTACTCCTCGGAAATCATCTGCCCGTCACTATGAATCTGGGAGATAAGTCCCGCATCCGTATAGGGAATCACCGCCTCAAGCAGCCGCTGGCCCTCAAGAAGAAAATCCGAAAGCCCCCAAAGGACCCCCTCTACGCCCTCCCCGGTCTTTGCCGAAATCTCAAAGACGCGGCGGGCGCGCGGGTCCGACAGGCGGTTTTCACTCTCAGAGCCAACTAAATCAATCTTGTTAAAAAGGGTATAGACCGGCTTGTCACCGGCTCCTAACTTGACAAGGGTCTCATAGACCACCTCCATCTGGTGATCCATCCTCGGATTCGACGCATCCACCACGTGCAGGATCAAATCTGCGCAAGCTGCCTCCTCCAAGGTACTCCGAAAAGCTTCAATCAGATGATGCGGCAGCTTCCTGATGAACCCCACCGTGTCCGTCAACAGAATCTCGTTCCCATCCGGCAGTTCCACAGCCCTGGTCGTGGGGTCGAGGGTGGCAAACAGAGCGTCTTCCGCAAGAATGCCCGCGCCGGTCAGGTAGTTTAGCAGGGTGGATTTTCCGGCATTTGTATAGCCTACGATGGCCGCCGTCTTAGGTCCTATCCCCGACATGCGCTTTCCCCGGATAAGGTCTCGGTGCCTCGTGACTTCCTCCAGTTCCTCCTTCAGGACGGAAATCCTTTTCCCAATGAGGCGCCGGTCCATCTCAAGTTTCTTTTCTCCCGGACCCCTGGTGCCGATGCCGCCGCCCTGCCGGGACAAGGACCTGCCAAGCCCGAGAAGCCGCGCGGACCGATAACGGAGCTGTGCAAGTTCCACCTGGATTTTTCCCTCCGCCGTTCTCGCCCTCCCGGCAAAAATGTCAAGGATCAGCATGGTCCTGTCAATAATCTTAACCTGAAGGGCCTCCGTCAGATTGTTATACTGGGCAGGAGTAAGCTCGTCATCGCAGACAATGCAGTTTATGTCTTCCATTTCAAGCATCGCCCGGATCTCCTCGATTTTCCCCTTCCCCACATACGTTCCGGGATGTTTCGATTCCCTGGCCTGCACGACGCTTCCGACACAGGCTCCGCCTGCGGTCCGCACCAGCTCGGCAAGTTCGGCGAGGGACTCCTGGCACTCTTCCTCTCCGCCCTCCCGGACGGCAACCAGCAGCACCCGGTCGCACTCTTCCCTGTTTTCTATCATCTCTTTCATAAC
>JAUMWM010000092.1:3408-9424 GCA_030529705.1 Lachnospiraceae bacterium
AGCCCGGCCTCGTCAGTCGGGTACTTCTGGACAAATGCCGCCGCCTGGGCCTTTGCCGCATTCCAGTCTTTTAAATGTTCGTAAGCGATAATGCTGTTATACATGAGACCCCTGTCCGCTTCCGGATCGTCCAGCGCAAGCCCCGCATTGATGTTCTCCATCGCGGCCTCGTATTTTTCCTCTTCCATGTCGCACATAGCGAGGCCGTTGTAGGCCGCGGCCGCATTGCTGCCGTTCATGATATGGTCATTGAACATGGCCCTCGCATCAGCCGTCAGCCCCATGGAGAGATAGACTCTGCCAAGAAGCAGGATGGAGGCGCTGTCAGACGGGTCCTCGTCAAGGGCAGAGATGAGGTTCGTCTTCGACTCCTCGTAATTCTGCAGATAATAGTGGACCAGCCCCTTATTATAATAATCCTTCTCGGAACCGCTCACGATCTGCAGCGCCCTCTCAAGATAGCTGCTGCCGTCCGCCTTCTTGTCATGGGATGCATACACTTCATAAATATTGATAAAGAGGTCGTAATCCTCGCTGAGCGATGCCGCCCTGTCAAAATCTTCCGAAGCTTCCTCGGTCCTGCCCTCGTCCATGTACAGCTTGCCCCGCAGGTACAGGACGTCCGGGCTGGCATCCCTCGCGATAATCCCGTCGTAGATTTCCAGGGCCTTGTCGTTCTCGCCGTGATGCTGCCTGCTGTAGGCCAGGTACAGTTCCACGTCCCTGGTGTACTCCGCGCTTTGGGACTTCGTATAGAGAAGGGCTTTTTCAAATGAAATGCAGGCGTCCGCATACATGCCCTCGCTTATCTGGCAAATGCCCAAGCCCCGGTAGGCCTCCGATACGTATTTGCCCGACTCTATTACCTCGCTGTAAATCGCTTCGGCCTCCTCGTAGTCTCCGTTTTCCAGTTTTTGCCCCGCTTTGACAATCTTACCGGCTGACTTTCCGCAGCCGGTAAGCATCAGGGCGCACGCTATCAAGCATGCAGCTATTTTCTTCAACATGTTCAATCAGTCGCAAGCCCTTCTTTATAAATCACCTTCACAACTTTCTCGACCATTTCATGGCAGATTTCATTGGAACCTGCTTCCACCATGACGCGAATGAGGGGTTCCGTGCCGCTCTCGCGGACAAGGATGCGCCCGTCAGACCCCAGCGCCTTAGCCACCTCTTTGACGGCTTCCTGCACTGCCGGATTTGCCTGCGCTTCCGCTTTGTCCGCAACGCGGACATTCTTCAGCACCTGCGGATAGACCTTCATTTCAGAAGCGAGGGCGGAAAGCGGGAGCTTCTTGTCGAGCATCGTCTGCATGACCATAAGGGAAGTCAGGATGCCGTCGCCCGTCGTCGCATATTTGCTGAAAATGATGTGGCCGGACTGTTCTCCGCCTATGCGGTAGCCATTTGCAAGCATATTCTCCGCGACATACTTGTCGCCAACTTTCGTCTGGACATACTGGATGCCTTCGCGTTCCAGAGCCTTGTAGAGGCCAAGATTGGACATGACCGTCGTGACGACCATGTCGTCCTTCAGCTGGCCGTTTTCTTTCATGAATTTGCCGCAAATATACATGACGTGGTCGCCGTTGACAATATTGCCCTTGTCATCGATGCAAAGGCATCTATCCGCGTCGCCATCATAGGCAAATCCCACGTCCAGGCCGTTATCCATCACAAAGTTCTGGAGGGCTTCGATGTGCGTGGAACCGCAACCCCGGTTGATATTCAGGCCGTCGGGGGCATTTGCCATGACATAAGTCTTGGCTCCGAGCGCGTCAAAAACGCTCTTTGCGATAGCGGACGCGCTGCCGTTGGCGCAGTCGAGGCCGACTCTCTTGGACTTGAAGCTACGCGTCGGAATGGAGATAAGATAGCCGATATAGCGGTTCCTTCCGGCAGTGAAATCTATCGTGCGTCCGATTCCTTCGCGCACGGCATACGGAATCTCACCGATCTCGCCATCGATGTAGGCCTCGACCTTCTCCTCGATCTCCGCTTCAATCTTCTGGCCGTTCGAACGCATAATCTTGATTCCGTTATCGTAGAACGGATTGTGGCTTGCCGAGATCATGATGCCGCAGTCCATGTTTTCCGTGCGAACAACATAGGACACGGACGGGGTCGTCGTGACGTGGAGCAGATAGACGTCCGCGCCGGATGAGGTAAGGCCGGCCGACAGGGCGTACTCAAGCATATAGCTGCTCCTCCTCGTGTCCTTGCCAATCGCGATCTGCGCTTTTCCATCCTCATGGTTCTGGCCGTAATACCAACCCAGATAACGCCCGACCTTGAATGCCTTCTCAGCCGTCAATGTCTTGTTGGCTTCCCCGCGAAAACCGTCAGTCCCGAAATACTTTCCCATAATAACCTCCTCTTTCGCTCATATGAGCGCATAATTTATTGGATATTCATCCGCAAAATAGGGTACCCTCTCAAACCGCATTTCTGCCTAGAAACATCCTGTACAGTTTATCCGGCAATTCTGTCATCCTGAGCGCCAGACAAGGTCTTTTACGAACAACAGATGCCATTGGTATAAGATCCTTCGCTTCGCTCAGGATGACAATGTGCCAGAAAACAGCTAAACACAGTTGAAAAACCTTTATGCGGCTAAGCGCAAGGTCAGAAAAGCGGTGAAGAATAAACGCCCGCTTCAACCAGTTTTGCGAATGATTCCTTTACAAAATCCTTGTCCTCCTTGTATGTGACGCCGAACCACTGGTCGTTGGTCTTTAGGACCTTCACGACCGCCTTGCCCTCGTTCAGCATGGCGTCAACAATAATCGGAAGCAAATATTCCGCCTTCAGCTCATTCCCCTCGGCCGACTTTAAGAAATCCGGGAATCTCTTTGCCAGTTCCCCGACAAATGACTGATTAAATCCCCACATATTCATCGAAACCAGGCTCTCCGGGTCAACCGGGGCAAGGCCTTCTTCTGTCTGAACAGCCGCACCGTCTCCGTCCTTCACGATATCTTTCGTCTCATTGATGCCGACAAGATTTCCGTCTGCATCACGGTGGCAGATTCCCCTCGTTACGCCGCCGTTGTCGGAAAGGGTATTCTTAAGGACAAATCCGGCCATGTAAATCTTCTCAACATCTCCCTCTGACGGCTCTTCGGATACCAATACGTCATGGAGGAGTTTGAAACCTTCTTTTCCATAATAATCATCCGCATTAATAACGGCAAACGGCTCGCTGATGACATCTCTTGCCGCCAGGACAGCCTGACCTGTTCCCCAAGGTTTCTTTCGGCCTTCCGGAACCGAGAATCCCTCCGGCAAGTCATCCATCTCCTGATAGGCATAAGCCACTTCGATGACCTTGCTGATACGGTCGCCGATAATCCTCCTGAAGTCCTCATCGAGATCCCTGCGGATGATGAAAACAACCTTGTTAAATCCGGCTTCGATCGCGTCATGGATTGAGTAATCCATAATGATCTCGCCATTTGGCCCGACCGGCTCAAGCTGCTTGATTCCTCCGCCAAAACGGCTGCCGATACCTGCTGCCAAAATCACAAGTGCCGATTTCTTCATGATGTATCCTCCTATTTATTAATATGTATAAAATTAAAATACTTAACATCCCTCGGTAATCTGTCATCCTGAGCGCAGCGAAGGATCTTTTTCGACCCATAAGTTGCCCTGATTTAACGTCATCCGGGGCTTTGTCATCCTGAGCGTAGCGAAGGATCTTTCCGACCTGTGCATTTGCCCTGATTTAATGGTCATCAAGGGCTTTGTCATCCTGAGCGCAGCGAAGGATCTTATACCAACAACATACGTTATATATGAAATAATCTTCGCTTACTCTCCCGCATCCTCAGCCGACAGCTTCCTTGCCTGATCGTCCGCAATCAGGCTGTCGATGATTTCATCCAGGTCTCCGTTCAGGATGCTGTCTATTTTATGTAGCGTCAGATGTATCCTGTGGTCCGTCACCCGGCCCTGGCCGAAATTGTAGGTGCGGATTTTCTCCGAACGGTCGCCGGTTCCGACCTGGCTCCGCCGCAGGTCCGCCCTCTTGTCGTGCTCCTCCCGCTGTTTCAGGTCATATAGCCTGGCGCGGAGCACTTTCAACGCCTTGGCCTTGTTCTTTAGCTGCGATTTCTCATCCTGGCAGGAAATCACGATTCCTGTCGGGATATGCGTCAGCCTCACGGCCGAGTCCGTCGTGTTGACACACTGGCCGCCGTTGCCTGTCGCGCGGAAAACATCTATCCTGCAGTCTTTCGGGTCGATTTCCACATCGATTTCCTCCGCCTCCGGCAGTACTGCGACCGTGACGGTAGACGTATGAATGCGGCCTCCGCTCTCCGTCTCCGGGACGCGCTGAACCCGGTGGGTACCGCTCTCGTACTTCAACCTTTCAAATGCCCCCGCCCCGTGAATCTGGAACGTGCACTCCTTGAAGCCCCCAAGCCCGTTCTCGTTCAGGGAAATCATTTCCGTCTTCCAGCCCAATGTATCGGCATATCGGGCATACATCCGATAAATCTCTGCGGCAAACAGCGCCGCCTCGTCTCCTCCCGCGCCTGCCCTGATTTCAACAATCACATCCCTCATATCGTTGGGATCCTTCGGCAGTAGAAGGATTCTGAGTTTTCCGTAGAGGGCTTCCTCTTTCTCCTTCGCGTCCGCATATTCTTCCCGGAGCATTTGCCGCATATCATCGTCCTGTTCCTCATCCAGCAAGAGCAGGCTGTCCTTCTCATCCTCCACCGCCTTGAGATACTCCCGATATGTATCCGCTATCGGCGCAAGCTGGGCCTGTTCCTTCATCAGGACCGTCATCCTTGCCGCATCCGCCGCTATTCCCGGCTGCGCAAGCTCGGCAAGGATTTCCTCCTGCCTTCTCATAATACCGTCAATCTTATCTATCATTTTACTTGCTCATTTTTCAAAATCTGCGATGCATCAAATCTGCGATGTGTCCATCCGTAAGTTCATCCTGTTTCTTTCATGTTTTACTCTTCGCCAGTTCTGCGCAAGGGCTGGCATCGTTGATACACAGTAAATATTCATCAACCGCATAAATCCTCGTCATCCTGAGCGCAAGCGAAGGATCTTATTCCATCTGCACCCACTTGGCTGAAACAGAGCGGTCTCGTCCCGCAAGATCCCGCAGGCACCTGATATCTGTGTATCCCGCCCCGCAAAGGAGGCTCGTGACAGAATCCGCCTGATCATAACCAATCTCCATTATCAGCCTTCCACCGCATGTCAGATGCCGCCTCGCCGCATCGACTATCTTCCTATAAAAGAACAGCCCATCCTGCTTCCCATTAAGAGCCAGATGCGGCTCGTAATCTGCCACTTCCGGATCCAGCCCGCTTATGTCCGCGCTCGGAATGTACGGCGGATTCGATATGATTATATCATAAAATCCGTCAATATTATCGAACAAATCGCTCAAAATGAAATCTACGTCTATTCGAAATCTTTTAGAATTGCTCTTCGCCACATTCAGGGCTTCTTTTGAAATGTCGGAGGCATATCCATGGACAGAAAACTCTTTTCCGAACTTCTTCTGCGCCTCTTTTATTATTGAAAGGATTATGCATCCGCTCCCGGTACACAAATCCAAAACAGCGGAACTCGCTTTTACACAGCGCAGCGCCTCCTCCACGCTGACTTCCGTGTCATAGCGCGGAATAAGCACGGCGGGCGTGACAAGGAACTCATATCCGAAAAAATAGGCCCGCCCCGTGATGTATTGTACCGGTTCCCGCATTTTCCTTCTCTCGATACAGGAAAAGAATCGGTCTGCGGCATCTTCCGGCACTGTCTCATTCATGTTGGCCGCATAAGACGAAAGATCTAGACCGGCCGCGAAAAACAAAAGTTCCCGGGCATCCGGCTGCGGCTCCGGGCATCCCGCTCGCAGAAGGATATCGGCTCCTTCCATTTGCATCTCATGATACGTCATCTTTCCTTCACCCTAACCTGCCCAAAGCAAACCTTTCGCCCCGGTTCGGCCCGCGGGGACGGTCCTATTGGGCGGAAATTT
>JAUMWM010000093.1 GCA_030529705.1 Lachnospiraceae bacterium
GTCCTTTTGGGTCAAAATTTTTTGACCCAAAAGGACCGTCCCCATGGGCCGAAATCCTAATGTATTCAATTTAGTTCGTGACAAATGCGAAGTCTTGACATATAATCTCGTTTGATAATTTATGAACTCATCTGACTCATATGCGATTTATGAGGAAACATGCAAGGAGGCATAAACATGATTGAAGGCAGAATTTACAACTTTTCAGCAGGCCCGTCCATTCTTCCGGAGGAAGTCCTACTTAAAGCGCAGAAAGAGCTTCTCAACTGCGAAGGGTCCGGCATGTCCGTTCTGGAGATGAGCCACCGCTCAAAAGTGTTCGATGACATCATCAAGGCTGCCGAGGCAAATCTTCGCAAAGTCATGGAGATTCCCGATAACTATAAAGTGCTGTTTTTGCAGGGCGGGGCGAGCGGCGTATTCGCATCCCTCCCGATGAATCTCGGAAATAAGAACAAGAAAGCTGATTACATTGTTTCAGGAAACTTTTCCGAAACCGCCTTTAAGGAGGCGAAAAAATATCTGGATGCGAGGGAAGCAGCTTCCACGAAGGATGAGAATTTCGTGCGCATTCCGAGCCAGGAGGAGCTGCAGTTAAGTCCGGATGCCGACTATGTTCATATATGCTGGAACAACACGATTTTCGGAACGAAGTTCCAGTATATTCCGGATACCGGAGACATCCCGCTCGTGGCCGACATGTCTTCCAGCATCCTTTCCGAGCCGGTAGATGTTTCAAAGTTCGGCATGATTTATGCGGGCGTTCAGAAAAACATGGCGCCGGCAGGACTTGCCATCGTGATCGTGCGGGAGGATTTGATTGGAAATGCAATGTCCATCACTCCGAAAATCTGGGATTACAAGCTTATGGCTGACAAGGATTCCATGATTAACACGCCGCCGTGCTTCCCGATCTATTTCGTGAAGCTTGTCACGGAGTACATTCTCGCACAGGGCGGCCTTGCGGAGATGAAACGCCGCAATGAAGAGAAGGCGGCGATCCTCTATGATTATCTGGATTCACAGGATTTCTATAAAGCAGCTGCCGTAAAGGAAGACCGGTCCATCATGAACGTCACGTTCAGGACGGGAGACGAGGAGCTGGATAAAGAATTTGTCAAAGGACAGGCCGCGTACGGCTTCTCCAACCTGAAAGGGCATCGCCTGGTCGGCGGCATGAGGGCATCTATCTATAATGCCATGCCGAAGGAGGGCGTTGCCGCACTGGTAGAATATATGAAGGAATTTGCAAAGTCGCATTCCTGATCGGGATTTGAGATTTATAATTCGGAGGTAATAATGGCAGTTTTCAGACCATTCAAGGCAGTCCGTCCTGACGAGCGAATCGTCGACAAGGTAGCAGCTCTTCCATATGATGTCATGAGCAGTCGGGAGGCGAGGGAGATGGTGAAGGATAACCCGCATTCCTTTCTGCATGTAGACCGGGCGGAGATCGATCTTGATCCATCTGTTGATATCTATGATGCGTCGGTTTACGCGCGGGCGGCCATGAATCTTGAAGAAATGCTTGCAGACGGGACAAATATCGCAGAGGATAAGCCTGTCTATTACATCTATCGTCAGGTCATGGATGGGAGGGCGCAGGCAGGAATCGTCGGCTGCGCCTCAATTGACGATTACATGAATAACGTGATAAGGAAGCATGAACTGACAAGGGCGGACAAGGAGGAGGATCGTATCCGTCACGTAGATACCTGCAACGCCAATACAGGACCGATTTTTCTGACTTTCAGGGACAATGGGGAGATCGGAAGATTCACTTCGGATTGGATGGCTTCCCACCAACCTATCTATGATTTTACGTCAGACGACGGGATAACGCATACGGTATGGAAGGTGGACGAGGTTGATGCGGAGAACCGGCTCTATAGGCATTTTCAGGATATCCCGTGTTTTTATATTGCGGACGGTCACCACAGGTCTGCCTCAGCCGTGCGCGTGGGACAGATGAGAAGAGAAGAGCATCCGGACTATGACGGGACGGAAGAGTTCAATTTCTTCCTATCGGTACTGTTCCCCAGTGATGAGCTTCGGATATATGACTATAACAGGGTCGTGCATGATTTGAACGGTTTGTCGGAAGAGGAATTCCTTGCCGGAGTGCGCAAAAAATTTGATGTGAAAACGTGTGACGGAGAAGATTCCATAATAAGCCCTGCCATGAATCATATGGAAGATTCCGAAGGAACCGGCTGTGCAGGGAAAGGTATATTGGAAAGGTACAGACCGGTCAAAAAACACGAATTCGGCATGTATTTGTCCGGAAAATGGTATCGCCTCACGGCAAAAGAAGGAACTTTTGATGCAAATGACCCTGTTTCCAGGCTCGATGTCTCTATCCTGCAGGAGAATCTGTTATCTCCGGTCCTCGGAATAGGGGATCCGAGGACGGACGGCAGGATTTCATTTATCGGCGGAATCCGGGGGCTTAACGAGCTTGTCAGGAAGGTGGACGGCGGAGACGCGGTGGCATTTGCCATGTATCCCACGACTATTGAAGACCTCATGGATATAGCGGATGCGGGGGCAATCATGCCGCCCAAATCGACATGGTTCGAACCGAAGCTGCGGAGCGGATTGTTTATTCATTATTTAAGCTGATTAATCGCTTCGTTGACTGCCGGCAAAACTCAGGAAGCCGGCAAAATGAAAGCCATCAGTAAAAAATTTGTGACGTACACTGGCTCCGGCTGATTCCTGTGTCGTATATAATAGATGTGAAAGTATATTTTGTTCGGGTCTGTACGAGCGAAAACACAGGAAACTACTATATACATAAATATTGAAAGGAGCAGGTAATATGAAAAAAACTCTTGCAATACTCGCTGTTATGACTGCATCTGTCTTTATGCTGGCCGGATGCCAGGGATCATCGTCCACGACAAGCTCCCAGACTGCTGCCTCAGCGGATTCTGCTGAGGTCACCGTCTCGGAAGTCAGTGCTGCCGGCAGCACAGTGGAAGATGTGTCACTTGCCACGGAAAGCCTTGCTGAAACTGAATCTTCGGGCGACGCGTCTGTATCCGAGTCCATTTTATCCGAAACATCAGGGACCCTTCACGCAGATATCCAGCACGAACAGGATTCTCCCGAGTGGGTAACCAATCTTGAGTCGGCAAAAGATGAGAACGTTAAGCAGCTCTTCGTTGTAGCCGGCATGGGCATGGATAAGACGACAGCCACTGTCTCCATGCACGAGAGGGATGAAAACGGCAAATGGGTCCAAATCCTCTCGACCCCTGCATTTGTCGGCAAGAACGGCCTCTGCCTTGACGCCGACCATAAAGAAGGCTGCGGCCAGACGCCGATCGGCGTATACCATTTCAACAAGGCTTTCGGCATCGCTTCTGACCCGGGATGCGCGATACCGTATTTCCAGGTATCGGATGATACATACTGGTCGGGCGATGCGAGGGAAGGCATGCACTACAACGAGATGGTAGACATCAAAGATTATCCGGATCTTGTGATGGACGACAGCGAGCACATCGTTGATTACGAGTACCAGTATCAGTACTGCCTCAACATCAGCTTCAACGAGGAAGGAACGCCTGGCAGGGGATCTGCGATTTTCCTGCACTGCTTCGGGCCGACGAAGCCCTACACGGGCGGCTGCGTGGCTCTTCCGGAGAACATCATGAAGATGGTCATGCAGAGGGTCGATCCCGAGTGCGTGGTCGTGATTGACACGCTGGACAATATGGGCGGGAGCCTGTAAGGGATTGTCATCCTGAGCGTAAGCGAAGGGTCTTATCCCGACACATATGGACGTGCGACACATGATTGTCATCCTGAGCGTAAGCGAAGGATCTTATACCGACACATACGGACGCACGACACGAGCGCGGCACACGGTTGTCATCCTGAGCGTAAGCGAAGGATCTTATACCTGGCAAAACGCTTATAAGGTAAGTAAAATAGGACGGTTCTGATTCGCACAAACAAGATGCGAACAAGAACCGTCTTTATTATGTTGGGAGAACAATATCTGTATGATTAAAATACTGCAAAATGCATGTTATTCTTCAAGCAGACTAACAAAATGCATAAATTCTCACTCGTTTTTCATAGAAAAATGTGGAAAATGCTCTGCATATGTACTATAATTAGTAGAAGCAGGGGATTCGGAGGGCAAGATATTGCATCCGTCCGCCTATTCGGTTGATTATCATAATATATAAGGAGAAAAATATGGCTGCAGAGAAGTATGTCGCATATGTCGGCACCTATACGAATGGCTCAAGCAAAGGTATCCATATCTACGATGTTAACGTTGAGGAAGGTCTGCTTTATCTCCGCAAGGTCGTTCCGGTAAACAACTCATCCTACATCAAGGAATCCAGAAACGGCGAGTACCTCTATTCCATCGCCGATGAAGGCGTTGAAGTCTACAGAATCGGCCCGGACGGGGATCTCACTTCTATCAACCAGATTGATATCGATGGTATGAGGGGTTGCCACCTTTCCACTGACCTCACCGGCAAGTATCTGTTCGTGGCAGGTTATCATGACGGCAAGGTCACCGTAATCCACACGCACCAGGACGGCAGGCTCGGCTCCGTTGTGGACGGCAAATATCATCGCGGCCAGGGCGCTCTGGTAGAGCGTTGCTTCCGCCCGCATGTCACCTGTGTTAGGATTACTCCGGACAATCGTTATCTCTGCGCAGTAGATGAGGCTCTTGACCAGGTCATCATCTACAGTATCGATGAGAAATTCAACAAGATGAAGGAAATCGATATCCTGAGAATGGGCGGCGAGGCAGGTCCAAAGAGCATGCATTTTTCGAAAGATGGCCGCTTCTGCTACATTTTATGCCAGATTACAAATGTCATCAGGGTATATGACTATCACCTGAACTCACGTGGCCTTCCGCGCTTTGAGCTGAAACAGGAGGTCTCCACCCTTTCCAATGCGAAGGACATCCACGATGCGGCATCTGCCATGAGGCTCTCCTATGACGGCAAATTCGTGATTTGCGCGACATCCGGAGATGATTCCGTCGCTATGTACAAAATTGATCCGGAGACCGGCATGCTGGATCGCATGTTCGCTCTTCCGACATCCGGCGAGTATCCGAAGGACATCGCCCTCTTCCCGGATCAGCAGCATATCGCCGTAGTAAATAATGCCAGCGGCACGATCACGACATTCAAGATTGACTATGACAAAGAAGTCCTTATGATGAAGGGCAAGCCGCAGGAGCTTGATACGCCGAACTGCATGCTCTTCCACAAGATAGAGGAGGCGCCGGCTGAGATTCGTAACATCTCCGAGAAGGAGGCAGAGGCAGAGGTCGCCAAGAGAGTCAGGACGTATGCACCGTTAAACTAAAACGGCAAATAAAGATCCTTCGCTTGCGCTCAGGATGACAGAGCTTGCAGGAATTCTTCGCCAGTGCTCAGGATGACAGAACCTGTAGGAATTCTTCGCCAGCGTTCAGGATGACGGAACTTGCCAGTTGGTCGTACAGGTCTAATCAATTGGATCAGCTTGGTGAGCCATTTTAACTGACTGCACTCGTCATATAACTTACATAGTAAAGACGCAGGCCTCCGGCTTAAAAGATTTGGAGGCCTGCTTTTTCGTACTGTAAGGATTCTAAGGGGAAAATGAAAAACATGAATGCCAAAGAAGCCCTGAAAGTATATTTTGGTTATGACTCCTACAAGCCGGGGCAGGAGGAACTGATTGAATCCGTGCTGTCGGGCAGGGATGCGGTCGGCATTATGCCCACCGGGGCGGGCAAATCCATCTGCTACCAGGTGCCGGCCTTGGTTCTTCCTGGAATCACCATCGTAATTTCGCCCCTCATCTCCCTCATGCAGGATCAGGTGAAAGCATTGAACGAGGCCGGCATCCACGCCGGCTATATCAACTCTTCCCTGACAGAAAATCAAATCTTGAAAGTCTATGATTATACAAGGCTACGGTTATTCAAGATCCTCTATGTCGCGCCGGAGAGATTGGAGAGTCCGGATTTCCTTGCATTTGCACGCGATATCGACATTTCGATGGTCACTGTGGACGAAGCCCACTGCATCTCGCAGTGGGGCCAGGATTTCAGGCCGAGCTACCTGAAAATCCTCGATTTCGTCCGAAGCCTGCCAAAGAGGCCCGTAATTGGCGCATTCACTGCCACGGCGACGGAAGAGGTCAGGAGCGATATCATTTGCATGCTGCAATTGACGGATCCGAAAGTCGTCGTGACGGGATTTGACCGGGAAAACCTGTATTTCTCTGTGGAGACTCCGGAGAAGAAGGATGCGTTCGTGCTGGACTTCGTCCAAAAGCATCCAAAAGACAGCGGGATCATTTACTGCGCGACGAGGAAAAATGTAGATGCGCTCTATGAGCTTCTTTATACGAAGGGCATTCCGGCGGCGCGGTATCATGCCGGAATGGGCAATGCAGAGCGGAAACGGGCCCAGGATGACTTTATTTATGACGCTCTTCCGGTGATTGTCGCCACGAATGCTTTCGGGATGGGTATTGACAAGTCAAATGTCCGCTACGTCATCCACTACAACATGCCGCAGAGCATGGAGAATTATTACCAGGAGGCCGGGCGCGCGGGGAGGGACGGGGAACCTGCCAGCTGCGTCCTGCTCTTTTCCGTGCAGGACATCATCATCGACAGGTTTCTTCTGGAACACAAGGATTTTTCGGATGTCTCCGCCGAGGATGCCGAGGCCATCCGGATGCGGGATTCCAGGCGGCTCCGCATCATGGAGGACTACTGCCGGACGACGGGGTGCCTCAGGAATTTCATTCTCGGATATTTCGGGGAGAGGCGGGATGAGCCGTGCGACAGTTGCGGCAACTGCCACCGGGAGTTCGAGGAGATAGACATGACATCCGAAGCCAAGCAGGTCGTCAACTGCGTGTATGAGACGAGGGGCCGGTATGGCATGAATATCGTGATTGGCACGCTCATGGGAGCTAACCGCGCGAGGCTTCGGGAACTTAACACGGTGAGTTACAGGTCTTACGGCAAGCTGGAAGGGCGTTCCGAGGATGAGATACGCCAGCTAATAAACCAGATGATCCTGGATGGGTATATCTACCAGACGGAAGGGAAGTACAGCGTCCTTCGCATGGGGAATATAGAACCGCTCAAGAAGGAGGATGCGCACGTCATCATACGAATGCATAAGGAGAAGGAGCCGGAGAGGAGCCGGAAGCCAAAGAACAGGCTGTCGGATGCGCTGACAAAGCACGGATACGACCTTTTCGACCGGCTGAAATCCCTGCGGCTTGAGATTGCGAAGGAGGAGGGCGTTCCTCCCTATATCGTTTTTAATGACCGCACTTTGGTTGATATGTGCATCAAGCAGCCGGCTGACAGGGACGGGATGCTCGCTGTGTCCGGCGTTGGCGAGGCAAAATATGGCAAATATGGGGAACGCTTTATCGAGGAAATCGCTGCATTTCGGGCAGAGAATCCAAATGCGGTAATCAGCATTATGGAACCTTCGGATGATTCGGAAGACGGAGAGAATGAGGGAGAGGGGAAAAGGAAGAAAGCAAAAAAGCAAAAAGAGGATTTCTATCTGAATGAGGGGGATGCCGAGGCTTTCGTCTATAAAGATTTTTATCTGGTCAGTGAAATCAAAGCTGAGTTGGACAGGATATCTACTGCGGAAGATACGAAGAAGGCATCGACTGCCAAGATTGGAGAGTTCCTGCTTGAGAAAGGCTATACGGAGCAGCGGGAAGAGGATGGGAAGATGAAGAAGTATCCGACGGAGGCGGGGTGGCTTATGGGGATTGAGACGGTAGAGCGAACCAGCTTCAGAGGGGACCAGTATACGTTGATTTTGTATCCGGAGGCTGTGCAGAGGGAGATTGTGGAACACTTTATACGCCTAGAGGGTACATCCAACTAAGATCAGAGACGCAAGAGGTGAAAGGTATGTTGATTAAAAAATGGAATTCTATGAGTCTTATTGTCCGCATCGCCATCGGATTGGTAATCGGGGCGGTTTTAGGCCTGCTTGTGCCGGAATGGACCTGGATTAGCATGCTGGGGACGCTGTTCGTCGGCGCCCTCAAGGCCATCGCACCTATTCTGGTGTTGCTGCTTGTCACATCGTCCATCGCAAATGCCAAAGGTACGAACATGGAGGAATTCGGAACTGTCATTTTCCTGTATCTCTTCAGTTCGGTCTGTGCGGCGGTCGTTGCGGTCTTTATCAACTTCATCCATCCGGTAACCATCAAGTTGGCCGGCGTGGATGCGATGGAAGGCTACACGGCTCCGGGGAGCATGGCGGAGATCGTCAGGGATCTTCTCATGCGGATTGTCTCAAATCCGGTGGAAGCTTTGCTTAATGCAAATTATATCGGCGTTCTGTTCTGGGCCGTCGTCTTAGGCTTGGCGCTCAAGAACACAGGCAACGAGACGAAGAAGATGCTGGCAGACTTTGCGGATGCCGTCTCCATGATCGTTCGGTGGGTCATCGGCTTTGCGCCTTTCGGTATTTTGGGACTGGTATTTGAATCCGTCTCGACAAGCGGTCTGGAAATTTTCACCACTTATGGAGAACTGGTTTTGGTACTGGTCGTTACCATGCTGGTCGTGGCGCTGGTCGTAAACCCGCTGATTGTATTTGCCGCATTAAGGCATAACCCGTATCCGCTCATTTTCAAATGCCTGCGTCAGAGCGGCGTCACCGCCTTCTTTACAAGGAGTTCGGCGGCAAATATACCGGTCAATATGGAATTGTGCGAGGAACTTGGGCTGGATGAAGACATGTATTCGGTTTCGATACCCCTCGGTTCCACGATAAACATGGACGGCGCGGCGGCGGTCATAACGACATTTGCCATGACGGCCGCCCATACGATGGGGGTGCAGGTCACGTTACCCATGGCTATCCTCCTCAGTATTGTGGCGACCTTCTCGGCTTGCGGTGCGTCGGGCGTGGCCGGCGGGTCCCTGCTCCTCGTGCCGCTTGGTTGCTCGCTATTCGGCATTTCAAATGACGTGTCCATGCAGATCGTCGCCGTTGGCTTTATCGTGAGCGTCGTGCAGGACTCTTTGGAGACTGCGCTGAATTCTTCGGGCGACGTCATCTTTACTGCGACGGCGGAGTTCCGCAAGTGGAAAAAGCAAGGAAGAAAACTGCCAATATGATTCATTTAGGATTGGGTCGAAAATTAGTGTCCCGAATTCTTCAAAATATAGGTATAGAAAGCGGGACATTAATATATGATTCCAGTGCAAAATGGGCATTTTTCCCTGTGCAGTCTTTTTGCCCC
>JAUMWM010000001.1:0-3145 GCA_030529705.1 Lachnospiraceae bacterium
AAAGGACCGTCCCCGCGGGCCGAAATTTACATGACCGGTGGCTGTAAGAAGAAACATACGAGGCCGCCTATAAGCGCAAATAGTATCGTATAAATTGCGGTCTTGCTGAGTATCTTGCTCTCTGCGCCGCTCAGGCTGCAGGCAGCGGTTCCGATTGCGATGCTCTGGGGGCAAATCATCTTTCCGATGCCGGCGCCCATAAGGTTCGCTGCAGCAAGCCAAACCGGATTTGCACCGATCTTATTCGCCGTCTCAACCTGGAGCTGGCCGAACAGGGCGGTTGTGGATGTACCAGAGCCGGTCACGAATCCTCCGATTGTTCCAATCAGCGGAGAGATAAGCGGGAACTTATCGCCGGCAACGGCTACAAGGACGTTGGCGATATCGCTGATCATCCCGCTGTATCCCATCATCTTGGCAACGGCCAGAACCGAGCAGATCGTTATGATCGTCTTGACATTGTTCTTGACGGTCGTTCCAAATATTCCGAAAATCTCACCGATACCGGCTCCCTGAATCAGGCCGCCAATAATTCCGGCAAGGATAATCAGAACGCCCGGCGTATTAATCCAATAGAAGGTCAACGTTGCCGGATTCTCGCCTGCATAGAACTGAATCTTAGAGTTGATAGATGCAAGCGGGTCGTGGATGAACGGTACCAGCGTGGATGTAAGAAGCAGGAATACGAATATCAAGATGAACGGAGACCATGCTACCAGGGCTTCGTTCAATGAAAGTCCTTTCAATCCGTCCCCGTTGCTTTCAACTTCGAACTCCGGAATCTTTTTCCTCGGCAGCTTCATGGCTGCAATGATGATGGCAATCATGCAAACGATGGCGCCGATGATATTCGCCAAATCCGGACCGATGACATTTGCAACGATATACTGAGGAACAAGGAAAGTTATATCCGCAATCAAAATCATTGGCACAAGGCCTTTCAAGGCTTTTACACCCTGGCCGATGACGATGACGGCGATGAACGGGAGCAGGAAAGAGACTACAAGCTGAATTTTCGCAACGTTCCCGGAGATTGCAACGACATCGAAGCCGGTGATATTTGCCATCGTATTCGTCGGGACGCCGACTGAACCGAAAGCGGTAGGCGTTGAATTGATAATGAGGCACGATACGATGGAGAGAATCGGGTCAAATCCGAGTCCGACAAGGATGCCGGCCGGAATGGCCACGGCAGTTCCGAACCCCGCCATTCCTTCCATGAAGTTTCCGAATCCGAATGCGATGAGCAGCATCAGGATTCTCTTATCCGTGGACACGCCTGCGAGCATGGCTTTGATTTTTTCCATGGCTCCGGTCTTGAGGGTGAGGTTGTAGACAAATAGCGCCGCCAGAATGACTATAATAATTGGCCACAGGGCGTTGCAAATGCCTTCAAGTGCCGCAGTTGCGGTAAAGACGATGTTCAGATGCCAGAAGGAGATCGCCAGGATAAACGTTATCACGAAAGCGATGAAGCAGGCCTTAAAGCCCGGCATCTTGAGAATGCTCATAGCTACGATGAGCCATATAATAGGTAGTAAAGCAAGGATGAACTTTAGAAACATAGCGGTTTTATGCCCCCTTTCATTAGTAAGGCTATTATATCATTTTTCTTGCACTTTCCACAACAGTATTCAAAAAAACATTGAAAAATATGGCAAAGTGTGCAAATCATTAACGTGTTAACGATTTGCACACTTTGCCCGAATAGAAGGATTATAATTGAATTAACATAACTCAATTATGTAAACCTAATAGTGTTCTTATGCATTCTTGTAATGCGCACGAAAAACTCGACACCATATATCATTCTGAGCGTTAGCGAAGAATCTTTACCTCCAACTATTTTCCGAATGTTCATCTATTTTCAGTTATAATTTACTTATCAGTCCTTTCTTAGACGGACTGCGTCTGCGGCACTGCGCCTTCTGGCATCATCTAAGTCTGCATAATGGCGTCTGGTCGTATTGACATCTTTATGTCCCAGTACATCTGCCACAAGATAGATGTCCCCAGTTTCCCGATAGAGTTCCGTGCCATAAGTGCTTCGCAACTTATGCGGCGTAATTTTCTTAGTAGTTGTTACGGCGGAGGCGTATTTCTTAACCAGGTCTTCTACGGATCTCACAGTCATCCTTCGTTTCTGTATAGAATAGAAGAGTGCATGTTCATGCCCGAGGCAAGGCGTAATCCCCTTTCTGATCTCCAGATACTCTAGCAGGGCATCCCGAACCTCTGAGCCAAAATAGACAATTGCCTCGTTCCCGCCTTTTCTGACGATTTTAATTCCGTTGTTCCTGAAGTCAACATCTTCAACGTCCAGTCCGACGCATTCGGAAACTCGGATTCCCGTTCCCAGAAGGAGAGTGATAATAGCAAGGTCGCGTTCCTTTGTTTTTTTATAGTAGCTGAGGGCCTTGCCGGAGAGCTTATCCCCGCAGCTTTCTATATAATCGAGTAGTAAGGCTACTTCATCAGGGTCAAGCCGGATAATGGATTTCTCATGGATTTTTGGCATATCTATAAGGACGGTGGGATTTGTCTTGATCATCTCCCTTTTAAAGAGATAGGCATAGAAGCTCCTTAGAGCCGATAATTTGCGCTTGAGGCCGAGCAGCCCATTGGAATTGAGGGCGGACGTATTCGCGCGATCTGCGGGCGTCTCATAGAGTTTCAGATACTCCATATACTCCTCGAGGTCCTGAGCCGTTATGCAGTCCAGATCACTTAGCGTGATTTCCTTGATGTCCCGATTTTTGAATATTGGGTTCTGGCTCTGAATGAATTCAAAAAAAACGCGTAAATCGTATGCGTAGGAAATACGGGTCCTGGTAGTTGACGTGGCATCAATAGACCGGAAAAAATCCTTGACATAAGGGGGCATGGTGCCAAGAACTTCCCGGAGCTTTAAAATATTCATTCGGTCAGTTTGCTGCCTGTAGGTGATGCGATCTGCCATATTAGTAGTACCTTCTTTCAAGAACGAAAAATGAAACGTATAAAATCTAATCAACGAATACCTGAAACTGTGTCATCCTGAGCGTAAGCGAAGGATCTATTATGTAAAACATATGTTGAAAGTAAAGATTCTTCGCTAAAGCTCAGAATGACAAATGGTGCGGATGCCTTGCGAGTTTAACGAAAT
>JAUMWM010000001.1:3245-26798 GCA_030529705.1 Lachnospiraceae bacterium
AGATGGAGGCTTGTTATAAAAACATTATAACCATTCTAAAGCGCCTCCATCTTTTGGTGCGGATGCCTTGCGAGTTTAACGAAATAGATGGAGGCTTGTTATAAAAACATTATAACCATTCTAAAGCGCCTCCATCTTTTCGTTAAACTCGCGTTTGTGGAAGAGATGACATTATATTACTATCTCCCCCACACTCCGTCAACTGCCAAATCCATATTTTCCTATGAAAACCACAAAAATACAAAAGGACCTCCGTTTCCGGAAGCCCCTTAGGATTCTAATGATAGTCGGAAAATCCTCAGCAACTTGAAGCATTTCTATATGTCCGAATCCTTAACAATCCATTATGTCACGTATAATACGGCAACATTAAATAATTCCCCGCCTTGATCGTCTCGCTTTTCAATCCGTTAATCAGCATAACCTCGTCAATGTAATCCCAGTTATTATTCCATCTTGATCCGCACTCGCTCTCAGCAATGGTCCACAACGTGTCACCGGATTCGACCAGGTAACTCTTGTAATATTTCTTGGAGAACCTTGCCGCATTCTCCGCAATTGTCGCCCTGGCCGTGAACTTAATGCACGCAAGCACCATAATCAGCGTCACAATCACGATGGCCATCGCCATCGCGATCCTTCTCTTCATCATAACCCTTCGCCTGTAAATACGGTTTCTTCTTCCCCTTCCAATATAAACATTCCCATTACCTGTCATAGCATTTACTCCCCTTAACAAGCCAAACTATTGTTCAGAACGACCGTTCGACAATACTATAACACCCAAACAAAAGTTTGTCAATAAAATCGAACACATTTTCCGAATATTCGTTTGATTTTTTTGCGGAGGTATGATATTATAAGATTGATGAAACATAACACATATTGTGCAAATGAGAAAAACGGCTCTCAAGGAGGTTTTCATGCCATACGGAAAAATAACTACAAAGCAACAACAGATTCTAGACTACATTAAGAACGAGATCCTGAACAAGGGATATCCGCCTTCAGTCAGGGATATATGCGAGGCGGTAAAGCTGAAGTCCACTTCGTCCGTCCACTCCCATCTTGAGACGCTCGAAAAGAACGGCTATATAAGACGGGATCCGACTAAGCCCCGCGCAATTGAAATTATCGACGACACGTTCAACCTCACAAGGCGCGAGGTCGTGAATGTCCCCCTCATCGGGACAGTCGCTGCCGGCCAGCCGCTTCTTGCGGTTGAGAACGTTGAAAGCTATTTCCCCATACCGGCTGAGTATCTTCCGAACAAGCAGACCTTTATGCTGAAAATCAAGGGGGACAGCATGATAAATGCGGGAATCCTGAATGGTGACGACGTGATTGTTGCCGAACAGAATTCGGCGCATGACGGGGAAATCATAGTGGCGCTGATTGATGATTCCGCAACAGTGAAGACCTACTATCGCGAGGACGGCTATATCAGGCTCCAGCCGGAGAACGATACAATGGACCCGATTATAGTGGATGGGGATCTGAAGATTTTGGGTAAGGTTATCGGGGTCATGAGATTTCTTAACTGAAACCTTTGGAGCGGGTTCTAATTATTAACGTGCATGTTGCTTCCACTTTAACGCACATAACAGTACAAGTGCTGTATTTGTACATAAAGAAAGCGGCCCCGCAATTGCAATATCGCTCTTGCGAGGCCGCTTTTCTTTTGTCTGTATTCCGTTACCAGTAAATATCAATCGTACAGAGCGCGTCGTCGTTCATCGGATAATAGGACATGGACTCCAGCCCATCCCACCTCATCCGAAGCTGCAGCGCATCGTTCAACAGTCCGTCATCAAAGATGGCATATACTGCCGCTGCGTACTCATCAAAATTTGAAAATTTAAAATGAGCCGATGTTCCTCCATTCTCCACTGCCGAATTTAGCGCATAGGCAACCGCCTCCCGGTCAAAATACTCATAGTAATAGCCGTTTAGCAGATAATAATTGTAGTCCCTAGACTCGCACACGGGATAGTTGAAAGATGGATCGGGAATGTGCGTCGCCCGCTCCATATCCTCCGTCGTAAGGCAAAGGTAATTATAGAGGATATCCGGCATTTTCCCCTCGACATCGGATCCCTCGTAATTCGGATCCCCCCATGTCACGTCTACCAGGTAGTTCGTCCCGTCAATATCCACCATGCTCCAAGCATGAGACTCAAGGACGCCGTTATGCTCAACGGTTCCCGCAATATAGGCGCTGTAAATCCCAACTTTGGAAAGAAGGTATTGGAATGCCCGCGTATAACCTGCGCATACGCTTTGCCCGGAAAGAAAAACGCTCTGGATATTCTGAGCCTGCGGAGCATTCAGTTGATAATCCGCCCTCCTGATGACGTAGTCATATGCCGCCTTGACCTTCTGATAGGAACTGGCATCTTCGGGCAGAGTGTATATATACTCCTGAACCGCTTCATTGATAACTGCCTGAACGTAGTCAATCTGGGCTGCATCTATATTGAACTCAAGGGTGATTTTTTTTGCCCCCGGTCCTTCATAGCCGTAAATTGAGGCATTGCCGTCAATCCAGAAAAACTCCGGATGGTCGCAGACCAACGCGTTAAGGGCAGGACCGCAGTCACCGTCATCATCGGCATAGATAAAGAATTCGGATTTGCGTTCGGAGATTCCAGTATAAAGCTGGTCATAAACTTTTTGCCTGTTCTCGGAGAGCTGACCGTAATAGAACCCGGAGAGTCCTTCTGTCGGGACTTCCGTCACCTCGTCTTCTCCCGGAGAAGGGTCTTCTTCATGCACTTCCACTGAGATATCGGGATTTATATTAAATCCGTCAAACAGGCTGGAGTCATCCCGGGAAGAATTATTCCCATCGTCTGCCAGGCCGATCCTTTCTCTGAAAGCCCTGAATTCAAGCCGGAAAAATTCACGCCAGTCTGACAGGGTAAACGTATCCTCTGCCCCGCATGCCGTCAATATAAATATCAAAGACACCGCAAGCAGCGATGTCTTCAGCTTTCTAAAATTGTGTTTCATATGAAAAGGTTTCTGCCCGTCTTATAGGCAAATGCATAGCTTGTTCTTTATAGGCTCTCCGGATCAATCAGTTTCCCATCCTTCCAGATTCTGTCAAGATCATAGAATGCGCGGGCCTCCTCGTCAAATATATGGACGACCACGCCCTTAAAGTCCATAAGGGTCCAATTCCCTTTCTTATGGCCTTCGATATGATCAAGGGCAAATCCGGACTTCTGGGCCGCTTCCTCAACAGCCTCAACCATGGCATCCGTCTGGTTTGCATTGCGTCCGGTTGCGATGACGAAATAGTCTGCAAGTGGTGAAATTTCGTCTATCTCAATCACTTTGATATCTTTTGCGAGTTTCTCTTCCAATGCGTTTACGGCGATTGCCGCAAGAGATCTGCTCTCTTCTTTTTCCATATAAAATCCTCCTAAGCGATGGTGTTTCTTATTCAGTCTGGTACTTCTTACAATGAATTCCATTATAGAAATTGTAGGCTTCTTCTGTCATGCTGTCAATCTTTGCGTTTTTAGTTTTAAGATAATTTAATGTATCTCTAAGAATTATGTAACAACATTCATCCAAATCGAGGAAAGCCATCCTCCTGACCTCCGAAAGGTTCGGAGCCTTATCCCTTCTCGGCTCGATATAGTCAGCGATAAAGATAATCTGGCTAAGCGGAGTCATTTCCGGCTTCCCGGTCGTATGATTGCGTATCGCATCAAGAACGTCCTCGTCGTGGATGTCGTACTTGGCCTCTGCCACGTATGCTCCAAGCTTTGAGTGCAGCAGGTAAGGGCTGGATAATTCAATCTCTGTAATGGGGATATCATGCTTCCTGCAGAGCTTGATTTTCTTGTCATCCGGTATATTTTTGGCGCAGTCATGCAGAAGCCCTGCCAGTTCGGCTTTATACAGGTCCGTTCCGTGAGCCATGGCCATGGCAACGGCCGTGTATCGCACGCCCTGAGTATGATAGTACCTGTTTTCATCCAGAAATTTCTTCAGTCTCTTGTTGTATTTCTCAAGGTCTGCCCTAGACATTTTTATATACCTCGTACGTTCCAATATAATTTATAACCGTATCCGGGACATAGTATTTCACCGTGTGTCCCTCTGCTATCCAGCTTCGTATCTGCCGCGAAGAACAGTCAATGTTCTCCGTGTCGAGCTTTACGATGTCGGCATTGTACGTCTCCCTAACATGCTGTATGGCTTCGTCCAGCCGTTCATTACTGGTATGGTTGCGCGTGGCTACTACAAGAGTACAGGCATCGCATATCCGCTGAGGATTCATCCATCCGTCAAAGTCAAATAAAGAATCCGCTCCGATAATGAAATAGTATCTCGTGCCGGGGTGATCGGCGTTCAGCCTCTCCAGAGTTCGAAACGTGTACGTATAGCCCTCCTCATTCATCTCGATATCGGAAATCTCGAAATGAGTGTTCGTGGCAATGGCCAGCTTGACCATATCCATGCGCTGCAGATCAGAGGCGCTTCCCTGGCGGTTTCGTTTATGGGGCGGGTTGCCTGACGGCATAAAAATGACTTTGTCCAGTCCGAGCTGGAGGTAGGCATTCTCGCCCAGAATCAGATGTCCAATATGGATTGGGTCAAATGTTCCTCCCATGATTCCTACTTTTCTCACGTATATCACCCCTGATGTATCTCTTTCTTTAAGAATATAGTCCTGTAAGGTTAAGATTCTTCGCTATCGCTCAGAATGACAAAACCGAATGTCTCCGTTCTGCGCCTTATGATTTTCTCTTTCTTTAAGAATGCGACCTTGTAAGGTTTGAGATTCTTCGCTATCGCTCAGAATGACAAATCTGCAAGTTCAACCGTACAGGCAGGTTACTTTGCCGTCTTCGGTAGTTCAATCTTTTTGTTTTTGTCCTTGCCTGGCCGATACAGGACTATCTTCCTCCCGATAACCTGGACTATTGTAGAGTGCGTGCGCTCCGCGATAAGCTCGGCAAGTTCCCTCGGATCGTCATCGCAGTTCTTCTGCACCCCTATTTTAATGAGCTCCCTGGCTGCCAGAGCCTCGTCAACGCTTTTCGTGTTCTCCGGCGTCAGAGATGCCTTGCCAAGATAGAGTATGGCATCCTGCACCATGGCAAGGCTTTTCAGATATGCCCTCTGCTTACTCGTCAGAACCATCTGTCTCCTCCATATTCTCAAAATAGTAATTGAATTCATGCCCGTACATGCGCACGGTATCGCCTTCCTTTATGCCGTAGCGTTCAAGATTCTCGTTAATCCCGGTCTTCCGCATCCAGTTCTGGAAAAATGTGAAGCCCCTCTCCGATTCAAGATTCGTGTAGCTGAGCATCTTGTCAATCTTCGGTCCTTCGACAATATAGATGTTCCTGCCTTTTGCGTCCTCAGAAACTGCGATGGTGTAGGGAAGGTCCTCTGTGACCAGCATCTCCTCCGGGAAGAATTCCTGTTCGTAGAACTCCACTTCCGGCGCAACCGTGTCAAGCAGGTTCAAAACGGCATACAGCAACTCTTTGATGCCCTGGCCGGTCACTGCGGAAATGGGATAGACCTTATATCCGTCCTTTTCAAATGCAGCGCGGACTCTTTCCACCGGATCCTCTTCCATCCCATAGATGACATCAATCTTGTTGGCGGCGATGACGATGGGCTTTTTCATGATGGCCGGATTGTACTGTTCAAGTTCCCTGTGGATTGCCCTGATATCTTCCACGGGGTCGCGTCCGTCAAATGAAGCGCAGTCGACAATATGGATAATGACCCTCGTTCTCTCAATATGACGGAGGAATTCGTGGCCCAGCCCCACTCCTTCCGATGCGCCCTCTATAAGGCCCGGCATGTCAGCGATGACAAATCCTCTCCCATCCCCGAAATCGACCACGCCCAGGTTCGGCTGAATCGTTGTGAACGGGTAGGAAGCGATTTTGGGTTTTGCATTTGTCACGCGGGACAGGAAAGTGGACTTGCCGGCATTTGGAAAACCTACGAGGCCCACGTCCGCCACCAGCTTCAGTTCCATGACGATATCAAGATCAAGGGCGGGCTTGCCGGGTTCGGCATACTGCGGCGCCTGGTTGGTAGGGGTGGCAAAATTCATGTTGCCTTTTCCGCCGCGGCCGCCTCGAAGAATCGTCTTCCGCAGGTTCTCGCCGGACATGTCGGCGATAATCTCCCCGGAGTGTTCTTCCCGAAGGATAGTCCCTTCCGGGACTTTCAGCACGAGGTCTGCGCCATTTGCGCCATGGCAGCGTTTGTTGCCCCCCTCCTGGCCGTTGCCGGCCTTGAACATGTACTTATGCTTATATGTAAAAAGAGTGTTCATGCTCTTGTCAACTTCGAATATTATATCTCCGCCCTTGCCTCCGTCGCCGCCGTCCGGACCTCCGGCCGGCACATATTTCTCCCGACGGAAACTCACGTGGCCGTCTCCGCCTTTGCCGGAGCGGATATGAATTCTTGCACGGTCTGCAAACATTACTTGCCTCCTCTTAGGCGCTCTTTTCGCCTAAATCGACATGCTGTGCCGCTTTCAAGCGGACCACAACCGCATCCTCTTTAGAAACATTTGGTCAAATTATTCCAATTCGGATTCTAAAAAAGGCTTCAAATCCTCTCGGATTCGAAGCCCTGGACATCTTATTCTTCTGCCCCGGCAACAAGCTCAATAGAGCACTGCTTGCGATCTCTGCCGAGTCTTGAGAAACGGACAATGCCGTCAGCCTTTGCGTACAGAGTGTCATCACCGCCGCGGCCGACATTTGCACCCGGATGAATATGAGTGCCGCGCTGTCTGTAAAGAATATTTCCGGCCTTAACGAACTGGCCGTCCGCCCTCTTCGCACCTAATCTCTTGGATTCAGAATCGCGTCCGTTCTTCGTGGAACCAACGCCTTTCTTGTGGGCGAAGAGCTGAAGATTCATATTCAGCATGTCTGTACCTCCGAAATAATAACCTTTACGTAAGGTTCCTGGTAATCTGTTTCAATTTGCTTAAGTCCGAGAATCATGGATTGCATGAGAAGCTTTCCCTTGTCCGAAAGGCCTTCCGGGAATCTGCAGGAAAGGAAACCGTCCAAAACGCTGTCCTCCACCCTGTCCCCTGCCAGGATTTCTATCGAGTTTGCCGCATTCACCGTCAGCGCGGATACGGCTGCGCAGATAATATCGTTGCCGCTCTCCGCATATCCGGCATGGCCGGAAACTAAAAATCCTTCATAATCATCGGCTCTTTTTAATACCTTGACAGTAATCATGTTCAGGCATTGATCTTCTCGATCTTGACTGCTGAGTAAGCCTGTCTGTGACCATTCTTCTTGTGATAACCCGACTTCGGCTTGTAGTGGAAAACGATGACTTTCTTGGCGCGGCCATTGGAAATAACCTTGCCTGTGACAGTAGCGTCTTTCACATCATCGCCGACTTTCAGGCTGTCGTCCTTGACTGCGATGACATCGTCAAATGTCACTTCGCCGTTAACGTCGATTCCGAGCTTTTCAACACGAATCACATCGCCTTCGGAAACCTTATACTGCTTTCCGCCGGTTGCGATAATAGCATACATGAAGCACACCTCCTTCATCAAAAACTCGCCAGATTCGGCACCGCAGCATAACTGCGGATTTGCGGCCTCTCTGTGCGGCATACCTAAGCATGATATCATGGGAGGGGACATTTGTAAACAATAATTTTAATTTTCACAATAGTTTTATGTTGAAATTGCAAGGATTTCTTTGCCTGTACATTGACGAAGAAAAGCAAGCTATAATTAATATTCTAATCATCATAGTAAGCATTCTACTCTGTACACGAATGAGGCTATGTTTTCCTTAAACTGCTTTGCGCTGTTTCCTGCCAGATTCATATATGAAGCATAAATTTTGTGCAGGAAAAATCTCTCATCGTTAAATAATAGCACGGTATTGCTTTTGTCCTCGTTCCCGGGATAACAAAGAACGATCTTTTTGCATGAAAGCATCTGTCCGTAAAATACCATCTGATATATGTCATCATTTTGGAACGGAAGTGAAGTTTTGTTCTTCATATCCAGAATAGCTCGCGCTGTTTGTCGTCCATTTTTGTCCACATAGTCGTAGAGCAAATCGGGCAGATATGATCTTTCCAAATACTCATCTCCTTGATGACAAAAGGCAAAGCTCTTTGGAGAGGTCCAGTATGAGAACTTTCCAAGATTTGAATAGTCCATTAATATTTTCTTGATAAAATCCTCAAATACTTTATCGAAATTTATCAGCAGGCTTTCTCCGGATGAAGAATCACCATCTGTTGATAATGTTAGATCGTTTAAAATCATATATGCGAGAGATGCCGCTTTTTTACAATAAGCAGTATTCTTATTGAATACGACATCATCAGGGACATTTGCATAATCCACGTTTCCAAACTGACGGATAATGTAAGTGATTTCTGGGCTTTGAACATGAGATTCAATTTTCTTTGCCGCAGCTAAAAGCAATCTGTTTATAGGGATATCTCGCGTAAGGTCATCATATATACACCTGAAAGCATCCCTTCTTCGCATCATAATATTCAAAGAAGTTGGGACAACTTGTAAATTCCCCTTTATGAAACTAAGGTCTTCTTCTTTCTCGATATACTCTACAGGAAGCCCTTTATGAACGACCGACAGCATCTCTTGAATGAACATTGCCATCAAATTCACATCATTTCCAGTTTCCACGTCATACATAGGCGTATCCAAGTCTGAATACTGTGCAGAATATAGGAAGAAATACACCCTTAATATGTGGCTTATCGTTATGCCGGGATGCTTTGGCTTTATAATTATTTTGCGATCAGGCAAGCCGATATAGCCGATGTACTGCTGAGGAAATTTGAAAATGCCTTGTTTTGCATCAAGGCATTCCCATGACATAGCCTTTTTCGACAGTATCTCCTGAATGACAGGTATCTCATGAGGATATAGCCTCAGCAGTCCGCCTTGTTCAAGCGTTATTGATTGCATATGCCCACCTTCACTTCAATAGCTGCGCTTTCAGTTCCTCAATAAATTCCTTTTCATCACTAATTCGCCTCACCAATTGATCGCCAAGAATATTTTGCAAATATCGTTTATTCCCATAAGCATATTCCTCAATGATTGGTATTACGTAGTAATTGAAAAGCCTTTTAAGAATCTTTGGAGTCCATTTAATCTTCCCGCTGACCTCATCTCTTGCCCATTTTGGCAAAAAATATGATTGGCCAAGTAAAAGATCAGCATCGCCCAAAACGCTATACAGTTTTTCGTTTAACGCATCCATAACTTTGCCGACCTTTAGATCTGCAAGCTGAAAATAATCCGATTCAAAATCAACAACCTCGCTATTCGGATAGAAATTCACGAATGCGAAACGTCTCCGTATAGCATAGTCTACAAGAGCAATGCTCCTATCGGCAGAATTCATTGTAGCAAGGATGTAAACGTTCTCTGGGATTCTAAACTCCGTAATTCTCGTCCCGTCTTTGGAAGATAATTCTGTCGGCAATTGAACCCTATACTCCCTGTCTAAAGCAAGAATAGTTTCACCGAATATTTTGGATACATTGCCACGGTTTATCTCATCTATCATGAAGAGATACTTTCGATTACTGTTTTCAGCTTTGCCAGCCTCGTGACAAAATTCAAGGAACACGCCCGCCTTGGGATGTACCACGCCATTCTCATCAAATGTGCTGCCGCCAATAAATTGCTCATATGTTAGGTTCGGATGGAACTGAATTAAATAACTACGGTCGAAGCTTGTTTTTACTTTGTTGGAAATATAAGATTTTCCAGTTCCCGGAGGTCCTGATAATACCACCTGCTTCGTATCGAGCAAAAGCTCCAATAACTCCTCTTCCGTAATATTATCGCCATGAGGAGCGGCTAAACTCGTTACTTCCTCCCTGGTGATGCTGATGTCAGAAAGCATGTATGACACTGGAGATGTAAGGGGAGAAACTTCTGGCATCGCATTGGTTTCATACGCAAACTTCGAGCGTATCTCCTCGCCCGTTATTCCGGTTTGACTGTATTTGATTATTCCATCTGTAGTATCAAACATAGTTGACAGCTCATCTGCCGTAATGTTCAAATCCTCGATTAACTTCTTGGTACATATACGGGTAAAGGTTTCAAAATTATCCGCTGTCAAGTTTTCTGCCCACTCATCATCTACATCAAATGCGTAGAAACGGAAGTACCAAGCGGCAAATTTCTGTAAGGAAATTCTGTGCCCTTTCAAAAAATCAGAGTACAGCATATCGACATAATTTGGAGCGAACTTGTACTTTGAACCATCAAGCTCGTCTTTTCTAAGGTATTTGCCATCGTCAATGAGCGTGTTATCCATTGTATCCTTCACGCGACCAATGACCTGCTTAAACTCTGTCCCACCGTTATAATAGGTATTTTTCTTTATTGTACGATTCATCGAAAATGGGAAAAGCGACACATATTTGCCTCCATTTTCCTGCTTCGCATCGAACAGCGCGCATAAATCGTATAGATATCGCGTTAATCTGGCCTTTTTCACTCCTGTGGCATCATATGTTTGATAATCACGGCTATTGAACTTGTTTGCCTTGAACAAGAAAAAGAGTCCTATCTGCTCCGGCGACGTGTACTCTTGCGATATGAAAAAATCTATAGAATCCTTAACGCATACGGGATCAACATATACTGTCGCCATTAAGCATCCTCCTTCATAAATGCCTGCTCATAGATAGCATTTGCAATTACTTCCGCTAGGTGACAGGGAACTGCATTTCCAATCACCTTGTACATTGCCACAATGTTTTTTAGTGAATCATCAATAAAAACAAAATCGTCCGGAAATGTCTGTATTCTGGCAATTTCCCTAATGGTATACCTTCTGTTCTCTGTAGGATGAGTGATTCCGCAGTTTTCCGGTTGTGCGGATGCGGTTATAGTACCATTTATTTCATCTCTGCTAAAACGCCTATAAAAGTTCGGCGCATGATAGCGTTTCATGTCATCGCGGATTCTTTGGAATCGTGGTGAAAGTTTTTCATATGGTATGCTTTTCCACGACCCTCCTTCTGGAATCATCTCAATCATTGTCTGCGCCTGTGGTGAGTACGGCCAGTATTTTTGATTTGGAATCTCAGCGGGAACGTCCAGTAAATGACGCAGAGTTAAACCGCTCTTATCCTCTTGTACCGGGGGAAACTTGAAAGTTTTCTGCAAATCCTCACGGAATCCGATAAGGATCATTCTTTCCCTGTTTTGAGGAACTCCATAATCCGATGCATTTACAACCTTATAGTTAACTCTATAACCGAGTTTTTCCAAGTCATCCTTGATGACCTCTATTAGTCGCTTTCCACTTTGATGCTTTGAAGATAACAACCCTTTAACATTTTCAAACAGAACGGCTCTTGGTTTTTTATGCTCAATAATTCGCAAGCACTCCAAATACAATTCCCCGCGAGAGTCATAGACCCCTTTCCTGTTACCCGCATTGGAAAAGGGCTGGCAAGGAAATCCCGCTGTAATAATGTCGCAGTCAGGGATATCCTCCACAGGAACCTTTGTTATATCTCTTCCGTCAATTTCTCCGAGATTGAGTTTGAAAACAGCCTGGGCATCTGCGTCGAAATCGTTAGCCCACACTCGCTGATATCCAGCATTTTCAAAACCTTTGTCCATTCCACCGCATCCGGAGAATAGCGATACTAATCTCGGAGGATTCAATCTGTATGTAGTTTCCGCTTTCTTTTTTGGTAATGATGGTTGACCTTCTGGATCGGATTCGGATTCAGGTGGAAGCCCAACAATCTCTATCACGCTGTCAAATCCGCATTGTAATGCTTCGCATATTTTCAGTAGAGTTGCCATGCTTATATTCTGGTCTTTTCCCATATTGGCAATGGCGTTTGTAGTAAGTTTCGCCTTTATTCTAAGATCCTCTTTGGACATACCTTTTTCTAAAAGAGTGTGCCATAGTGGTTTGTAGCTTATTTGCATTGATTTACTCTCCCGTCTTATCCTTCTCCTTTTCAATCTATGGAAGCGCACTCAAATAGATTATCACGAACCTTGAGAAATATCAAGATAATCTGTAGATGTTTCAACACGTGGATTCTGCCTACGGTAACAATTCCCTTGATTCGATTAATAACAGATGATATCGCTTTGTACATTAATTGTATTCTGGAGAGTATTGATAGGAAAAGGGAGAACTATCAGGTCATAAAAGCAATGATTTATCCTTCATAAAGCATCTATTGTTAGTTATCTTTATTTTATACCATTAATAACGCCTCTATAGTCCTGAGTTTGGGCATTCTGTTCTTTATCAGCCATAATCAAGTGTTCCATACGTGCCTTATATTCCATAAGTCGAAGAAGATACTCTGGCATTTTACGCTTCCCCGCTTCCCAGTCAACCATGGTTCTGTAGGGAATTTCATAGTAATCGCAGAACTCTCTTCGATTCATCCCCATATTGGATCTGAGGCTTTTTACCTCTTCCGAAATAGAATTATCCATATAGCATCGCCTCGTCCTTACAGGGGCATGTTATCATATTTTATGCATTGCGTCAACTCTTATATCCTTTTCATATCTTAACACTCCCCCGATACTCCAGACAAAGCATCGTCAGGTCGTCGAACTGTTCCGCGTCCCCAACGAACGCATCCACCTCCTCTCGGACATGAGCCAGGATTCCTTTCGGAGTGTCATTTGCCGCGCCGTTCAGCGCATCGAGCATTCGAGCCGTACCGAAGAGTTCATTTGCCGCATTCGTTGCCTCGGGAACCCCGTCCGTATAGACAAAAAGCTTGTCGCCGGGAGAAAGCTGTATGGCATATTCCCTGTATTTGAGACCTTCCATGCCTCCGAGCACGAATCCGTGCTTGTTTTTTACCAATTCAAATCCCTTCCCGGCAGTATAAACAGCCGGATACTCATGCCCCGCACTGGAACACGTAATCAGGCCGCTTCTTATGTCCAGAATCCCGACCCACGCTGTCACGAACATATCCATTTTGTTGTCAGCGCAAAGGGATTCATTTGTCTTGCCCAAAATGTCGCTGGCCCGATTTCCAAGCATCGCCGTGTTCTGCAAGATAGTCTTGGAAATCATCATGAAGAGAGCCGCCGGTATTCCCTTGCCGCTCACGTCCGCTATCACAATGCCCAGATGGTCATCATCAATCATGAAAAAGTCATAGAAATCTCCTCCGACCTCTCTGGCTGGATCCATGGATGCGTACAGATCGAATTCCTCCCGGTCCGGGTAGGGCGGGAAGACCTGTGGCAACATGCCCTCCTGTATCTGCGTCGCCATGGTCAGTTCCGTATTGATGCGTTCCTTCTCCGCTGTGATTTCCTTGAGATGTTGCTCGTGATTCGTCAAATCTCTCTCCATCTCCGCCATGACCCGGCTGAGGTTCTCCAGCTCATCGCCTGTTCGGATGTCAATCACGGAGAAATGTTCCCGTTCAACACCGTTTTTCCTGTCCTCCGCATAGGATACGGCGGCATCGGCGATTGCATTGATGGGGTCGGAAATCATCCTCTTCATTCGCCAGGAAATAATCCATGCGATAACAAGCGTTGCAAGCGCAAGAGCCAGACTGACTTTCAGGGTATATTCCTTCATGCCGGTTATAATGCTGCCAATTGAAACGTCCACAAGGACGAATTCGCACAGTTCCCCGTCTTCATCCAGGATGGGATAGCCGGCCGTGCAGATCCAACCGTACTTTTCCATATTGCTGATGTCATAGAGTATCCCCTCGCCGTCCCAATTCAGGAATTTCTCGCACTCCACTTTCGGCACCTCTTCCCACTCTCCGAGGGCCAGGCGCGTCTCCTCGTCAGAGTCGGGATCCACGATATAGACGAGGGCATTTGTCTCCTTGTCATACATGCCAAGGTACACGTCATCCACGCCGATGATAAAGTTCCTCATGGCATGAAATGCCACGTCGTATGTGCCGCCCTTTTTGAGTTCGGTATCTATGGAAGAGAAGTATTCAAGATACTCCTCCGTCCCGACTTTCGCTCTTTGTTCGGGGGTAAGGGAGCGGTATATCTCCATCACTTCTTTCGAGAGCGTTACCGTGTCCGCCGCTCTCTTCGCTGTCGATGAGGCGTGTTCAGCCGTGGTGTAGGCCCGCTCGACATACTCGTTTATCAGGCCGGTGGCATAGATGCTAAGACCTATCAAGAGAGCAATTACGGCAAATGCAAAACTGCTTGCAATGACGGTCCACATGGTTCTAGTAGTCAGGGATTTTTTCTTTTTCAAGGCGGCCATACCTCCCGGAGATGCTGTTCTTGGTGTTTCACTAATTACTTGTCTTGCCTATATTTATTACGCAATTCTTCTTTTTATTATACCTCTCCTGTGTGTATAAGTATATCAATTATAACTTCATACCTTCTCCAAGTACAGCGTCCAGCGGCTTTCCCCTTTTTTCTCTGGACATCTCCAAAATGCCTAGATGCGTCAAATCATACACGTCCGTGCGGCGATGCTCCCGTCTGGCAAGCTTTTTCATCACCTGGACCAGTTCAAGCCGATGGTCCTCGCTCTGGAGATTGATAAAGTCAATCAGTATCATTCCGGACAATTCCCGTAGCCTGAGCTGTCTCAGGATTTCTTCTCCCGCCTCAAGATTTATTTTCCGATAGGTCTCTTCGGGTATCCGTCCTCTGTTGCACCGTCCCGTGTTGACATCGATGACGACAAATGCCTCCGTCTGTTCTATAACAAGATAGGCACCGCTTTTCAGCCATACGATTTTTTGCAGCAACCGATCCAAATCATGTTCCAGATTGTAAAGCTGGGAAAGTGTCAGAGCCCCCGCCTTTTTCTGATACAGGCTGTCTGGAATATCGGACGGTTCAGCGATGCTTCCAGATACATTCTCTCTTCTTCTATCATCTGAATTGCCCTGAACATCGGAAGAATTAAAGGCACTTGCAGACGCATCAATTCTGCTTTTGTTAGATGCATCTGCCCCACTTCCATCATGCAAATTGGCTGGGATGCCGGATGCCTCTTGGGCTCTCAGATACCAATCAAGCTCCTCGGCGATTCTAGGAATCTCGGAGAACGCCCTGTCAGGGAGTACATACAAATCCCGCAGCATGGATATATAGAACGGCTCGGGGGAATAGAGGCAGGCGCCGGGTCCGGCAGTCTCCGCTTTTCGCATAATCTCCGTCAGAGATGCGGCCAATGCGCTTATCTCGTCCAGAATGTCTTTCTTCTGGGCAGCGGCCGCATTTGTCCGAAGAAGGATATGGAAGCCCGGGAAATCATGAGGGTTGACCCATTTTTTTAGCAGCTCCCTCTCTTCCTCCCCCAGCTTCTTTGAAATGGAGACAGATGTTTTGCCATGGGAGATGACGCAGTATTTGCCAGCAAGCTCGATGGATGTCGAGCAGACGGCTTCCTTGACTCCGGCCGCATCCTTCGTGATGCGGATCAGCATATGCCCCTGGTCATTTGCCCGATAACTGTCTCGATGCGGATCGGCTGCATCGTCATCCGAGTTTTGCGCGGCAGATGGTTTATCAATCGTTTTTGAATTAGAGTTTTTATTCGAAGCGACCGCTCTCTTATAATCGGGCAGGAAGCACTTGAAATCCTTCGAGATGCGGATAAATGCGCCCCCGATGTTTTTCGCGACGGACTCGACGTAGCCCACATAGATTTTTCCGACCCGGGACTCCTCTTTTTCAGGCATCACAGATAGTTCAGTAAGCCTTCTGTCTTCATAGAATGCAGCCGCTATGAACTTTTTGTTTTCCCTCTCGATTTCTGTGACTATATAATCGTTCATGCTATCTAAAATCCATTTTGAATCTAATGTGCAAAAACCCCTGTCAACCTGAACGAAAGCGAAAGACATTGACCATTGACATATGTTGAAGGTAAAGATTCTTCGCTGACGCTCAGAATGACAGAGGGAATTGTCAGTTAAACATAATTCTAAGGATATGTTTCATAACAACGGCAGTTTCCTCGTCTGCATAAAGGGACTCGGCAGTAAAAACCATTAAAAAGAGATGCCCTTATCAAGAAGGGTCATGCCGCCCTCCATGTACATCTCCCGCCTCAGGATGCGGAAGGAAAACGGGTCGTAAGGTATATTTGCAAATGCGCACATCGCCTCCACGACCGTCTCCGGTTTGAGGTTTGCAGCGCTTCCGGCGCTGAGAGCCATATCAATTATGATCGGATAACCTTCCTGGCAAATTCGGCTTGTAGCTTCCAAAGCAAGTGTTTCCTGTTCATTCAGACTAGTCGATTGAAGGGAATAATCCTGAGCAGAATGTCCCACAGCCTCGCTATCCGATCGCGCCTGAGTATCTTGGAGCGGTTTACTTGAAAAAGCTAATTGTTCCTTTTCAATAAAGCCAGCCGCCTGAAGGGAATAATCCGAAACGCTGCCCCTCCGCACCGACGCCTCAAAAATCAACGGCCGGATGTCAATATCGCTCTCCGTCTTCTTCGTGACCTTATGGACGATGATTTCCTTCTGTGCCAGAAAGGAATTAAGGAGGCTTGCGGCGTCATTCCCTGCAAATGCGCCGCTCTCCAGAAACACCGTATAATCCGCAGCCCTGACAAGGGCCATGGCTTTCTCGCTGTTCTCTCCCACTCTCCTCATTCCGAGGAAACGCACCCCCTCAGGAGCCTCCCTGTTGAGCCTTGCAAGTATCCATTCCGAGGAGGGGACATCCGGCAGAGCATCATTTTCCAGGCCGATGCTGTTCAGCCTAGACAAATCCGCCTTATCCATCTCAAAGGGGTCCCGGTAGGCGAGTTCCAGGTCAAAATATTCCCCCGTACTCTCCAGCCCCACGCCGAGCGGGGATGCAAAAGAGAGAATATGGTGCGGGCTGAAACCCTTCGTGTAGGCGGCCTCGATGCTGCTCCTTCGGATGATTTTCTGGACAGCCCTCATAAAATCAAGATGCCCTACATAGCGAAGCGATCCTGTTTTCGCAAATTTAATCCTGACTCTCAAAGCATACCTCGCCCCCTTTGTGCCGCCGATTATCGCACTCCGACGACAAGAATTTAATCCTTATTCTCAAAGCATTCTCGCCCCCTTTATGCCGCAGAGTATCAAATTCCGACATCAGTGATTTTTTCCCTACTCTCAAAACATACGCCTCCCCCGTAGGCCCTTGCGCCGCAGCCCGAACACTTTTGCCGGCAGTTCGGCGTCACCTGCTCCTTCTTCGACAGTTCCCACTCGCGGATCATGAACTCTTTCGTGACGCCGATATCGATGAAATCCCAGGGCAGGGTCTCCGATGTATCCCTCTCCCGAAGATTGTAGAAGTCAATGTCAAGTCCGGCAGCGGTGAAAGCTTCCTGCCACTTCCCCATGTCAAAAAAGTCCGTCCAGGCATCGTACATAGCCCCGTGTTCATAGGCGTGGACGATTGCGGCAGCAAGCCTCCTGTCGCCTCTTGCAAATACGCCCTCCAGAACCGTTCCCTCCGCGTCATGCCAGTTGTAGTGGATGCTGCGCTGGTTCTTCATGGAACGGATTTCTGACTTGACCGTCCGGGCAAATCCTATGTAATCCTCAGCATGGAACATCGGTGCCCACTGGAATGGCGTGAACGGCTTCGGTACGAAGAAGGACGTGCTGACCGTGATTTCGCATTTGCCATTACGCTTATCCTTTGGGATTTCATAGTAATTGTCAGCAACCGCCTGGGCCAGATGGGCTATGCCCTTCCTGTCGTCATCGCATTCCGTCGGCAGGCCGAGCATGAAGTACAGCTTCACCTTGTTCCAACCGCCCCGGAAAGCCATGCCGGAGCCGCTTAAGATATCCTCTTTCGTCAAACCTTTATTGATAACGTCCCGAAGCCTCTGGGTTCCGGCTTCCGGCGCGAACGTCAGGGAGCTTTTCCTCACATCCTGCAGGCGGCTCATGACATCGAGAGAAAAGTTGTCAATTCTGAGAGAAGGGAGCGTAATGTTGACGGATTTTGCCCTGAAATTCTTGATCAGGTAATCGAGAAGCTCCGGCAGGTCCGTAAAGTCACTGGAACTTAAGGAACTCAATGATATCTCCTCATGGCCGGAACCCGTGATCATGATATCCGCCTCTTTCTTTAACTGCTCCACGCTCTTTTGCCTGAGAGGGCGGTAAAGCATCCCGGCCTGGCAGAAACGGCAACCGCGGATGCAGCCGCGCATGACTTCCAGCGTGATGCGGTCCTGGGTAGCTTTCAGATAAGGGATGACGGGACGCTCCGGGTAGGGGGCATTTGTAAAATCCATGCAGACCTGCTTTTTCACTTTCGAGGGCACGTCGTCATAAACCGGGCGGAAAGAATGGATCGAACCATCCTCATTGTAAGCAACCTGATAAAGGAAAGGCACGTAGATTCCGGGAAGCTTTGCCGCAGCCCGCAGGAAACTGGTTTTGTCGTACCCATCCGCTTTCATATCCCGATAAAGATCCACAAGGCTGTCAAGGGATTTTTCCGAGTCGCCGATATAGAAGAGGTCAAAAAAATCCGCCAGCGGTTCCGGGTTGTAGGTACACGGCCCGCCGCCGACTACGAGGGGATAAGATTCGTCCCTGTCTTTTGCAAAGAAAGGAAAATGAGACAAATCCAAAATCTGGAGGACATTGGTATAGCACAGCTCATACTGCAAGGTGAAACCGAGAAAGTCGAATTTCCGAAGTTCCTCCTGGGATTCCAAAGCAAAGAGAGGGATATCCCTCTCCTTCATGATCGAGTGAAGATCCGGCCAGGGCGAATAGACGCGTTCGCACCAGGTATCCGACCGGCGATTTAGCTGGTCATAAATGATCTGGATTCCCAGATGGGACATGCCGATTTCATAAACATCCGGGAAACACATGCAAAATCTCACCGAAATATCCTCCGGGTCCTTATATACGGAGTTCATTTCCCCTCCGATATATCTGGCCGGTTTTTCCACGGACCGGAGGATATGGTCATTTAGAAAGAGTTTTCTCATATTTACCTCTTGAAACGAAGTATCGGACTACCGTTATTTACCTCTTAAAAAGAAGCATCGGATTTCCCTTAACGCTTTGCAAGCTCAGACGTGATATCGTCCCACGTCACGCCCCGTTCCGCCATCAAAACCATCAGGTGGTAGAGATAATCGGAAATCTCATATTTGATTTCTTCCGGATCCGGGTTCTTCGCCGCAATGATGATTTCCGTATTTTCCTCCCCGACCTTTTTCAGAATCTTGTCTATGCCCTTATCGAAGAGATAATTGGTATAGGATCCTTCCTTCGGATGCCGCTTCCTATCCATGATGATATCATAGACATCCTGGAAGACATGGAGAGGGTTCGTATCATCGTACTGCGTCTCGACGAGCGGAGTGAAGAAACAACTCCGATTTCCCGTATGGCAGGCCGCTCCGATCTGGGCAACTTTTGCAAGGATGGTATCCCCGTCGCAGTCGATGTCCATGGACTTGACATACTGGAAATGTCCGGACGTTTCTCCCTTCGTCCAAAGGCTCTGCCTGCTTCGCGAATAATAAGTCATTCTTCCGGTCTCAAGCGTCTTACGGAAGCTCTCCTCGTTCATATAGGCCATCATAAGCACCTGGCCGTTCCGATAATCCTGGACTATGCACGGCACGAGGCCTTTTTCGTCCGTTTTGAGTTCTTCCCACTTTATGGAACTTACGAGCATGTTCACCTGGATTCCCGCCTTTGCCGCTTCCGCCTTCAGCGCAGCCAGATTCATGTCGGTGCCGCTGACACAGGAACCGCTGATGCTGTCAATGCTCTCCTTGGTGAGAAGTTCAATCACGCGGCCGGCATCGCCGTGGTTCGTGTGCAGGACGATCGGGAGGCTGCTCTCCTTCCGAATCTCCTCGTCAATATTGTCGAGAAGGAGCAGCATGGAGGCATATTCCTCAATCAATTCTTTTGCCGGCAGATACTCGTCCACCGAAGAAATGCAGACTGCTATCTTGTCCTTCCCGAATCTTTTGGAGACCTCCTCCAGAATTTCTATGTTCCCCGGCTTCCCGGCATTCAGGACCACCATGCTGCACCCGGCGTAAATCAGTTTCTTGACGTCTTCCACGCGCTTGACGTTTCCGGCGCCGTAAACCGGAATCTGGGAGGATTTGCAAATGTCCTTGATGCAGGCGATCGAGCGGTCATGGTCCGCATCGCCATTTGAAAAATCGAAAACGAGAAGCCGGTCGGCCCCATGGTCGCTGTAGAACATGGAAAGCTCTGAGAGGTTACCGGATGCAAATGTATTCTTGTGGCCGAAGCCCGTCACGGCCTTTCCTTTATAGATATATAGGCATGGGATAAAGTATTTAGTCATAAATTTAACCCCTAAAAATAATCCTGCTCGAATCTAACATGTACAGAGTTCGCATGGGCCGTAAGCCCCTCCGCCTTGGCGAAGGCCTCGATGTCCTCATGCAGCCCCGCCAATGCGTCCCTTGAAGAGTAAATGATGCTCGTCTTCTTGATAAAATCGTCCACGGACAGGGCGGAGAAGAACCGGGCAGTCCCATTTGTTGGAAGGACGTGGTTCGGTCCCGCAAAATAGTCCCCGAGCGGTTCCGAGGAATGGCTGCCGATAAATATGGCTCCCGCATTCCTGATTTTTGTCATCATGAGGAAAGGATCCCGCGTGACCACTTCCAAATGCTCCGGGGCAATCTCGTTGACAGCGCGGATTGCCTCGTCCATGCTGTCTGCCACCAGAATCCTGCCGAAAGAGTCCAAAGATTTCCGGATGATTTCTTTCCTCTCAAGAACCGCCGTGAATGCCTCCACCTCTTCGCTAACCTTCTTGGCCAAGTCTTCGGAAGTCGTGACCAGGATTGCGGAGGCAAGCTCGTCATGTTCGGCCTGGGAGAGGAGATCGGCGGCAACGTAGCGGGAATTTGCCGTCTCGTCGGCTAACACGGTGATCTCCGAGGGACCTGCCACGGAATCAATCGACACATGCCCGTATACCGCCTTTTTGGCCAGGGCAACGTAAATATTGCCGGGTCCCGTAATCTTATCGACTTTCGGGAGGCTCTCCGTCCCATATGCCATGGCGGCAATCGCCTGGGCGCCGCCGGCCTTGTATATCGTTCCAACGCCGGCCTCCCTGGCTGCAACAAGGGTCGTCTTGCTTATCTTTCCGTCTTTTCCGGGAGGTGTGCACATTACGATATCATCAACCCCGGCTACCTGCGCCGGGATGACGTTCATGAGGACCGAGGAAGGGTAGGCGGCTTTTCCGCCGGGGACATAGACGCCGACCCGCGCAAGCGGCGTCACCCTCTGCCCGAGGACCATGCCATCTTCCGTCATGAACCAGCTCTTCTGCTTTTCGTGTTCGTGAAAGACGCGGATTCTCTGAATGGCCTTGCGTATGACATCAAGGAGGGCGGGGTCTGTTTTTTCGTAGGCCTCCCGCTCCTCTTCTTTGCTGACAATAAAATTATCTGGGCAAATGTCCGCTCCGTCAAACTTGCGGGTATATTCGAACAATGCCGCATCGCCTGATTTTCTCACATTATGCAGGATTTCTGCGACCGCAGCTTCCTGGACCGGGTAGCTGTCCGGACTCCTTTTCAGCATATCTTTGAGGAGTCTTCCAAAGGACTCCTCATTCAGCTTTCGTATCTCCATTCCCTTATAACTCCTTATATAAGAATGTCTTTATTTCTGACGTTCTTTCATGCCGCACCGAGCCGCCGTTAGCGGGTCAAATAGTATCCTCTTGCCTTGCAATCTCTTCCCTCAGCTTTCGGATTAAATCCGCGATTCTGTCATTCTCCATCTTCATGCTCACGCGGTTCACGACCATCCGGGCGGAAATAGGCAGCACTTCCTCCAAAACCGTGAGGCCGTTCTCCCTGAGGGTGGAGCCGGTCTCGACGATATCGACGATGACCTCGGATAGCCCGACGATCGGAGCCAGTTCGATGGAGCCGTTCATTTTGATGATCTCCACCGTCTGGTGCTTCCTGCCTAAAAAATAGTCCTTCGCTATTCTCGGGTATTTGGTCGCGACCCGGATCGTATCTCCGTTTTCCAGATACTTGGCGGCGGAGGCGGGTCCGCAGACGCACATCTTGCATTTGCCGAATCCCAGATCCAGGACCTCGTATAGCTTCTTGTTCTCCTCGATAATCGTATCCCTTCCGACGATGCCGATGTCTGCCGCTCCGTAATAGACATAAGTGGGAACGTCGGGCCCTTTGGCCAGGAAGAAACGAAGGCCGAGGTCTTCATTTGTAAAAATAAGCTTTCTTGTATCCTTGTCGAGAGCGCCGGAAGCGTCCACTCCGATGCGGCCGAAAAGCTCCAGCGTTTTTCTGGCGAGCCTTCCTTTCGTGAGGGCGATTGTAAGATATCTCATGTCGCATCCCCCTTCCTTAACATCTCCTCGTCCTGGCCGAATGGAATCATCTGCCTCTGCAGGCAGTTAATTAGCTGGTCAAGATAGAGGCCGACACCGACCGCCGGCCGGTCCGTTCCGAAATGGCCAAGCAAATGGTCGTAACGTCCGCCTCTCGCAATCGGCTCGCCGCTTCCGTAAGTGAAAGCCGAGAAGATGATGCCGGTGTAATAATTGTACTTGGACAGAGAGCCGAAATCATAGGATACATACCGATCCAGCCCTTTTTCCGTCAGGATGGCCTGGATATCGCCGAGCCGCCGGACTGCTTCCATCTCCTGGGGGGAGACGGCGTATTGCAAAGCTTTTTCAAATATCTCCGGCCCGCCGAACATCTGCGGCAGCTCGCTGAGCGCTTTGCGGATTTCGGACGGCGCATCCGACTGGTCCAGAACTTCGTCAATGCCGAAATAATTCTTGCTGGAAATAAGCTGGCGGATCGTCTCCACAGTCTCTTCGTTCAGGCCGGATCGCTCGGCGAGGGATTTGAAGAAATTCACTTCCCCGATGCTGACCTGGAATTCTTTGAGGCCGGACGAAAGGAGCAGGTCGCAGATTACGCAGATGACTTCCGCATCAGCCGCGGCGCTGGCATCGCCGATCAGCTCAATCCCCATCTGCGTGGATTCCTTCAAGATGCCCTGATATTCGCGCGAATTGACAAATGTACTGCCCGAATAGCACAGCCTTGCCGGAAAGGCGTTGTCCGAAAAATGCATGGACACGGCCCTGGCCACGGAAGGCGTAAAGTCAGGACGAAGAACCAGCGTGTTTCCGTCCCTGTCAAAAAACTTGTAAAGTTCATTTGACGGCGTAGTGCCTATATCGCTGGAGAAGACTTCAAAGTACTCCAGTGTGGGGGTCTCAATATCATCGTAGCCGTAGCGGTCAAAAACCCCGTCCAGCTTATGCATCAGCATTTTTTTGTTTTTCTTATTACGTCCGTACAGATCCCGAACGCCTTCCGGCGTGTGGATCACTCGATTATTCATCTGTTGTCTTCCTCCGCATTTAAGATGTTGGCTGCGCTTCGGCTCATGGGGACGGGGGGCGGTTGTTGGGGTTTTTTTTGGCCCAAAAAAACACACCCCCAGCCACCAACCCCCCCCCCCCAACAA
>JAUMWM010000001.1:26808-69337 GCA_030529705.1 Lachnospiraceae bacterium
AGCTGCTCGGGCGCCGCGCTTTGTTTTGAAAAAAATAACCACCCAAACACCCACCCCCCCCCCCCCCCCCGAAACCGCAGTCACCTCTAATTCTCCCTGCCGTCCAGGTCCCTTTGGACTCCCGTAAGAAGGGGGATCAGGTTTCTCTTTTCCACAAGGAAAAATGCCGGGTCCAGTTCGCTCACGGTGAAGCTCTTCCGTCCTCCCGCCTCCCTCCTCTCCCAGTACTGCAGCATTTCCCGAAACCTCAGATAATAGTATTCCTGCCTCGCTGAAAAATACAGGATGAAGAAGGATATGCCGCCCTGCTTTTCAAAATCGCGCATAAATGCGACCTGGTGGGGATGGATATTTTGGAGGGGAAAAGTGTCGGATGCGCATTCTTTGGCATCAAAACAAATAGGTATCCCCTGTACGACCCCGAGGTAATCAACCGTGCTCTTCTGATCGAAATACGCAAGGGTGATATGCCTGGTGGTCTTATCGATTTCTATCGGCGTAATCGGGGTCGGCACCTTCTGGATGACTGCGAGATTGGCTTCCCTCAGATGCCTGATTGTGTAATTGATCACGTCCTCCAGCACGGAGCCCCTAAGGCCTCTTGATTTCCAGGTTCCCATCAGCGTATGATTCCCATCTTTGTTATGGGCCAGTATCTAAACACAGCCTGCCCCAGAATTTTGTCTTTGCTTACAAATGTGTTGTGCCAGAATCTGGAGTCATGGCTGTTGTTCCTGTTGTCGCCCAGCATAAAATAACACCCCTCCGGCACTTTGTAAGGTCCGAAATTCCCATAAGGGCTTTCCGGGCAGAAACTGTCATCAAGCGGAGTCAAATCATCATCGATGAAAACTTTGCCATCTACGATGCTCACGGTCTCGCCCGGAAGCCCGATTACCCTCTTTATAAAGAGCTTGCTTTCATCATCCGGATACCGGAAAATGACGATGTCGAATCGCTCCGGATCCGATGTGCGGTAGGCCAGCCTGCTGCCGAAAATCTGGTCGTTCACCATAATGGTTTTCTCCATGGAGGAGGACGGAATTTTCGCATTGATGATGATGAACTGGTTCAGGAACAGCACGACGACCAGCACGCCTACAATCATTTTGATGTAAGACAATACCTCAGCTTTTAAATCAAATACTTCTTCTTTTTTTTCCAAAAATCCTGTCCTTCCTCAATATTGTAAAAAATGTAATATAAACAGTCCTAAATAAAATAGGCGAATGAATCGGGCGCGGCGGCTGTGAACGTCCTCCCGGATAGATATCCGAAATCGCCCGAAATCGCCGGAAAAGAGACGCTTTCCGCATGGAGCATCTGATATTGTATCCCGTACTTTTCTCTGGCTTCCCGGTTAACATCGGGATTGCCATATTTCGGATCGCCTAAGATGCAGGAACCTAAGAATGCAAGATGCGCGCGGATCTGGTGCGGCCTGCCGGTAATAAGTTTAGCCTCCGTGACGGCATACCTGCCGACGCTTTTCCTTATTCTGAATCCTGTCTGAATCATCCTGCTGCCTGGCGCCTGTGAAGCCGTGACATGGACCGTATTCTTCTTTGCGTCTTTTTTCAGCCAGGCAGTATGAACTCCCTCCGGGGGTCTGCCGTCCGTTACGCAGATGTATGTCTTATCCATCTCTCTTTCCCGGATTGCCTCTGAGAGGAATTGGAGTCCTTTCAGAGATTTGCCGCACAGGACAATTCCGCTCGTGTTGCGGTCCAGCCTGTTCATGGGAGCCGGATGGAACGTTGCAAGGTCCAAAGCTCCCAGTTTTCCCTCCAGCAAGAGGTATTCTTCCAGCATTGTAACTACGCTTGCCAACCCTGAGTTGTCGGGCTGGGAGAGGATTCCCTGCGGCTTGTTCCAGAACAGCAAGTCATCGTCTTCATAGATGATGCCGCTGGAGAATGCTTTTCCATCAGCCGCTGCATTCGAACCTCCTTGCTCTTTCTGACGAGAATTTGTATCCTCTCTGGGGCTGCCCTGAAACTTTCCGAACGTCTCGTCCGAGAGAAAGAGCCTTATCTCGTCCCCTTCTTTAAGCTTCTCCGAACCGGAAGCCTTCGCCCCATTCAGGGTGATGTTTTTCTTCCGAAGCATCTTGTAGATGAAGCTTTTGGGGGCTTCCCGTAGGAGCTTGGAGAGATATTTGTCCAGACGCTGTCCGGCTTCGTTTTTCCCAATTTCAAATGTTTTCATAGCGATATTTCGGTAAGAATCATCCAGATTACCTCTTCCCTGTTGTAATCAGGGTAGCGGGAATCCGGTTTATCCGCAATGCCCTCCCTCAGGGATGCGGCATGTTCGTTCAGGCTGTCCAGCCTCTCGATGAATTTGTCCTGACTGGACATCAGGTTGACGCTTACAGAATAACCGTTCTGGCGAAGAGTCTTTGTAATATATTCCTGCGTGAAGCTGATATTTGCTTTTTGGTCAGAAACATATCCCACGACATTGTTGCCGCAGATGGCGCATGCATCCACGTAGGTGCTTGCTTTCTCGTGCGTCACGTACAGCTCGAAGGCCATCAGCAGCGAGCCGGCGTGTGCCGAGATCTCCCGGTACTCTTCCTCAGGCAGGGAATCGTGGAGAAAGACCATAATGACGCTGACCAGGGACATGGCGCACGGTATGAGGGACACGCAGGCCACGACCGTCAGCAGGTTACGTACTGTTCCGTTTAACAGTATTCCGATTATCATAAAGATGGCGGGAATGGCCAGCATCAGAACGAATACGACGGATCGTTTTCGGCGTTCGCTTCTAAAATAGCCATATTCCCCTTTTCCGGCTTTTTTCATACGTTTGTGACTCCTCGAAGGCGTGTTTTTCGCCTGAATCGACATCCTGTGCCACTTTCTTGCGGCCTGCAGCCGCCTCCCTGAAACGCTATTTTAACATAGAATGAAATCGAATGCACGTTTTTATTGTATTCGCCAACCCGGATTCCGCCTGTTTTTCAGAATGCCCCTGTTCTCCGCCCCGAATCCGACAGGGAAGCCCTCGGCAAGAATCAGAATGTCCCCGACTAATCCCTCGACTTTGACACCAAAAACCCTGTCAGACGTTTCGGATTGGATGACTATTTCTTCCTTGCTGTATTCAATGCTCTCCCCTCGGAGGTATCGGAGCAGCCTTCCATCCCCTACAGGGAGGTTCAAAACCCTGGACCATTCCTCCGCCCGCAAAGCCTGGGCGAGCGCCTGGGACGGACGGACTTTCCCGGACTTTTGATCACCTACATAAAGGCCCGTCATCAGATAACGGATGCCGGGCCTTATCTTATGCCCTCCCGGCAGCAGGTAAATCTGCCCTCCCCGTTCATACAATGAAAAACCGTCGTTTCCAGTTTTGCCCCTGGCAGCTCTTTTAGTTAACGGATTATCTCTCGCTACCCTTTCGACTAGCATCCTATCTTTCGTAGCCCTTTGGACTGGCAGCCTATCTCCCGCTTCCCATTGAACCGGCAACCTGTCTCCCGCCGCCCCTTTCTTCCTCATCAGGCAGACGAATTGCCCCTCCCCGCTCATCCTGTGGGGCATGATTCGGATGCACCCATGAAGGCCCGCCACCCTGCTTCTAAGGAAGCCTTCGTAATCCGGGATGTTGCAAATCTCCATCTCGGGATGCTTTCCAAGAAGCCACTCCACGCTCCCTTCGTTTTCGAGTTCGGAAAAAGTGCAGGTCGAGTAGGCCATCAATCCTCCCGAAGCGAGCAGAAAAGCTGCTTTGTCAAGAATTTCCCGCTGCAGCGGCGCATAGTAGTCCGGTCCTCGCTCTTCCCATTCCCCGGCCATTTCAGGCTTTCTTCTGAACATGCCTTCCCCGGAACAAGGGGCGTCGACAAGAATCCTGTCAAAAAATCCGGGAAACGATGCGGCAAGTTTCTCAGGGGATTCTGCTGTGACAAATGCATTTGCCGCGCCCGCCATCTCGACATTCTTCCTTAGGGCTTTAGCCCGGCTTGCGGAGATGTCATTTGCATACAGAATGCCCATTCCGCGGAGCTTTGCCAGTAGCTGCGTCGTTTTTCCGCCGGGCGCCGCGCATAAATCAAGGACGATATTGCCCGGTTCGACCGGCAGGATTTCGGCAGGGGTCATGGCGGACGGCTCCTGGATATAATAGAGGCCGGCCTGATAAAACGGATGGGACGAGAAAGTGGCCGTATCTTTTATGAAAAAGCCGTTGGGTATCCAGTCTATCGGCTCCAGGTTTTCTTCTCTTCCTCCGCATCTTTCCCAAAGTTCTGCAAATGCCGCCGCATCAATCTTCAAATCGTTGATGCGGATTCCCTTAAAGGGCAACGCAAGAAAACTATCCTGCCAGGCAGGATAGTCTTCTTTTAAAAACTCTTTCATTATCTGGCAATATCTGTCAGGGAGGCTCACAGTCATATCCTTTCCGAAACGATGCAGCAACGAATGGTAGCTGCTTAGTATCCCCTGTCATTCTGAGCGTAAGCGAAGAATCTTTACATATGCGTATGCTTTTCGTTTAAGATCCTTCGCTTTCGCTCAGGATGACAAGAGCATCCCCTGTCATTCTGAGCGTAAGCGAAGAATCTTTACCACTTAGCAGTAAAGGACTCAGATTGGCTTCGAGTCAACCGACTGGGCCCTGTAGCCCTCCGCAAATATATCAAGCTGCCGCTGGAAGCGCTTCAGCTCTTCAATCTCGTTGGTCATGAAGATACGATAAAACTCGTTTTGAATCTTCAAGACCTCCCTCTCGCTCGCCACGTGGTACAGGTTCTCTATGCTGGTTAAGATGTCCTTGACGATCCCGGTCTGTATCTGCGAATCAATCTGCGCATCTATGATTTCGCTCCGCACCTGCGACATTTCGTTGTCCAGGACAAAATTCGCATCCGAAATACGCTCGAGCTGGCTTGAAATATGGGACGGGATCTTTCCCTTATACTTATATTGGAGGGAATGCTCCGTCGTCGCCCAGAAATTCATCGCCATGGTCCGAATCTGTATCTCCACATGTATGCGCTTGGGTCCTTTGATCGTCTCCACGACATAGGAGACGATCAGGTGATAGCTTCTGTAGCCGCTTGCCTTCTTGTTTTCAAGATAATTCTTTTGCTGCAGGACTTCCATGTCGGAACGCATCTTAATCAGAGAAGAAACCTTCTCGATGTCTTCCACGAACTGACAGATAATCCGAACCCCGGCTATGTCTTCGATCATATCTTCCATATGCTCGAAGGGGATTTGCTTCTTCCTCATCTTTTCCAGTATGCTGGAAACCGTCTTCACCCGTCCCTGCACGCTCTCGATCGGTGAGTAAAAATTATTTTTCGCAAATTCAGCCTTCATGCTGTTGAATTTCACGAGGAGTTCGGAAACGGCCTGCTCATAAGGATGGAGCATCTCTCTCCAAAGCTGTATTTCCATATCGTTTTATTCTTTCATGGCGCTCTATGCACAGATCCTTACAGGTGTTCTTGCGTACAAAATGGCTAAGGTCCTGACCTTGTCATCCTGAGCGTTAGCGAAGGATCTTAACAAAAAATACATCGTTCTGCCAAATGCAGGTTAGGAATCAGTTACGTCATCATCTTTATTATTTAAGAGAGGCGAGGACTTTCAGGAGATAGTCCCAGGTTCTCTTCACGGACGGAATGGAAAGCCTTTCGTTCGGCGTGTGGATTTCCTCTATATCCGGTCCGATTGACACTGCATCCAGGCCGTCCAGCTTCTCACAGAAGACCCCGCATTCCAGGCAGCCGTGGGTAACGCATATGGCGGGTTTTTTGCCGTTCATCTCCTCATACACCTCGGTCATCACTTTGGCGAGCGGAGAGGCGGCGTTGTATTCCCAGGCCTTGAAAGTTGAAGACACTTGCGTCGACCCGTCCATATATTTTGTGAGGTTTCGTATGCAGTTTGCCACATATTCTTTCTCGCTTGTCAGCGAGCTTCTTATCATGGAAGTCGTGACGAACTGGGTTTGTCCTGACTTCATAACCCCCAGGTTCGTAGACGTCTGAACGGCATCCTTGGCGACCCCGCTCATATGCTGGACGCCATCCGGAATCTGCATGAGAAAAGTGATGACATTCTCCTGGCTGTCAGGGTCCATGACGGAAACTTTATGAGTATGCCCGCTTTCGAACTTGATGTTAAGGCCGGCGTCAGTGCCCGCATATTCCTTCTTTATCGCATTTGCAAATTCTTTTGTAAACTTCCTCGCTTCGTCAAGGTCGTCCTCATCGATTACAAAGTGGGCTTTGGAACTGGCAGGAATCGCGTTATCTTTCTCTCCCCCGCTGATATCGCAGAGCGAATAAGCGATGATCCTGTCAAGTTCATACAAGTACCTTCCAATTAGCTTATTGGCATTTATCCTTCCACTGTTAATCTCGTTACCGGAATGACCGCCTTTCAATCCGCCGATCTCAACAAGGACCGGCATGCCTTTTATGACGGCTCTTCCTACCGGTATGGAGGTAATGATGGTAAGGGCTCCGGCGCAGCCGGCGGTCAGCGTACCCTCTTCCTCGGAGTCAATATTTATCATCCTTCTCCCATCGATAAAGGACGGATCCAGCGCTTTTGCGCCGAGAAGCCCGATCTCCTCGTCAATCGTGAAAACGCATTCGAGGGGCGGGTGGGGAAGAGTCTCGTCGTCAAGGATTGCTAACATGTAAGCTACGGCAATACCATCGTCTCCGCCGAGAGTGGTCCCGTCAGCTTTAATATAGTCGCCCTCTACGACCAGGGAAATGGGGTCGCGTTCGAAATTATGTTTGACTCCGGGGGCTGCGGCGCAGACCATATCCATATGTCCCTGCAGGATGACGACATCGGAATCCTCATATCCTTCGGATGCGATCTTTTTGATGATGACATTCCCCTCTTCATCCGCAATGGCGTCAAAGTCATGATCGATTGCAAACTGGACAAGGTACTCCGTAAGCGCCTGCGTATCACCTGAACCGCGCGGCACGGCAGATATCTCCTCGAAGTAATGAAATACTCTCTTTGGCTCTATATCGTTTAAAACTCCCATAGCATCTCCTTTCAACTCATAAAGGCTTGTAGATAGATAAAGAGGGATGTCGGCGACATCCCCCCTTTTTCAACATGATTCAGATCAGTCTTCATCGTAATCCATATCGTCTTCTTCATCGTCGATATCGTCGTCATACTCGTCATCCGACTCATAATCGTATTCATCATCGTCATCGTAATAGCTTGACGATGCGGCCGGACGGGAAGTCTGCGGGGAGAGTTCCATACGGTTCTGCCTTACGGTCTCATACGCGCCCTGGAGAGCGTCTATGAATGCCTTGTACTTAACGCCTGCATCCTGAATGGTCTGGCCGGTAACGACCTCGATATTCGCCAGCATTTCATCCGTGTAAGTCAGAGCAGACAGCCTGATATTGTTTGCATCCTGCGTTGCGGAATCAAGTATTCCCTGAGCCTGCTGGTTCGCTTTGTTGATCGTGTCATTTGCCTGGGCATACGCCTGCTGCATGACTTCGTGCTGGCTGACCAGTTCTTTTGCCCGCGTCTCTGCATTTGCAATAATGCCGTCCGCCTTGGCCTGGGCATCCGCCAAGATCGCATCCTTGTTGGATATGATTTTCTGATAGCGCTTGATCTCCTCCGGAGTCTTCAGCCTCAGTTCCCGCAGCAGTTCCTCGAGTTCTTCCTTGTTCACTACGATTTTGGTTGTTGAAAGCGGCTGGAACTTGCAACTGTCGATGTACTCTTCGATTTCTTCAATGATCTGTTCAATTCTGCTGGCCATTTTTCCTCTGCTACTAACAACATATACGTATGTATATGCGGCTTTTCCTTTCCTAGATTTTTATGATTGCTCGTAATCTGGCACTAAAGATTCACTTGTTCCGCATGCCCCAGTGCGGCATTCCATCTTTTTTCTCAGAGCGTCCTCTACGATAGGCGGCACGAACCTGGCTATGGAGGCGTCATACCTCACGACCTCCTTCACGGTCGTCGAACTGAGATAAGCGTATTCCAGACTGGTGATGAGAAACATGGTATCAATGTCCGGAGCTAGGATCCTATTGGTCTGAGCCATGGAAAGCTCGTATTCAAAATCAGTAATCGCCCTCAAACCCCTTATTATGACCTGTGCGTTACATTCCCGAACAAAGTTTACCGATAGTCCCTCGAATGACTTTATCCTGACATTGGGGATATCTTTCGTAACTTCCCTAAGTATATTAACACGTTCTTCTGTGGAAAACAACGGAGTTTTTTGCGAATTAAACAAAACTCCGACAATTACTTCATCGAATTGCTCGGATGCCCTTTTTATGATATCCAGATGTCCGTATGTGACCGGGTCAAAGGAACCCGGATATACTGCCCTGTGGATCACGCGCGACCACACCTCCTTAGTCTTGTTTTTACTCTTCTCTTCTGCTAAGCTAAGCCGCCATCGGTGAGCCGGATTCAGATTCAAGTTAGTTTTTTTAGAATAATGTGCCGGCTTTGCCCGTATCTGCGCTCCTTGACAATCTCAAACCCCAAATCGTCAAGATAAGAAAAATCCGTCTTCGGGGAAGCCTCCACGACGATGACTCCGCCCTCGGCCGGCAGGCTGCTCTTAGAAAGAATCGCCAGCGTGCCCTTCTCTAATTTCTGGTTGAATGGAGGATCCATGAAAATGATGTCGTAGGGTTCTTCCCCTTCAAGCCGCATAAGCGCAGAGTCCACATCTCCGCGAATCAGCCTGGCATTCTTCTCAAGATGAGTAAAGGCAAGATTCTCCAGTATGAGGTTCTGGTGGATGCGGTTTTTCTCGACAAATGTACAGCTAGCGCAACCTCTGCTCAAAGCCTCTATCCCGATTGATCCGCTCCCCGCGTAAAGGTCCAGAAAGCGGCACCCGGGAATGAGCGGCATCAGTATATTGAATAAGGTCTCTTTTGTCCGGTCGGTCGTGGGGCGTACGTCCATGCCCTTGACGGTGCGAAGCGGCATGGACCTTGCAGTGCCGGCGATAACTCTCATAACTACCTCTCTTAAGTTAAACCTCGTCGCTGCTCTTCATGCTGAGGCGCCAGTCAAGATCTCCGCGGGAGAGCCCCATGACCAGTAATTCAGCCGTAGCGATGTTCGTGGCTACAGGTATGCTGTTTATGTCACAGGCGGTCACGATTGTCTCCATGTCCGGATCATTCGGGTCAATCATGTTTGGATTGTAGAAGAAAATGACCATATCCATGGCATTTCTTTCTATCATTTCCGTAAACTGCTTGTCGCCCCCGATTTCTTCCGGGAGGAATTTATGCACATGAAGATTGGTGACGTCCTCAATTCTTCGACCGGTCGTCCCGGTGGCATAGATATCATGTTTTGAGAGGATTCCTTTGTATGCTATGCAGAAATCCTCTATGAGCGTCTTTTTGCTGTTATGAGCTATGATTCCCACGTTCATAATGCACCCCTTAAATGGATAAAAAATGACAAATTACAGTATTATCATAGCAAAACCAACAAAAATTAGCAAGAATTTTAGTATATTTTCATTATTTTTCACAGGAAAATCATATAGTAAGACTGCCCTCGTTCTCCTTCAGATAGTCCTCCAGTTTCCGGCGGAGAGGCATGAACTCCTCCTCGTAAAGCCGGGAGGAATCCTTTAGGATCCATCCGGCGAGATTTCCCGCTTTTTCCAGCAGGTCCCTATCCCTCGTGATATCGGCAATTCGAAAGGAAGCGTCGCCGCTCTGCCTGAATCCGAGAAGGTCTCCCGGCCCCCTGAGTTCAAAATCTTTTTCGGCAATCTCGAAACCGTCATTTGAATGGTTCAGGATATCGAGCCTCTTCCTGATATCCTCCCCCTGCTGTCCGGCCATGAAGATGCAGTAAGACTGGGACTCGCCGCGCCCAACCCGGCCTCTAAGCTGGTGGAGCGCTGCAAGCCCGAACCTTTCCGCATTTTCAATCATCATGACCGTCGCGTTTGGCACGTCCACGCCGACTTCAACGACCGTAGTCGATACGAGCGCCCGTACCTGTCCTGCGGAAAACTCCTCCATGACCTTTGTTTTTTCATCCGGTTTCATCCTGCCGTGCAGGCAGGCGACATTTGCATCGGGGAATGCTTTCCTCATCTTTTTGACATACTCCGTGACATTCTCCGCATCGATGCCTTCCTGGGGCTCAATCATAGGGCAGATAATATAAACCTGGTGTCCGGCGTCCAGTTCCTTGCGAATGAACCGCATCGCATTCGGCCTAAAGGAGGAATCTACGACGCAATTCTTTATGGGAAGCCTTTTTGCGGGCAGCTCGCTTAGGACCGAGACATCCAGATCGCCATAAAAGACCACGCCGAGGGTGCGCGGAATTGGGGTTGCGGACATGACCATCATATGGGGCGGGTCCTCCCTTTCCCCGAGAACCTGGCGCTGATACACTCCGAACCTGTGCTGTTCGTCCGTGATGACGAGCGCCAGGTTCTTATATCGGACTGCCTTCTGTATCAGGGCGTGGGTTCCGATTATTAGATTGCCGCTGCCCTCTTCAATCAGGCGGAGGGCCATCTTGCGTTCGCCGGCTTTAAGGGAGCCCGTAAGGAGGACGGGCGCGGCGCCCGTTATCCCCTGCTCTGCCAGAAGCCCTTGGAGCTTTTCGTAATGCTGCCTGGCCAAAACTTCGGTGGGAGCCATCAGAACGCTCTGATAACCGTTTAGGGCGGCCATATACATGGCCAGGAAGGCCAGGACCGTCTTGCCGGAACCCACGTCGCCCTGGATGAGCCGCGCCATCCGCCGGCCGCTGGAAAGATCCGCCTCAATCTCGCGCCATATATTCATCTGGCCGCGCGTAAGGGCGTAGGGAAGCTTTTCGATGAAATCTTCCGTCTCCCAGAACTTATGCATTGCAAATGCAGACTCAGCATCCCCCAGCCTCTGCCGCAGATGCCTGATGGCGAGGATGAATAGAAAAAATTCGTCAAATGCCAGCCGGCTCCTTGCCTGCATAAAAGATTCATAGTCGGGCGGGAAGTGGATGCTCCATGCGGCCCGGGCAAGGTCCATGAGGCCGTACGCCTTTAAAATCGGGTCCGGAAGGTATTCCGTTATTCCCGGAAGAGCCGCAAAGGCCGCCCTGACCGCTTTTTGGACCATGTTGTTCGACAGCCCTTTCGTCAGCCCGTAGACAGGGCTCAGGATATCCACTTTCTTTTCGTAATCCTCAGGCTGAAAAATCTCGGGATGTTCGAGAACAAGGAAGCCTTGCTTCCTTTTGGCAACGCCCCTTAACACATACGGCTTCCCCCTCTTTATGACCTGGCGGATGTAAGGAGCATTATACCAACAGACCCTTATCCTTCCGGTAGCATCCTGCACGTCAACGGAGATGATTTTCAGCCTGCCCGTATCATGCATGGCAATATTTCCGGCCTGATAAGCCAGAATGGCGCATTTCCTTCCCTCGAGGATGCCGGATATGGGTTCCGGTTTTGTATATAGGTCATAATGGACCGGATAATATGCTAACAAAGACTCGGCGTTGTCCACGCCAAGCTTCATGAACAACGCCTCCGTTTTTGGTCCTATTCCTTTCAGTTCTGATAACTTCATAGATACTTATAGATACTTTCGGGGTACTGCTTTATTCCACCGACAGGATGACGTAATAAATCGGCTGGCCGCCATAGTTAACCTCGACGTCCATATCAGGATACGCTTCCTGAATCCTCTCCTCCAGTTCCTCGGCTTCTTCATCAGAATAATCCATTCCGTTGTAAATGCTGACCAGCTCGGAGTCCTCATCGATGAGCTTGTCAAGCATCTCCACCACGACATCCGACACATTCGAGCCGGTTGCGAGGATTCCCTGATTGCCGATACCCATGATATCATTTGCTTTGATTTCAAAGCCGTCTATCTTCGTGTCCCTGACCGCATAAGTGACCTCTCCGGACTTGACAGTGGCAATTGCCGCCGTCATCGCCTCCATGTTCTCCTCCGGGGATTTTTCCGGGACATATCCGACCATGGCCGTGATGCCTTCAGGAACCGTCCTTGTCGGTATGACGAAGACATTGCAGTCATTCGTGAGCTCGCGCGCCTGATTCGCAGTCAGGATGACGTTTTTATTATTGGGCAGGATGAACACGTTCTCCGCATGCGCCTTTTCGACTGCGCTTAGCATATCATCCGTACTGGGGTTCATGGTCTGTCCGCCCTGGATAATGATATCTACGCCAAGCTGTTTGAATAAATCCGACAGGCCGTCTCCTACGGTCACGGCGATGAAAGCGGCCCTCTTCCTGGGCCTTTCTTCCTTTTCCTCCGGGAGATTTTTGGCGGCCTGTTCTTTTTCCTGCGCCGCCCGGACTTCTTCTGACCGGAAAAGCTGTTCCTTGTGCTCTTCGCGCATATTATCTACCTTCATGCGCGTAAGCTGGCCGTACTCCAGCCCTTTCTCAAATGCCTTGCCCGGATGGTTCGTATGGACATGCACCTTTACGATATCATCTCCGGCTACGAATACGAGGCTGTCACCCAAAGAAGCAAGGAAGGACTTCATGCTCTCCTCGTCCTCTTCGGTAAAGTCCCTTTCGAGTTTTACGATGAACTCCGTACAGTAGCCGAACGTAATCTCGTCGGTGCTGATCGGCTGCCTGACGTTTTGCAGCCTGACTTCCGGCGAGACGAAATCCAGATCGATCTCCAGCCCGTTGAAAGCGTCCACCGCGCCATGAAGAATCGTCATAAGCCCCTGGCCGCCGGAGTCGACGACGCCGGCTTCCTTCAGGACCGGCAGCATCTCCGGCGTCCGGGCCAGAGTCTCATCGCCCTCCCTGACGAGGAGTCCGAAAAACTCTTCCAGGTTCTCCTTGTCCTCGATTTCAAGCGCTTTGTCGGCCATGGCCTTGGCGACGGTCAGAATCGTGCCTTCTTTCGGCTTCATGACGGCCTTGTAAGCGGTCTCAACGGCTTTCTGGAAGGACAAGGCAATCGTCTCTCCGTCAATCTCGTTGTGATCTCGGATTGTCTTTGTGAAGCCGCGCAGGAGCTGGGACAGGATTACTCCGGAATTTCCCCTTGCGCCCCGGAGCGACCCGGCTGAAATGGCTTTGGCAAGCTCGTCAATGGTCGGATCCGATAGCTTGTTGACTTCCGCAGAGGCGGACATGATCGTGAGGGTCATATTCGTCCCCGTGTCGCCGTCAGGAACGGGGAAAACATTCAGCTCGTTAATCCAGTTTTTCTTTATCTCAAGGTTTTTTGCTCCGGAGAGAAACATCTTTCGGAGCATCATCGCATCAATTGTTCGTGTACTCACTTTCTTTCCTCCCGAATCAGTCTATCACGCGAATGCCATCAATCATGATATCGATATGTTCAATAGTCATTCCCGTAAATTGCTCAACTTTATATCTGACGCTCTCCACCAGATTGTCAGTCATAGCTGTAAGATTGACGCCGTAGGAAACTATGCAATGAAGCACCAACGATATTTTGTTCCCATCTATCTTCACATTGATTCCGTATTTCAGGCTGTCTTTTTTCAGAAGATGTACCAGGCCGTCCTTCATGCTGATTGCCGCCATACCGACAATGCCAAAGCAGCCGACAGCCACAGAACCCGCATAGGTCGCTATTACATCGGAGTTGACCGTAACTTCGCCGTACTCGGTTTTAATGCGTCCTTTCATATATATTTATGCCTCCGTTTGTTCTTGTTACAGACTAAAAAATATCTATGTCTTAATCCTAACGTAAGGTATTATATACGCTTTAGCCCGAAAAGAAAAGCAAATATACATAATTTTGCAACTGACTGCCTGTTAGCGCATTCGGCATCGCCCTTGTCATCCTGAGCGTAGCGAAGGATCTTCTACCATCCGCAGCGGTTCCATGTATCAGTTCACCAGCCTGCGCAGCATCAGGTTAACATCGTTGTTCGTCAGTTTTCCGTCTTTGTCCAGGTCTCCCATGAACAGTTCGGATCTGAGCAGATCCTTTGAATTGGAAACATATTGCCTCAAAGTCTGCACGTCTAGGATTGTCAGCTTGCCGTCATAATTTATATCGCACTCCACATATTTGCGGCAGGCCTGGTTGCGGTCAGAGGACAGGAAAACCCTTGCATTAAAAGTATCAAGGCCTTGCAGACTGCTGCTCTGATTAATCCATAAATCCCTTGAGGCGTTCCGCACGGATGTATTTCGCGTTATTCTGGCTCCGTTGCAACAATCAAACATAAAGCCATGCTGGAGATTGTCTAAGAATAAGTTCCCCTTCACTTCGAGCTGGCCGCTCCGTATGCAGTATACGCCGAATTTCTTTGTCTTCCTGGCCTGGTTGCAGTAGAGATATGCGCTGTTCGACTCCCTCACATAAATGCCTACGTCCCCGCCCTCTATAGTATTCCATTTCGCCTTGCATCCCTTCGCCGAATAATTAAGATGAATCCCTGTGATTTCATAGTCGGACTTGGTATGCGCTTTGAGGAGGATGGTATTCTTCCAGAGATCGGCGTACCATCCTTTCCCGACAAAGATGGCGGCATAATGATTATTTCCCATGGCCATGCCGGCGCCGTATTCCATCTGATTGAGATTGACTATGGCTTCACTATAAGCCGTGTCCGTCTTGTTCGATACGAGATCCTTTAGAAAAATGCATCTTGACGGGATGTCCCAGAATTTATTTCCGTCAATAAATATTTTTGTCTTTCCAAAAACATGAATTGTCTCCTGAATGGGATATCCTGAAAATGGCCTGCACCTGACCTCGTTGTACTGGATATAATTGTACGGCTTGTTCTTCACGCCACAATCCATGCCGTAAAAGAAGCCCGACACGTTACTGGCCTTATTGTACATAACGTCAAAGTCTTTGTAATAAAAAATATTCATGCAGTAGTAGTAGACCGTGTCGAAAGTATTCCTGCGAATCTTCACGTTCATGGTGGGATTGTCTCCATGGGAATTGTGGGTCCCAAGCCCGGCCACCACGTTTCGGAAGGTGCAGTTTTCTATATCCAGATTCATGCTGGCAAGCTTTTCAATCGGATAGGAACCGCTTGGTGCATTCGGATATATATCATCGAAATGCAGCGCTTCCTTTACCCAGTAATCCTGATAATTTGACGGGCTTTTTCCAACGTAATAGCCGGCGTTATTCCCGGTGTAACGATAATGGTTCTGGAAAGTTACATTTGATACGGTGACATTTTGCGCGCCCTCAAAGCTGACGCTGTGTATGGAGCAATCGTCTCCGATTCTCGTATCGGAGATAACGATGTTGCGGCAATGGCAGAAAGTAAAAAGGTTTCTGCCATAATTTGAGCCGGAGCATTTGTCGCTGCTGACCCCTCCGTTCCAGCGGCCCCCTGAGATTTTTACATTCGTAACTTGCGTATAACCATAATGCTTGCAGTTTTTGGAGTAGCATACGTTGTTGCCATCCCGGTGGGCGCCCGAAATCATCTCGTGGTTCAAATCCGTCCTAACAAATGTAGCTGCCGGGTCGAGATGCAGCCAAGTGGTTGAATAGATGAGCAATACGTCATTCAGGTAATAGGTCCCTGCGGGAACATACACCTCAACCATCTCTTTTCGCGAGTCTACAGTCTTTTTTGCCTCATACAGGGCTTTGTTTATCGAAGATGTATCGCTGGCCTTGTCATTCCCGTTTGCCCCGAACGCTTTGTCCGTAACCGTGTAGCGGATGTAATTAGAAGCTCCGATCGCATCCTCCGCCGCAGGCGTCTCCTCGATAATATCCGTTAGAACGGCATCGGCAGAAAGGGAAGAGTCATCCGGGAATGCGGAACTCTCATCTATTGTTAAACCGGCATCGGATGCAAGGCTTTCATCCGTTAAGGAGTCTTTGCCATTTGTTTCTGCTTCCTCCGCACCAGAAGCAGACCTTTCGTCCGAATCTTCCATCGAAACATCGGACTCATTGCCTTTTTCCCCGATGCTCTCCGTCCTTTCGTCAGAGGGGATGGACCAGTCGTCGCCATCGTTGGCGCTCTCCGTGCCGTCATCATAGGGAGCGGGATCAAGACTTCCGTCTGCGGCGCTCTCCGTGCCGTCATCATAAGGGGTGGACTCATGACTTCCGTCCCCTGCGTCTTCCGTCCCGCCATCTAAGGGGGCGGACTTGTCGGTCTCTTCTCCGTCGCCCTCCGCATCGTCCGCATACAGACGAAGGTTTTTCTTGCCTTTGGCATCATAAGAATCCCCCTCTCCCGCCTTTGTTATTCCGATAAGGGATTCTTTTGCGGTATCAGGATAGAATTTGCCGGATTCCTCCGCTAAGAGCGGGGCGGCAGATTCGATTACAAGGAGAAGAGATAGAAGAAGCGAGAGAATAGAGCAAAAAGGTTTTTTATTCATCTTTATTACACCCAGAGAAAAAATATATGAAATTGCCTGAATCAATCTCCTATTAAAACATAAATATGCCTGTTAGACAACAGTTCCCAAAGAATAGAGTTAATGTTCACGCTTCCACATCAAAATTGTATTGGCTAATGTTTGCGCTTCCACATAGAAATTGTCTTGCAGGCAGCAACCCAAAAAAATAAAAAAACACTTGCATAGTATTCCTTCATCTGTTAATATTATTGTCGTTGCAGGCCATTAGGCCTTATTATATTGTAAGGAGGTGTTATCGATGGCTGTATGCTCTGTATGCGGAAAGGGAGCTCACTTCGGAAATAACGTGAGCCATTCTCATAGAAGATCCAATAAGATGTGGAAATCCAACATCAAGCGAGTCAGAATCATGGTGAACGGCGCTGCAAGACATGCTTATGTCTGCACACATTGCCTGAGAGCCGGCAAGGTTGAAAGAGCCTGATACAAAACGCAGAGTTTTCAAGAGAACCTCAAAACTCCCATCCTTTCGGATGGGAGTTTTTTCTTCTACTCTTTCTTAGGATTCAGCCGTCAAGAAATTGTCCCAACTTGCACAGGATTTCTTTATGTCTGAATTCCAGGGAGAATCAGTTTACTCAATCTCAATCGCGTCAATGTCGATGTCGCTCGCAGCGCTCTCCGCCTTGTCATTGCCCGTGAACTTATTCACGAAATCCGGCACCATATCCAGTATCTTGGAGAGGCCGTCCGAACCCTTGACGTTGACAAGCTTGGTGGAGCCGTTCGTTATGACAAGCACCGCGCTGGGATTGACTTTTCCGCCAAGACCGCCGCCCTGGTTGTTCTTGTCCTTGGAAGACCCGGCCGCAGCCCCCGCACCAACGGCAAATGATACATCTACAAGGGGAAGGATAATCGTGTCGCCCAGATGGATCGGGTCGCCGACCACCGTCTTGCTCGTGATGAACTGATTCATGCCCTGAAACAGGGAATCTACCGTCGACTGAAAATCATTAACTGCCATTATTCCGCATCCTCCTTATTGAATGATTTAATGTAATGAAATACATATCTCGTGTTTTTATTTAATAATATGGTAAGGACCATGAATAAAATATAGAAGAGGTATATCCTTCCTTTCAAGTTCGCCTTGCCATTAAAAACCATTTCCTCAAAATCCGGGTCCAATCGGAAAGTCCTGCCATAAAGCGGATAAAATACACATGCCGTGGCGAGCGTCCTTCCGGTCATATAAGGGTCTCCCAGGCCGAAATTGAGATAACCGTTCAGCTCTTTGGGGAGAATATGCCTAAATAACCTGAAAATCTGCTTTTTTATGAGTCCCAGGACTTCCTGCGTCCGCTCGTCATCGAGAAAATCCAGGATGTTGGAAGCTTTTGTTCCGAGACGGTTGATTTTCCCGAAAATGTTTCCTGATTTATCAAGAATGCCGGAAAATGCCTCCAATATCTTAAAGGGCAGGCGCCAGATAATCACAACAAGCCTGATGGCGATGCCGATAACCTTTTCGGGAATATGTATGGCTATTTCAAGAAGCCTGACAATCTGGCCGCTGACCCTCTGTCTGATCTTATGCGTAATGCTTCTCGCAGGTCCGACGGATTTCCCTGGCGTAGAACCTGTTGCATCCCCACCTGATTCCCCTGGCGTAGATTCTATAGCATCCCCGCCCCTCGCCTCATTGTCCGGAATCAAAGCGCATTCCGATTCCGTCCCGGAAGCTTGTAGTCTGCTATCGATGGGGCTGCCCGAAAGGCCGTCAGGATCCGGCCTGTCCTCGGATTCAGAACTGTTCATAGGTCTATCTTCCTGCAAAGCCACGCCCTCTGTCCGGAGCTGCCCTTCCTTCTTGCTCTCTTTAGCTCGAAGCTGCTCTTCCTTCTCTATCTCTTCCAGCCGAAGCTGTTCAGCCTCGGCCTCTTGCCTCTTTTTCTCTTCTTTCCTGGCCATGGCCTCGGCTTTCAGGCGTTCGTATCTTTCCGGATCCTCTGTTTTCATCCGTTCAAGCTTCTGCCTTTTTTCCCGCCTGCGCTTCTCCGCTTCTTTCTCGGCCTTTCCCTTTTTCCGGTCATCTAGCCATTTTTTGACTTTAAAAAGCGAGATGCCGAAAATTCGGATATCTTTGGTCATCCCTCTATTTGGCTCAAGGCCATACCCCACTTCGACCGTCAGAAAACGGAGCAGCCAGGTAACCGAAGCCCTGGCCTCTATCTGTCCGGGTTCCTTCACTCCCTCCGCGCTGTATCGAAACGGGACAAAAAGGATAAGCAGGACAAGAATCAAAATCAGCGCCAGAAGGATGAGGATAAGGAATAAAATTGTCTTCAGTATTGCGAACAGTATGCCCATCTTTACCTCTATACTGGTTTCTGGTCACGCGCATATGCGCGTCTACTAAATCTGAAACAAAGTTTCAAGCTTTCCTTTCGCGCGGCAAATAATCCGCAACGCTTATTTTTTTCATACCTTTCACTGGCGGGCTTGTTTCCAGAAACTCGGTCAGGAAAGCATCCCCCCTGGCATCCACGCAGGCCTCCGTGATCTTGTGAATCATCTTGACCGCTTCGGCCTTGCTGATTGCGAGGCCAATGATTTCCGGAAGCCTTTTTCTAACGGCCGGCTGTTTCAGATAGAGCGCGTCCATAATCTCAAGCTGGTCAACCCCGTTGCTCGATTTTGTAATAAGCCAGGTCATGTGCGGGGCTTTTCCGGCATTCAGCATCCGGATGACCTTTCCGCTTCTATCTTCCATACCTTCGCCCAAAAAAATATCACTAGACCATTCTAACATGTTTTCATCCTATTAACCACTGTATATTTATCCATAATAATAAGCGTCAAAAATCTGATGGGCCATGGGAACGGCGGTCTGGCTCCCTGTTCCGCCATTTTCCGCCAGAACGACGACCACGATATCAGGATCCTCGACATTGGAATACCCGACGAACCAGGAATGCGTGCCAATGTTTCCGTCGCCAAGGTAATACTCTGCCGAACCGGTTTTTCCTGCCACGGAATATCCCAGCCCGGAGAGCTCTGCGGCCGTTCCGCGAAGGACGACTCCTTCCATCAGGCTCTGCATGGCCCTCGCCTCGTTTTCGGTAAGGAGCCGCCGGTACTCCGAGGACTTGTTCTCCCTCACGATGGCTCCGTCCGAAGTCACGATCTGCGAAATGAGCTGCGGCTCCATCAGAACGCCTCCGTTCGCAATAGCGGCGGTGACCAGGCCCATGTGATAGGGCGTCACCAAAGTGTTTCCCTGGCCGAAAGCCGTCTGCATCATCGCCGGCGCGCCGTCTTCCTCTTTCAGGGTGAAGCGGCTCTTCTTATAAGGGAGGTCGCATGGAAGCTTCTTCCCGAAAAGGAGCGTCCCTGCAGTCGTCGCCAGGTTGTCAGCTCCCAGATCCAGACCGATCGTGGAGAAGGCGCAGTTGCAGCTATTTGCAAATGCCAGCGGAAGGTCCTCCTCGCCGTGGACGCTTCCATTTGAACAGTGCACCGTATGGTCCTGAATGGTCAGTTCCCCCTGGCAGGTAAAGGCAAATCCGTCCAGCGCGCCGTACTTCTGGTAATAAGACAGGCCCGTGATGATTTTGAACACGGAGCCCGGCGGGTAAAGGCCCTGGGTCGCCCTGTTCACCAGCTCGCTGCCGCTTTCGTCGGCAACCATCGCGTCCCAGTCTTCGTTCAGCGTGTTCGGGTCAAAGTCCGGCTTGCTGACCATGGCGAGAATTGCCCCGGTCGCCGGATCCATCACCAGGATGGCTCCCTGGTAATCCCCCAGCACATTATAACATGTTTGCTGGAGCCTTGCAGATAGTGTCGTTACGACGTTGTCACCGGGATTCCTTTCCCCCTCGAATTCGCTTATGACCCTGTCGATTATGTTGCAGTGGGAGGTGAGCAGGTCGTAATTTGCAAGCGACTCCAGCCCGCTCTTCCCATGGGAGGCGTACCCGACTGCGTGGGCGAATAAACGTCCGCATGGATAATCTCTGAGGTCCTCGCCATCGCTGACGACCGTCTGCGCAAGAACCTCTCCGTCAGAGCTTAGGATGCTCCCCCGCACGACATACTGTGCCTGGGTGTCCTGCCTCCTGTTGTAGCTGCTGTTCTGGATCTCGTCCCTTCGGTATATGTTAAAATATACGAGGTAGATGATCAGGCCAAGGAAAATAAGGACGAATGCGTAAGAGATGAAGACATAGGGCATCTCTTTTCGTTGTTGCTCCCTCCGGAACTCCTTTTCCAGTCTCTTCCTCTCCCGAATTTCGGACTTCGAGAGTTTCTCTTCCGGCTGGATATCGTCATAGGGCTGGTCGTCCTCAGATTGGTCCTCCGGGGAGGTTCTGACCGGCCGGCCGTTCATGATGTCCCTCACGTCCCGCCCGATCTCTTCCTCCGTGTTATCCTCTCCGAATCTTTTTCTTCTCAATCTCTGCTCCCTCATCTTCCCTCAGAATATACAGGCCTTGGATGATGGCAATAAGAATAATCGTGCTCATGACGGAGCTTCCGCCATAGCTGACCAGGGGCAGCGTGATTCCCGTCATAGGTATGAACTTTGTCACGCCGCCGATTGTCAAGAATACCTGGAAAGCATATTCCGCGCCAAGGCCGATTGCAACCAGTTTGTAAAACGTATTCTTCTTTATCTCCATGGAGATATTCACAATCAGGAGGAACATGCTCATGCAGACTAGAATCAGGCACATGGCAAATATGCCCCCGAACTCTTCGCATATCGCCGCAAAGATAAAGTCCTTCGCCGCTATGGGAATCGTCTCCGGCCTCCCCCTGAAAAGCCCCGTCCCGAACCAGCCCCCGGCTCCGATTGCAAAAAGGCCCTGCGCAATCTGGTAACCAGAGGTGTCATATACCAGAAAAGGGTTTTTCCAGGCTTCCACGCGCTGCCGGACATGGCCGAACAGGAAATAGGCCGCTATGGAAGCCAGGGATCCGCCTGCCAGTCCGGCGAGCGGATAGATGGTCCTGTGCGTCGCAACAAAGACCACGACGATATAGGCGACGAAAAAGACAAGGGCCGTCCCGAGATCCGTGGAAAGGACCAGAATGACGACATGGAGGCCCGCCACCACGCTGGTTGCGACGACGGATTTAAAAGAGGTGTCCTTTGAAAGCTTCGACGCCATAAAGAAGACCAGCGTTATCTTGACAAGTTCCGAAAACTGGAACGATATCCCGCCTATCGTCACGGAAAGTTTTGCGCCGCGGCTGATCGTGGCCAGAGCCAGGACGCCCAAAAGGGCGATGATCCCGACAGCGGCATACAGCCATGTCAGCTTGGAGAGTATCCTGAGTTTGCGGACGATCACGGGAATGATAAAGGCGCAGATCACTCCTCCGGCCGCTATGACGAACTGCTTCATCCCGTTATCCGGGTCAAGCCTTGAAATCATGACGAATCCTATGGCCAGAAGCATCAGCATATTGTTCACAAGCAGCATGGACGAACGCGGGTACAGGAGGCGATAGCCGTGCAGCGTCACGAAATAAAAGACGCATGTCCCCGCAAGGGTCGCCAGTACCGGCAGGCTGCCGGAATTCAGAAAAATCAGGATGAAGCCCAGGATCGTAAACAGATATATGACAGAAATCTGCTTTCTTATGACTTTCCTTTTCCTCTCCTCCGTCCGCTTGCCGAAATAGGTATAGTCTTCCAAGGCAAACTGCATAATCAGGATCAGGAAGAAATATTTAGATAACTGTGTCAGGATATTCAGGGCGTTCCCCATATATTCGGGTATATGTGTCAGAACTTCCTGAATATCCGAAAGGTTATAGCTCATTCAACTCCTCTATTAAAATGCCCTTTCGTGTGTTCTCCGGCAATCTCCCCGCTGCCATTCTCGAGGATGGACAGGGCGGCGGTTTTGATTACATCCGTAACATTGTCCGCAGATTCATCGGTAAAGACAAGGCGAGCCCTTTCGATTCCATTTAGCCTCATGAAATCTCCTTCGTCAAGAAGGGAGAGGCACACGGGATTCCGTATGATATTATAACAGAAAGTGCAGTCGCAGCGGACGGGAAATTTCCTTCCTTTACGGTCTTTCAGGTAAAATTGCGGGTATTTATGGCAAGGCCCGCCGGCCGTCTTCATCATGCACTGGGCCGTTATCATAAGCGGGAGGCGGCCATAGACGATCATTTCTGATCCCCTGTTATCCCTGCCGCGCAATTCTTTTTTATTGAGTTCAACGGGAACCGTGTCATGGGCGAATCCAAAATCTGCCAGAAATTTCCGTGCCTCCGAATTATACGTGTAGATGGAACTGTCGAGCTGCACGTACTCATTAAGGCCTTCTTCCCGCAATCTTGCGAGCGTTTCAAAGCTTCTTACAAGAAAGCCCGAGAAGCCTATGTTTACCAGGTCCGGGCAAAACGTGCCGATATCGCAAAGCCCGTCCCTCCTCTCAACATAAGGCATGGACAGGTACAGTTTTTTCCCGCAAGCGGATGCCTTGTCAAGATAAGTTTTCGCCTTTCGGATTACATTATCCTTCCCAGTCCGTCTCCTGCTTATGAAATGATACGGAATATAAATACGGTCGACTGTCTTCTCTGGCAGGATAGCATAAAACTGCTCTTCCGTTTCGACTGATGCCGAGATGGCTATCCGTCCGCCAGGCGCCATTTGCGAAATACGTTCTTCTGATTTGCCCGTCAAAGGCTTCGGCGTTAGGCCGGAGGTTGCGTGCGCAGATACCTCAAAAGGATTGAACCGGCCTCCTTGATCCTCATCCGCATTTGCATATGCTCCCGGTCGCCTGAGGCTTCGCATATACGGTTCCAGGAGGGCTGAGTCCATTTTTGAAAACGCTTCCCTCCTCAGCGCGTTGAGCTGGGCCATCGGTACAAAAGAAGTTCCGTCCGTTTCAACGTCAAGCCCGGCAAACAGATAGCCGGCGCCGCCCGTCTTCATAAGCTGTTCATATATCCGGTCCTCTGACAAAGGCCTTGTCATCGCAGTCTGAACCTTCTCGCCGAAGGTCCGGATTGTATGCCCGGTCCTGCGCTCGGTTATCTTGAGCGTCAACGGGCTTCCTGTCCGGACAGATGCCTGTCCGACAAGTTGCAATGCGCTCTCCTTATCAACGTACTTGCCCTTTAGCTGCTCGTAGAGCCTCGACCTTTCCGCCTCCTCTTTCTTGTCCAGCTTTTTCCTGTTTACGGCTATCATGTCCGGCCCGTTATGCCTCATGAGATACCCGTCGCTGAAGCCGTCGCGGTTAAAAAGCGTCAGGAGCGCGTCTTTGTCTTCTTTCCTGACTCTGTAATTCTCTCTCCCCTTATCCATATACAGGTCAAGATATTTCCTGTAGATGGCGGTAACGCCGGCCGCATACTCCGGCTGCTTCATTCGTCCCTCTATTTTGAACGAGCATACGCCCGCCTCGACCATATCCGGGAGATAATCCAGAGTGCACATGTCTTTCGGGCTTAGCAGTTCGCCCGAACATCTTTCATCCGCCCCGTTCCCGCTTAGGAGGCCGTAGGAAAGCCGGCACGGCTGGGCGCATCGTCCCCGGTTGCCGCTTCTCCCCCCGATCATGGAAGACATGAGGCACTGGCCGGAGTAACACACGCACATTGCGCCGTGGACAAATGCCTCGACTTCCAGGCCGCTCTCTTCGCGGATTCTCCGGAGCTCGCCTAGCGACAGCTCGCGCGCCGGAACGATGCGCGTCACTCCGTATTCGCCAAGAAGGCGGGCGCCGCAGGGACCTGTTATGGTCATCTGCGTGCTGGCATGGAGCGGGAGATCCGGGAAAGTTTCATGCAGCAGCTTTAGTACCCCGAAATCCTGTACAAGGACGGCATCTATGCCATGGATATAGTAGGGCATGATGTACTCTGCCAGCCGGCCGATTTCGTTTTCTTTCAGGAGCGTATTGACGGTCAGGTAGACCCGGACTCCTCTCTGGTGCGCATAATCGATGGCTGCGACCAGCTCCTCCTCGCCGGGGTTCTCGGCGTAAGCCCTCGCCCCGAACCTGGTCCCGCCTATATAGACGGCGTCCGCTCCTGCCTCAATGACCGCTTTCAGGGCGGCAACAGATCCGGCCGGTGAAAGGAGTTCAATCTGATTTGCATTCATGCTATACCACCTTATCGTAGTAAGATAGGGAAGCCGCGCCGACCTTTACCCTCTCTTGCAAGCCTCGTTTCAAGCGTAAGCCGTATGCGGCTCATGTGAATAACAAAAAAAGGGCGATCACGGACTGCGACCCCCCTTCTATTCATGACTTCGGTAACAAAATACTCGGATATATCAGATTCAATGTTTGCGAGACGGTCTGTATTTATCTGCGTATACAGGCGTTTCATCAGGGCTTGTCAGTTCATCCAGCTCCATCTGAAGCTCCACGATCTGCTGTTTCAGTTCATATAGTTCCTTGTCTTTATTCTGAAGGTCTTCATCGAATACCTCCGCCTGATTCCTGGCCTTGAAATAATCATCGGCGATATTCAGCGCAAGCAGGGTGTTCTTCATCTCGGCCGTCATGCGGTTCCAACCTTTGATTTCTCCAAGCTCATTCATTTTATGATTGAGATAAGCGGCCACTCGCTGGAGATATTCCTCACTCTCATACCCGGAAAGCTTTGTCACTTTCCCACCAATCACGACCGAAACCGTATTTTTCTCTGACATAGACTGCCTCCGTATTATACGACGGGGTTACCGCCCTGTATTTGCTACTACCCATTATACAAAAAAAACGGGAAAGTGCAACCTTCAAGTTGAAGCATTTCTGGATGAATCTTTAAGATGAACGGATGCACGATTCTGTCATAGTACCTCGGCGAAGCTTTCGCCCTATGCGGGCGGCGTTCTCACGGAGGGCGGCGTACTCTGGCTCCGACATGCAGGCCAAAGCGGGACCTATCTCCGTCAGGGAGGATACGGTTATACCGCAGTTCTCTTTTCTGACAAACTGCGCAAGAGCCGCGCCGTCCCAGATGATGATCGGAATGCCCGAGGCAAGGTAAAGCGACGCCTTGTGGGGATTATTGTAGGCAAGATATTCTCCGTAAACGCCGCTGCAGGTCTCGCAGCTGTCTCCGTCCCAAACCAGTCCGAAACTCCCATCGAGCAGATAGGGAAGCTCGTCAGGGGAAACGGCGCCCATATAGCGGATATTATCCTGCTCTTTTCCGTCGTAATTCGTCCCGAACAGAGCGAAATCCGGTTCGCCAGGGAGCGAATACGCATATCCGGCCTTATGCCTGGCCAGACTCCCGGCAATAAGGACGGGTCCGCCGTATCTGGCGCCATGCCGGGCGGTTTTTCCCCGAAATGGGGGAATCAGGTAGTCAAATATCCGGAGAGAGCGGATTTTCCTGCCATCGATTCCCAGATTCGCGAGGAGTCCTTTCATCATCTCGTTGTGCGCTATGATGCCGTCCGCCCTAAAAAGGACCGACTTCTCTTCAATGTCAAAGCGCAGTCTCTTGGCAACCGTGGCGTCTTTTCGCTTTTTCCATCTCAGAATTTCCAGATCGTGGATGATCAGGATGACTTTCACGCCTTTCTTCTGAAGCGATGAAATACATCCAACGTAGAACACTGTGTGCAAGATAGGCGGAAACTGGACATAAAGGACGTCCCCCCGCTTTACGTGGGCGAATGCCCGGTGCCACATTCCGGCAATCCTGATATGTTCCGCCAGCTTGGCGGCAAGGCTTTTTGGACCTCTTTCGAAATCGGAGAGCCGGATGGCTTTCATGCCCATATGGGAGAGAATGCGCGAAATATCATCCCGTGCTTTCCCCCCTGCGCTGAGTTTCGCATTCTTATCAAACTGTCTTTCTGATATAAAATAATCCAATCTATTCTCCTACTCTGCATGGAGCAGAACCTTCGCCAAACGGTGTGCAACGGATACTATCGGTATAAGATCCTTCGCTTGCGCTCAGGATGACAATTCTTTGGATTACCTGCTATTTCTTCATGTATGCGGTGAGGCCGTGCACGACCCTCTGCTCCTCCGGGGGCAGCTGCATATAGTCTCCATACAGGTTCGACAGGTATTCGTCGTAATTGGACGGCACCTGGTACATCTCCCCCTCGAATTCCCGAAGCAGCGGAGCCATGAACTTTTCGCGGTCAATCGCTTCCTGGGGACCGTAACCCCACAAGTAGCCTATTGCTGTCCTGTCGTTATCGAACGGATAAGATTTCGACAGTTCATCAATCCTTCTGCACAGGTACTGCATGGAAATCGGGCGAAGGAAGACTTTGGCAACAGGCTTTAGGGCGGCCTTGAGATAGTTCTTCCCCTCCCCGCTCTTCGACATCTTGAGGGTCAGGATATGTCTTAGGAGATGAATTTTCCGGCAGTTGGCAACGCATGTGGCGCGGTCATCCGTGTTGCCGTCAATAGGAAAGACATCGATCCAGATATGGTTCACGTGATACCTCTCGTCAAAGTAATCTACTTTGACTTCCGTCCGCATGTCCACAAGTTTAATAAACGGAAAATTCATGCTGCCGTCCTTCCAGCAGACGACTTTCACATGGTCTGGAAGGGTGGAAAGGTCGGCTTCGCCGCACAGAAGCTTGTCGTAGTCAGGCCTCGGCATAAGAACGTCTATATCGTCATCCCAGGGAATAAAGCCCTTGTGCCGTATGCATCCGAGCAGGGTACCGCCGCATAACGTGTAATACAACCCATTTTTTTCGCAAATGCGCACGAACTCGCGAAGCAGCTCCTTCTCAACGGCCTTAACCCCATCGAGGTCGAGCCGCACCTTTCCCTCTGAAACCTCTTCGCTCTTATAACTACTTCCGTCTTGCCTTTTAGTCCGAAATTTTATTCTTTTTTTCAAATCCTGACCAACCTCGCCATGCGCTTCCTGATATTCCCTCAAAAGAAGCCTATTATAGAAAGACAGATGCTTTTGCAAATATAACCCCACAAAGCATCCATCATCAACACGCATCAAAAACTTGTATCATACTTCTTTTTCAGGAACTTGGCTCTAAGAAAAGCCGACCCTTTTTTCACCCAGTTCACTTTCTCTGTAAAAACGCAGGGAAGCTCTTTGATTTCATCTTCCCCGATTGCGCCCGTCCTTACCTGATGGTCAAGCCAGACATTGAAGATAATCTCAGCGATACGGCCCAGATACCGGCCCTGATAAGGATCGTTTTCGGGCGAGACTATCCTTCCTTCAAGTTCGCCCAGAATGTCAAAAAGCCATTTGCAGTACCTGTTCACCAGATGCCTTTCCATGAGCATCATGTTAAACATGTACCCGTACGTATGGGTCATGACTTCGTCGAAAGAATCCAGATAAGCGGGATATTTGCGGGATATTACCTCTCTCGCCTTGTCAAGGTGTTCGGCATAGTGCGTGTGCGCATAATGCGAATACAGCGTCTCTATGTAATACCTGCGCTTCTCCGGGACGATCACCTTGTAATGTTCCGCCAGAATCCTCGCCTGCCTCATCGTGAGAACCTTCTCGGAGAGGACTTCCTCCAAGTCCTTTCCTTTCGCCACGAATCTGTATCTTGTAAAATACCTTCTGTAGTGGACAAGGCCAAGATAATCAGCTTTGACGTTTTTCCAGGCCCAATACAGGCCCGTAAGCTCACAGTATTGGGCGTTCTTATCTGAAATATTATCCCCGGTGTTGTCTTTTGTGAAACCCAGCTCGTCGGCTTCATTGTCAGACAAGTCCGAAATAGCGGCACCTACGTGGACGGGTAGATACATTTTGTCAGTCGGCATCGGGTACAATTTGTGCGCTGCCACGATCACTTGGATTTTCGGATTATTTCCAGCCATTCCTTAACCTTTTTCCTTAAAAAACTACATAAATTAGGATCCGAACAAAAAGAAAGGGTTTTCATCAAAGCTTTATCGGCAGACCGAGATGTCTGTAAGCAAATTCCGTGGCCGTCCTTCCCCTGGGCGTCCTGGTAATAAACCCGTTCTTTAAAAGATACGGTTCGTATACATCCTCGATGGTGCCGGAATCTTCGCCAATCGTGGCCGATAGCGTATCAAGGCCGACCGGCCCGCCATCGAACTTGAGGATCATTGTCTCCAGAATCCTCCGGTCCAGCATTTCAAGCCCGTACTGATCCACATCCAGAAGATCAAGGGCAAATGCCGCCACTTCGTCCGTTATCTTTCCGTCATACCGCACCTGTGCGAAGTCCCGCACTCGTTTTAAGAGCCTGTTTGCCAGCCTGGGCGTGCCCCTGGACCTCCTGGCCAGCTGCATGGCGCCATCGTCATCGATGTCCACATTCAGGAGGACGGCGGATCTTTTTATGATTAGCGACAATTCTTCCGGGGAGTAATACTCCAGATGGTCAACCACGCCGAAACGGTCACGCAGTGGGGCAGTCAGCATGCCCGGCCTCGTCGTTGCCCCGACAAGCGTGAATTTTGGCAAATCCAGGCGTATGGATCTCGCCGTTGCCCCTTTCCCGATAATGATATCGATAGCGTAGTCTTCCATGGCGGGATAAAGGACCTCCTCCACCTGCCTGCTCATGCGGTGGATCTCGTCAATAAACAGGACGTCGCCGTCATGGAGGTTATTTAATATGGCTGCCATATCGCCGGGCTTCTCGATTGCCGGCCCGCTGGTGACTTTCAGGTGGGTTCCCATCTCATTTGCGATAATCCCGGCCAGCGTCGTTTTCCCGAGGCCGGGAGGCCCGTAAAACAGGACGTGGTCCAGGCTGTCTCCCCGCTGCTTTGCGGCGTCGATATAGATTTTGAGATTCGCTTTCGTCTTCTCCTGCCCTATATATTCGTCAAGGCGGCGGGGACGGAGGCCGGGTTCGATGCTTGCATCCTCCGCGGTGGCTTCCGTCGTTATTTTTCGTTTTACCGGCATGCGGTTTTCTTCCATTAATATCAAATCTCCCTTAGAGCGGCTTTCAGCAGTTCTTCAACGCCGGGATTGTCCATGCCATCGGCTGCTTTGCGGACGGCGCGGAGCGCATCCGCATTCGGGTATCCCAGGGCTACGAGGGCCATGACGGCTTCTCCTTCTGCCCCGCCTCCCGCCGAAAGGGCCGCTTCCTCCGTATGGGCCGACTTTAGATTGAAAGCATCCGCAAGCTCGACTTTGTCCTTTAGCTCGAGGATGATTTTTTGAGAAGTCTTTTTTCCGATGCCCGGGACCTTGGAAATCTTTGCGGCGTCATTTGACAAGACTGCAAATCTTAGCGCGTCCGTCCCCATGCCCGAGATAACTGCTAGCGCGGCTTTAGGACCCACCCCGCTGACGCCGAGGAGGAGCCTGAACGCATCCAGTTCGTCTTCCGTGAGGAAGCCATAGAGGAGCATGGCGTCCTCCCTCACGACGAAATGCGTGTGAAGGGTGACCGTATCACCTTTTCGCACCCCGCCCTCCGTGACCTGGGCAGGCACATAGACCAGGTAGCCTATGCCGTTATTGTCGACCACCAGGCTGTCCTCCCGGACATGGGCGACCTCCCCTTTTATATATGCGTACATCTCGTCACCTCACCCCGTATCGATGGATTCTCGGGATAATCAGGGCATCTGCAATCCCTGTCAGAATACCGGCGGCAAGGCCCGCCAGCATCAGGATTGGAAGATACCACATAATCGGGAATCCTCTGACCGTGGCAAATGCCATGAGGCATTGCCCCACGTTGTGCATCACTCCTCCGAGGGCGCTAACCCCCGCAATGCGGAACATACCCGTCCTTTTCGCCAAAGCCATGAAAAGGAGGCTGAGTATCGCGCCGCATAACCCATACATTATACTGAAAAGATTCCCAAAAAGAAACCCTATAATGAAAACTCTTACAATTGTTATGATAAGGGCGGCTTTAAAGGAGTAAGCATACAGTATGGCCGTGATGACCAGGTTAGGCAGCCCCAGCTTTATTCCGGGAATCGGGATTGGGACCGGAACGAGGGATTCCACGTAACCGAAAATAACGGCGAGCGCAAGAAAGAACCCCAGATAGGAAAGGGGTATTTCCTCTTGCGGAACGGTTTTTTTCTCTTTTTCTTTAGAGTGAGCTATTTCATTAAGCGATGTCATCGTATCTGTCTATATCATCGGAATCATCAGAACTCTCAACTGTCACGACGATGCCGTTTGGAAGGCATACGATAAAGCCCGGAGAACCTTCTTTTAGCGGCGGGCTGTTTACGCAGACCTGATCCGGGCAGCTCGCCTGGCTCATGAAAACTTTCCCATCAGAAATCTGAAGGGTATTCGTACCGCCTATGTTGACAGAAGTCGGCGTATCGAGTGCATATTTTCCGTATAATTCCCCATTCACATAAACTGTTGCGAAAGAGGAGTCAGAATTACGGCTCGAAACCGGATTATATGATAACATAATTACCGATAGGATGACAAGAGCCGCAATCAAAATTATGTCTGGGATCCCAAACCATTTCTTTATTAGATTCATAATTCGGTTTCCATGGTTTGCAAACTCAACTGAACAAATGTAGAATAAAATAATCGCAAGGGATGGAACGTCGTTACAGTTCCCCCCATCTGTTTATCCTCTGTCATCCTGAGCGCAAGCGAAGGATCTTTTACATAAAGCATCTGTTGTTAGTAATGGAACGACCTCCATTTTTTGCTCTAAGGAGAGAGAAAATGCAGAAACAAGATATTATAATCACAAGAACCTGCCCGAAATCCTTCGAGCCGGGATCCGTCATCCTGGATATCCATACGAGCACCCGCTTCTGGCGTACAAGCCGGCTCCTTAAAGCCGATCTCATAACTACCTCGGAAGGAAACATCAAAGAGGTGCGGCTCCTCTCGGAGAAAGAATCCGATGAGTACGATATCCTTCTTACGGTAAAACGCCTGCTTGCGGACTCCAGCAGGATCTTCACGTTCAATGGGTCAGCGTTTGATCTTCCCCACCTCAACAAAAAATACAAGGCATACGCTCTGGAGTCTCCGCTATCTGGTCTTCCTCACACGGATCTCATGCTTGAACTAAGGAAATATGCGCCTCTTTTGCCGCTTCGCTCCCATGCCCTTTCTGACTATTTTTCGCTCCTTGATACAGATGCGACCGACTGCGGCTCCTATTCGGAAGCTTTCAAAACATTGCGCGTCTTACAAATTCTGAATCTGGAGGATTTTATCAATGGCTCTTTTACTGTCCATGGACTCGAGATTGACAAAGAGGGCGATATTGCCCGTTTCCATCTCAGCTGCAGCCTTCCCTGCCCCATAAAAGCAGAGACGGAGTATTTCATCGTTCATGGAAATGGGCAGGAAGCAGAGATTTCCGTAAAAATCATAGACGGCAATCTCAGATTATATTATGCCGATTATGAAAACTATATGTATCTTCCGCTTGAAGGATACTCTGTGCATAAATCCGTAGCGAAATACATCGCCGCATCCAGAAAGATTCCGGCTGACAAAGGAAACTGCTTTACTTATATCCCGCTCGATGACGGCTTTCTGGACAATGCGGACAAAATAAAGAAATACCTTATCTCGCTGCTAAATGCCATCCTGAGCGCAAAATAAGATCTTTTACCAACTAGCTTAAAACACACGAAAAAGGGAGGGGAGAATTCGTACCCCCCTCCCGAAAACTATCAGTATATTAGGCAATTATTCAGCATCGTACTCTTCTTCATCGGAATAGACGATGTCATCCGTCTGCTGGCGTTCCTGCTCAAGAGCCTTGATGGAAAGAGAAATCTTATGCTCGTCAGCGTTGAAATCAACGACCTTGGCTTCGATTTCCTGCCCGATCTGGAGGACGTCTGACGGCTTGTCAACATGCTCGCGCGAAATCTGGGAGACATGCAGCAACGCGTCCACGCCCGGAAGCAGCTCTACAAAAGCGCCGAAATCCGTCATGCGGGCGACGCGGCCTGTCACGATGCTGCCCTGGCCGAAGTTCTCGGACGCTTCAATCCACGGATTCTGATCCGGGAATTTAAGGGACAGCGCAATCTTCTCGCCCTTGATATCTTTGATGAGGACGGTAAGCTCATCGCCGTTGTGGAAAATCTTCCTCGGATTCTCAACTCTTCCCCATGACATCTCGGAGATGTGAAGAAGGCCGTCCGCTCCGCCGAGATCGACAAATGCGCCAAAGTCGGTGACGTTCTTTACGACGCCGTCCACGATATCGCCCTTGTTGATCCGTGCAAAAAGTTCTTTGGCAGCCTCTGCCTTGCGGGCTGTAAGAACCTGGCGGCGGTCGCCGATGATGCGGCGGCGGCGCGGATTGAACTCGGAAATGACGAATTCAATCTCCTGATCCTGATACTTGCCAAGATCTCTTTCGAATACATCCGAAACAAGGCTTGCAGGAATGAATACCCGCGTATCCTCAACGAGGACTGTAAGGCCGCCCTTAAGTACCTGGGATACTTTAGCCGTGAGGATTTCCTTGTTATTGAAAGCCTCCTCAAGCCTCTTGTTGCCCTTTTCAGCTGCGAGTCTCTTATAAGTGAGGACTACCTGGCCATCGCCGTCATTGACTTTCAAGACCTTGACTTCGAGCTTGTCGCCCGGATTCAGGACGGTAGTCAAATCCTTGGCATCATTACTGTACTCTTCCCTTGTGAGCACGCCATCCGCCTTGTAACCAATGTTAAGATATGCCTGGTCCGGTTTCACATCGATAACGGTACCTTCGACAACCTCTCCATTCCTGATAGTTTTGAAGCTCTGATTAAGCATTTCTTCAAAGCTCTGTTCCTCTGACATGTGCAAAGACCTCCTGTAATATTATATTTGGGGTTGACGCCCCGGCCGTAATACCTACATAACTATCGGATTGGAAATTAACGGTAACCAAATCATCGAGTGTCTGTATGTAGTATGTATTATCACATCGGGATTTACAGATATCATATAGCTTCTGGGTATTCGACGAATGCCTGCCGCCAATGACGATCATTGCGTCCGCCCTGCCGGCAATCTCATAAGCTTCCGACTGTCTTTCCCGAGTGGCGTTACATATAGTATTTGTAACTACTACATGATACCTTATCTTTTCAATTATTTCAACTAAATCTTTAAATTTCTGATGATTGAATGTTGTTTGGGACACGATGCATATGGGCGTATCCGGAGAGCCTTCCATTTCGGAGATATCCTCGGCATCGTTTATGACGGTACACGGTCCCATGGCCCACCCTCGGATTCCTTCCACCTCCGGATGATTCGGATTTCCGATTATGACGATATGGTATCCCTCCTGGCTCTTTTGCTTAACGATGTCATGGATTTTCCGGACAAATGGACAGGTGGCGTCCACGACCTTGCATCCCGACGCCTTAACCTTCTCCATGAGCATTTTCGGTATGCCGTGGGACCTTACTATGATGACGGAATCTTTCGAGATGGGTTCCCCGTTGTCAACCCTGATTAAATCGTCATCAATCACATGGACCCCTTTCCGTTTCAGATCATCCACGACCTGCTCATTATGAATGATAGGTCCCATCGTGCAGACTTTTCCGGGGTGTTCTTTAGCGGCTTCATATACCAGGCTTACCGCCCTCTTCACGCCGAAGCAGAACCCGGCGCTCTTCGCAACTACGACTTCCATTTTATTGCCCGCTCCGTTCATTTGTAATTTCGGGTAACCTCTTTATGAACTTAAGGCACCGCGGCTCATGCTTTCCTGAAACTCCGTTGATCCGAGATTTCAAGGATCCTGTTTACGACCTCCTCGATTGTCATATCCGAGGAATCCACCAGCACGGCATCCTCCGCCTGCCGGAGCGGCGAGTGTTCCCGGTTCATATCCCTGTAATCCCTGTCCCGGATATCGTTTGCGATAGCCTGAAGGTCGGCTTCCTGTCCTTTCTCAATCAATTCCTTATAGCGCCTCTCCGCCCTAGTCTCTACCGATGCGGTGAGATATATCTTCACGTCCGCATCAGGAAGGACCACAGTTCCGATATCGCGTCCGTCCATCACCACGGAAGTTTTTCGGGCCAGGTCCTGCTGCGCTCTGACCAGCTTTGCCCGCACTTTCTTATTCACCGACGTCGCGCTGGCCATGTTCCCGACTTCCTCCGTCCGCAGGCATTCCGTGACATCCTCGCCATTTAAGATGACGTGCTGCGCCCCGTCCTGATATGCAATGGAAATATCCGCATTTTCGCATGCTTTTTCGATGGATTCGGCATCCTCTGGCAAAATCCCGTTCTTTATCATAAAAAGAGCCATCGCCCGGTACATGGCTCCGGTATCCACATAGATGCTGCCCATCTTCCTTGCTATCCGTTTCGCTATCGTGCTTTTACCGGCGCCGGCCGGCCCGTCTATCGCAATATTCATATCTTTATATCCTCCGCCCTCTCATCCGAAATTGTCCGATATTGCTCTGGCTGCAGCGGCCGCCGTGGACCATGCAATTTGCAAATTGAACCCGCCGGTCAATGCGTCCAGGTCAAGAACTTCCCCGATAAAGTACAGCCCGCGCACCTTTTTTGATTCCATGGTCCGCGGATTAATCTCCTTCACGGAAACGCCTCCATGCGTTATCACTGCCTCATTATACCCCCTGAGTGACTCAAATGACAGAGGAAATTGCTTTGTCATCCGAATCAGTTTTTCACGGTCGCTCTTTGTGATATCGCACGCCCTCCCGTCGGGGTCGATGCCGCATAGGTCCAGCATGACCGGCAGCATTTTGGAAGGAAACATTTCGGAGATTACATTCCTGGCCGCTTTCTTCCCGGACGAATGAAACAGCTTTATGAGCCTTGCTTCGAGCAGGTCTTTAGACACGGCGGGCTTCAAATCTATGGATACTTCCAAATCCGCTCCGCCATGCTCCGAAATCAGCCTGCCAATCTTTGCGCTTGCGGTAAGGACGAGCGGACCTGAAACCCCAAAATGGGTGAAAAGCATTTCCCCAAACTCTGAGAAGAATACTTTTTTCCCTTTTTTGATGGTTAACATCACGTTCCTAAGGGAGAGGCCTTGAAGACGCGGGCATATGTCCCCCTTGCAGTTTATCGGCACCAGCGAAGGGATGCAAGGTATTACGGAATGCCCGCAGTTTTTTGCAAATGCATACCCGTCCCCGGTTGCCCCGGTCGACCGGTAAGAAAGGCCTCCCGTTGCAACGATGACGCAGTCTGCCCACACATCCAGATCACGCGCATCGCGGCCGGGCCTTACTTCATGCGCCCTCACGCCGGCCGCTTTGCCATCCTCCACCACGATTTCCGTAACTTTCGTGTGCAGCATGACTCTGACTTTGGACTTCCTCATCCCGTCTCTTAGCGTATCGATCACGTCGGAAGACTTGTCGGATGCCGGAAACGCGCGGTTTCCGCGCTCCACTTTCGTAGCCATGCCCCAGCCCTCGAACAGATTTATGACGTCCTGCGGGGTCATGGAATCGAATGCGCTGTACAGAAACCGGGGATTCGAGACGACGTTCGTGAAGAAAACCTGGCGGTCGCAGTCATTTGTAAAATTGCACCGACCCTTCCCGGTGATATAGAGCTTCTTGCCCAGCCGCTCGTTTTGCTCGAGAACGGTGACTTTATGCCCGCTTTGGCCTAAAAGGGCCGCCGCCATCATGCCCGCGGCTCCGGCGCCTATTATGATAACTTCGCTCACTTTCCCTCCTCTTAGGCGTGCTTTTCGCCTAAACCGACATACCGTGCAGCTTTTTAGACGGACCAACAACTGTCTCCTCTTATGGCCCGCATCTCGCCTGAACTGACATGTTATGCCGCTTATCATGCGAACCACGACAGTCTCCATTACTAACAAAATACTGCTGCATGAATGCAGCAGTATTCATTCGCCTGTTATTCTTTATTTATACAGGGTATGCCTTATTCTCAGCGTCAGCAGATGCGGCGTCCACTCCCGTCTCCTGCGCGTCCCTGTACTTGAAATAATCCAGGGCTACCTGCGGGAACAGGGCGTATGTCAGGACGTCCTCGTCCATCTTCTTATAGCTGCTTATCGCTTCCTCGTATTCAGGGAGCTTGTCCTCGAGAAGGTCCGCCGGCCTGCATGTAATCGGCGTCTCGTTTCCGATGACCTGCTTCTGGATTTCGGGATCGAACGGCTTGGTTGACTTGCCGTATCTTCCGAGGAACATATCCTTTGTTTCCTGAGGAACGACCATGTAGCGTTTGCCCGTCAGGACGTTCATAACGGCCTGGGTTCCTACGATCTGCGAGGACGGAGTGACCAGCGGCGGGTCGCCCATGTCCTTGCGGACGCGCGGCACTTCCTCCAGCACTTCGTAGAACTTGTCCTCGGCGTGCTGCTGGGCAAGCTGGCTCGTGAGGTTCGAGAGCATGCCCCCGGGAACCTGGTACTGCAGCGTCTTGATGTTGACGCCCATGTTCTTCGGATTCATGAGGCCGTTCTCAAGATACTTTTCCCGGATCGGCCTGAAGTAGTCGGCTATCTTGGCGAGCTTATCCAGATTGAGACCCGTATCATATTCGGTTCCCCTGAAAGCTTCGACCATGACTTCCGTGGCCGGCTGGGACGTTCCGAGCGCGAACGGGCTGATGGCGCAGTCAAGGATGTCGGCGCCCGCTTCCACGGCCTTCATGTAGGTCATAGATGCGCAGCCGGATGTATAATGCGTATGCATCTCGATCGGAAGGGATGAGCCGGCCTTCAAAGCCGTAACAAGCTCCGTCGCCGCCTTCGGCACGAGCAGGCCCGCCATGTCCTTGATGCAGATGGAGTCAGCTCCCATCTCCTCGATTTCTCTCGCCATCGTAGTCCAGTAATCCAGCGTATAGGCGTCGCCGAGCGTGTAAGAAAGGGCAATCTGAGCCTCCGCCCCTTCCTTCTTGGCTGCGTCGACTGCCGTCTTCAGGTTCCGAAGGTCATTCAGGCAGTCGAAAATACGAATGACGTCGATGCCATTTGCCACGGATTTCTGGACGAAATATTCTACCACGTCGTCCGGATAGGGCTTGTAGCCCAGGATGTTCTGGCCGCGGAAAAGCATCTGGAGCTTTGTCTTCTTGAATCCTTCCTTGAATTTCCGGAGCCTTATCCAGGGATCTTCGTGCAGGAACCGAAGAGCGGCATCAAAAGTAGCCCCGCCCCAGCACTCCACTGCGCGGTATCCAATCTCATCCAGCATCGGGACGGCCGGAAGCATTTCTTCCGTCGTCATTCTGGTCGCAATAAGGCTCTGATGCGCGTCACGCAGGATCGTCTCTGTAATCTGTACAGGTTTTTTTACAACTTCTGACATTTTATCCTCCAAGTTATTCTATGAATTAAGTAACTGATCAACTCCCCTGTCAGCTGCGCGCATGTTTCGCTAAAACCTTTTCCTGCGCCCAGGATGACAGAGATTTAGGCCGCCAGCTGGGTAGTTAAGAATTAAATCCCGAAAATAGCCATAAACGTTCCTGCCGCGACAGCCGTACCGATAACGCCCGCCACGTTCGGACCCATCGCGTGCATCAGAAGGAAGTTGGTCGGGTCTTCTTCCGATCCTACTTTCTGGGATACGCGCGCCGCCATCGGGACGGCGGAAACGCCTGCCGAACCAATCAGCGGGTTGATCTTGCCCTTGGTGATGATGCATAAGAGCTTTCCGAGCATAACGCCGCCAAAAGTTCCGAAAGCAAATGCCGCAAGGCCGAGCACGACGATCTTCAGCGTGCTCGCATTGAGGAATGCTTCTGCGGAAGTCGTAGCGCCTACGGACGTTCCGAGGAGGATGACGACGATATACATGAGCGCATTGGATGCCGTCTCAGTCAGCTGGCGCACGACGCCTGACTCGCGGAACAGGTTGCCGAGCATAAGCATGCCGACGAGCGGAGCCGTTGTCGGAAGGATCATGCACACGACGATCGTGATGACGACCGGGAACAGAATCTTCTCCAGTTTGGAGACGTTCCTAAGCTGGCCCATCTTTATCTTTCTCTCTTTTTCCGTCGTAAAAAGCCTCATGATAGGCGGCTGGATGATCGGAACGAGAGACATGTAGGAATAAGCCGCAACGGCAATCGGTCCTAAAAGCTGGGTCTGCCCGAGCTTGGACGCAAGGAAGATGGACGTAGGCCCGTCCGCTCCGCCGATGATGGAAATAGCGGCCGCCGACTTGCCGTTAAACCCAAGGACGATTGCCAGAAAATACGCTACATAGATGCCGAACTGGGCCGCCGCCCCCATCAGGAAAGAAATCGGGTTCGCAATAAGCGGACCGAAATCCGTCATGGCGCCGACGCCCATGAAGATGAGGGACGGGAGGATGGACCATTCGTCCATCTGATAGAAATAATAGAGAAGGCCGCCGACGCCGTTTGAGGTATCCGCCGGGTGCGCCATGATATCCGGGTAGATATTCACAAGCAGCATGCCGAACGAAATCGGTACGAGAAGCAGCGGCTCGTATTCCTTTGCGATAGCCAAATACAGGAACACTAGCGCCACGACAATCATGATGTAGTTTCCCACGGTCAGATTGAAGAAGGCTGTCTGTGCAACCAGATTCGACAGGGTTCCAAGTATATCCATTTAAAAGCCTCCGTAATGATCAGTTCAGAGTTGCGAGAAGGTCGCCGGATTCCACTGCATCGCCCGCATTGACGTTGATGCTTGCAACGGTGCCGTCTTCCGGAGCGACGACCGGGATTTCCATCTTCATGGATTCAAGGATAATGATATTATCCCCCGCTTTGACGGCCTGGCCGACGGATGCCTCAATCTTGAAGACCTTGCCCGGAACGGCGGCTGCAACTTCAATGCTTCCCGCCGCGCCTGATGCCGCTTTCGGAGCCGGAGCCGCCGCAGGTGCTGCCGCCGGGGCGGGTGCTGCCACAGGTGCTGCAGCAGGCGCCGCTGCCTGGCCGCCTGCCGTCTCCTCTACCGTGACGTTGTAAGCTACGCCATTGACTGTAATCGTATAATTCTTCATTTCTCTGGATCCTCCTGGATTTAAAAAGACATTGTGAGCATGAGCAATTTTCTAGAAGCTAGTATACTTATGAATGATAGTCGGTTAAACGGGGCGCCTCAAACATTTGACGAAAATCCTATGCGAGTTTGAATTTTCATCGAGACGGCGCGCCGGCTATCAACGCCACTTGTTGGATTTGGCCCTCCTTATCGAACGGACGATGAAGCCTTCCACCGGCTTCTCTTCCGCTGCGGCAATGGCCGCCGCGATGACGGCTACAAGGGCCGGATCCATTTCATCGTTTTCCGGAATGGCGGCGGCAGCTTTCTGCGCCGCAGGAACGGCCACCGGTACCGGAGCCTCCTCTTTCCTTGTCGGCGGAATGGTCATCCTGTTCACGAACTTGAAGCAATAGATGATAAGGCTCAGCAGGACAAGGATTGTGAACACGGTCAGGAGGCCGATAATCGTATTGCCGCCGGCAACGCCGAGGCGCTGGGCCATGGTCTGCTGCGAATCATCGGAATAATCCGCTATCGTCGTCTTGATTGGCGCGCCGGATTGGTCATACGTAATCGTCATCGCCATCTGCGCGCCGTCCTCGCCGGTCATGATGATACGGCTGGTATACTCATACTTCTCGCGCATCGTCTCGTCAACAGCCGCTTCCACGCATTCCCCATGGGCTTCCGTAAACGTTTTCCAGCGGTCATTGAAATCATTATCGAACGTCCGGCTGATCAGAGTGGATCCCTGCGCCTTGTATGCCACGAAGTCGTCATAACTCACCTGCGAGAGAATCGCGGCAAATTCGCGTTCCGTGTAATCCGCAATGCTGTCGATATTTGCTTCGCGGATGCGCTCCACGGCCTCCGTTTCGAGCTGGGAAGACGTCTTCTCGATCCCGCATCCTCCAAAGCAAAAAGCCATCGTGCATAGGGCAAGGAGGGCTACTGTCAGTTTCTTAAGATTCTTCATGTATTCCGCCTTTCTCAAATCGTCCCATGCTTTTTGCTCGGACGATCTTCCCTCTTTGTATAAAGCATTTCAAATGCGCCGATGACATATTTTCTTGTATCGGCCTCATCAATAATCGTATCAACGTATCCCCTCTGCGCTGCGGAAACTACGTTCTGCTGGAGGGCGGCGTACTCGGCGGCCGTCTTCCTGACATCAGCGGCATTATCCCCGCCGACGAGGAGCTTGGCGGCCTGCTTTGCGTCCATCATGCCAATCTCGGAGTCCGGCCATGCATAGACAAAGTCGGCGCCGATGGCCTTGGAACCCATGAGGACATAGGGGCTTCCGTAAACGGCGCCCACTACGACGGTGACTTTCGGAACCGTTGCCTGCGCATACGCCGTCGCAAGCGCTGCGGCGGCCTTTGGCAGCCTTTTCTCCTGGCATTCCTTGCGGGCGTAGCCTTTGACAATTGCAAGGGTCAGCACCGGGATGTTGAATGCGTCGCAGAACCGGATAAAGTCTGCAGCTTTCGCCGCGCCATTTGCACATAACGTATCCTTCTTTCCGCTGTTTGCAACAGCGCCGACCGTCTGCCCGTTCAGCCTCATAAAGCCTGTCACGATGCATTCGGCGAATTTTTTCTTCGTCTCAAAGAAGTACCCATTATCGGCGATCATGGCGAGCATGGAGGCGGCGTCTCCCCTGAATGCGGAGATGTTCGTGCAAGCCCGGTTCAGGTCGTCCGCGCAGGGCAGGACCTCTCCGGAGTCTTCATTGTTGAAAGGAAGGATGCCGACAAGCGAGCGGACTGCCGCAATGATTTCTTCTTTTGATCCTACAAAGTCCACGTTTCCCGTCTCGGACTGATAAGAGGCGGTGCGGTTGTCCGTCAGATCGGCGCTGTTCCCGATAATTGCGTCCGGGGTATTTACATACAGCTTTGCGTCAGCCTCTTCCATGAAGACGAAATCCGACAGGGCTGGGATGAAGGAAAGCCCTCCGCCGCAATTGCCGCAGACGATGGCAATCTGGGGAATGACTCCGCTCAATAGGACCTGGTTATTATAGATTTCACCGAGCGCGTTCAGTGCGTCTGTAGACTCTTCAAGGCGCACTCCCGTGGAATCGAGCATAGCGATGACCGGCGCGCCCATTTTGGCCGCTTTCTGGTAAAGCTTGACAATTTTCTTCGCATGCATCTCGCCGACGGAGCCTCCGAGAACGGATGCGTCCTGGCTGTACACAAACACAAGGCTGCCGTCAATCGTGCCATATCCGGTGATGACGCCGTCGGACGGGGCGGCCTTGGCGGAAAGGTTGAAATCCGTGCTGCGGGCCGTCACCTGAGCTCCGAATTCAACAAAGCTGTTTGCGTCAAGCAGCGAAAGAATTCTCGTGCTTGCAGCACTTGGTGTATCACTCATTCTATCTCCTCCATATAGTGTAAATATTAAAATGCATTCGCGTTAATAATAACGCAATCCTTTTTTTTTATCAACAGATTTTAAAAAATTGCAACGGATAACAAGGGATGCGTTCCTGTTCATACATTCGATGCGCCATGTCATCCTGAGCGTAAGCGAAGGATCTTTTACATAAAACATCGGTTATTGGAAAAAATCTTACACGCCGACCTCCACGGCGGCCTCGCTCTCGGCCTCCGCCCGGAAATCCTCGATCAGGACGGGGCTTATGTCAGGAAGCTCGTCTTTCGAGCTGACACCGAAGGATCTAAGGAACTCCTCCGTCGTGCCGAACAGGATCGGGCGTCCCGGAAGCTGCGCCCGCCCGAGTTCCCGCACCAGGTTAAACTCGACGAGCTTATTGACCGCATGGTCCGAGTTCACCCCGCGTATACGTTCAATTTCCGCCTTCGTCACGGGCTGCCTGTAGGCAATGACGGACAGGGTCTCCAGCTGGACGTCCGTGAGGCGCGGCTTCCTGGGATGAAGCTCATGCCGGATCAGCACGTCATAAAAGGCCGGGTTCGTGCACATCTGCCAGGAATCCTCCAGCCTGATGAGCCTTATTCCCCTTCCCTTGTCGGCATATTCATCCGACAATTCCCGGATAAGGTTATCCAGGCTCTCCTTATCCGTTTCAAGCGCTTTTGCGAGGTCGGCTACGCTCTCTGCTTTTCCGGTCGTAAACAGGACAGCCTCCACTGCTGCTTTCATTTCATTTTTTTCCATAATGTAAATACTCCACTTCGGCCTGCGGGCTCATCTCGGCTCGCAGGGCCGGTTTCGGCCCGCGGGGACGGTCCTTTTGGGCCGAAAAAATTCGGCCCAAAAG
>JAUMWM010000346.1 GCA_030529705.1 Lachnospiraceae bacterium
CCGTTTGTCAAAGAGAGAAAAAGAACCGCCCCCTGTCTCTCCTGTTTCAAAAATGCTTTATGGCATTGCCAATGTTAAGGTCCCCTGCTTACCACAAAACTCCTTGTTTGTCAAGACTTACGAACAAATGTTCATAGACAGGGCAGGGAAAGAAAAATTGTTAATTTTCTTCCCACGGTATCAGTCTATCAAAGATGATGTCCGAAGAAATGGACATCAAAAAAGACAGCCATCGTAATTGATAGCTGTCTTTGAGGGCTATTCCATATCGTCGAGGAAATCGGTGGAATCATCGGAGGGTTTTGCCTTCTCCCTCAGATTATCCCGGAGACACTTGATTGCTTCATATTCTTTTACGAAGGCACTGTCAGGAGACTCAATCGCTCTAGCCAGATCACCATAGAGCCCTCGGTTATTATCAATCCGCTCCCAGTCAAGCTGATATACGTGACCAGTGACTTCCGGTTCTCCATACATTTCTTCGTAATCGGAAGGGACATTATAACTCAGGTCGTCCTGTTTGATGTCTTCCCGGTAAACGTAGGTTTCTTCTACAAAATAACCGTATCCTTCCAACTCGTCGAAGAAGGGCACATCCATTTCCAGATGATAGGTCTCCAGGATAAATGCGTAAAGGTTGGATGATGGGGCGCAGTTATCTTCATCCGCCTCGCAGTCGCCATCCGCCATTTCATAATCAGGATAGATGGTTTCGAGGAAGGTCCATAGGCCATCGGCATTTTCGCATCTTTCGATCAGCTGTTCCAGATAAGGCAGGAACATATACAGCGCGACTGCCTTGGGTTTCATATCGTAAAGCATCTGAAGGGCGGTGTCGCCTTTTTTAGTCGTATTGTCCTGGTCAAAAACCGGGATCACTTTCGTTAGCTGCTCATCGAGCTGGGAGTTGAAGAACTTGGCACAGAAGTATTCCTGGAAGGAACGGTGGATGAAGGAGTACTGCATTCCGTCCAGATACATCAGGCACAGATTGTTCGTGAGGTCATAGATAAAGTCATCAACGGAAATTCCGGTCAGTTTATACTTCTTCACCAGGAGCTTAAAGTATTTCTCCATTTCAATGTAGTCGAAGGAGACTTTCCCGTCACGGTATGTGGCGGTGCAGAAGAAAGCGAAGTAGTCGGCAAACTTGTCGTATTTCCATCCGGTTTTCAGTTCACGGCTGTAGCCATCCTTCAGTGCGTCATGGCGGCGGGACAGGACGATGTAAGCCTCCTGATAGAATTTGTGCTTGACCGTCGGTACGTCCGCATCCAGCTCAAAGGTCAGGATCATGATGGACAAAAGAAGCGGGTTGCCGCAGAAGCTGTTGTGCGTCCGGTAGAGCGTCGAATTCAGCAGGGAGCGGAATCTTGCCTGCAGCTTTGGGGCCTCAGCGTGGTAATTTACACGATCAACGAATTCCAATGCCTGCGCCTTGGTGAACGGCTGAAGCTCAAGCACAGAGAAGCGTGTAAACGACTGGAAGTTCGTGTAGGGCCGGGAGGAGATGATGAAACTGTTCATGTAGTACCGGTCAATGAAGCCGTTCATCTGTTTGGTGAAGGCGGCTAACAGGGACGCGTGAATCTCATCCAGACCATCAAAGAGAAACAGGACCTTCCCAGATTTTAGTAGTGTTTCCATTCCATCGGCAGTCAGATCCGGCCACAGATTGCTGACCATCTCAAAGATGTAATCCGTAAAGGAGTCATACGGCTTATCGTAATCCTTGAGCGGGATGAACAGGGGGATGCGTCCTTCCGCGTCATATTCGTCAATGGCGGTGAGCAGGATATTCCGCATCATCATAGATTTTCCGAGTCCGCCGGAACCACTGAGAACAAGGTAAGGCGAAACGTTGACCAGGCTGTCGATGTCCGTAATGGGGACAGTTTCATACCAGTAGGTAAATGGACGCTTGGGATCACGGACCCTCATCATGACCTTGTTGGGGATGTAGTAGGACCGAAACGGTCGGAATGCTTCTTTCTGAAGGATGGTCGGGATGTAATTGTACTTGTTCGCGATATGTTCCATGTACGAGCGGCAGCCGGGGAATTCCTCTTTGAGCGTCTCTTTGTGAAGCAGACTGTGGAGTATAGCATGCCCCCTGGCAAGAGACTCAGGATCGAGGTCAGAAAGCCGCATGCTTGCGAGATCAGAAGAAGCAGGAAGGGCAAAAGATACTTCTACCTCCTGTGGGATGGAAGCGCCTATGCTGCTTCGGAGTTTTCCTACCTGGTGCTCCTCATCCTTCTTCAATTGCCAGCCTTCAATGGTTTTTCTTCCTATGGTGTTGTCCTGCGCATATACAACGATATAGTCCAATGCCCCGATCAGGAGTGCAGACAGGTGGATTTATTGATTTATAATGAAAATTGACCCAGGTTTTACGAGGAAAATTGACCCACCT
>JAUMWM010000014.1:0-8578 GCA_030529705.1 Lachnospiraceae bacterium
CGCTTAGGATGACATAAGCTTACGCTTAGGGTGACATTTGTAAAAAATCACCAACTGGAATCATCATCGAAATCCACGAGGGTTGCGTCGAGCGGCTCCTCCCGCATGACTGTGTACATGTAGTCGCTGATAATCTGACGGATTTCCTTTCTGGATACGGTGCGCTTGTCGGGCAGCGCATGCGGAACCCAGATGGCGTGTATGTCGCGCTTCCGGAACTCGTCCTCGAAGACCCCGTGGATTCCCTGCATGCCTTTGCACTGCAGTTGGTCGTACATGATTACCATGTCGCAGTGAAAACGCTCCATATAATCCCAGAGGGAGAGGATGTGTTCGTGCCCGCCTACCGCCATGGCCCGCATGGGCGCCTTCTCGTTGTACCAGGCCAGGTCTTCGAGAGCATGCTCGTATGTGTCCGTCCGCAGATACTGGTCGAACATCAAAGAGTCCATATTGATGACGCAGTTTATGCCCCAGCAGTTATAAGCCCATGTGCACCAGTTGGAATAGTAGAGAGGGGCACAGCTCCAGGCAATGGCCCTGTGCCGGGTCTTCGGCAGACAGTTGATCTTATTTTTTACGGATTTGTTCATGATTTTACGGACGCGATCATCTGTCTCGTGCCAGATGGGCCGGTTCCCGTCCTGTGAATAATAAATACGATACAGGGCCTGGGCGACACCGTTGATAGGATAGTAGCTGGTATTTGCCGCCACATCCCATTTCTCATGTTCGAATTCCGTCAGCTTGTTGTGTTCATTTGCGTATTTCACATACATATCCCAGTTAAATTTAACGCCGTAGTGTTCCTCGATAAACTTCCAGCACTCTTCGATTTCCCTCTGGCAGTGCTTCTGCACCAGAGGATCGTCATAGCGCATGGGCTGGGGCATGGCGAAAAGCGGCCGGTTCAGGAACCAGTCCTGCAGGACGGAGGTCGCAACCGAACCGTCGCAGGCTTCATTTGTCGTAATCATCGTCGGCGCATAGTCCGGCACATCGTCCAGCACGAAGAGGCCGTACTCAGCCTGGCACATAGGGCAGGGGTCCGCCGGAAGCCCGATGGACTGGGCGGCATCGATATAGTTCAAGACGGTATGGTTGTTGGCGTGGCAGGTGACGAAATAGGGGATCATTTCCAGAGGGATGTCCTCCAGTACGTCCCTGAAGCCGTAGAAGACGCTGCCGCTGACGGTTTCGTTGTGGGCGATATTGTGCTTCCACTGGTCGGACTCCTTCCCGCCGTGCAGGTTTTTATCGCTGGCGAACATTTCCTGGAACTGGCGGATGGACTCGCAGACCATGGCCCGGTAATGCCATGCGGAGCCCCGCAAGATGGGCCCCCTCATGCCTTCCAGCCCCCTGTCGAACCAGTGCATGACGGGGATATAGGACTGGCCGACCCAGCGGTAGCGCCAGACGCCTTTCGCAAAGTTGACCATGCCCTTCACCGGCCCGCCGCCATACTTTGCGATGTCGGTGACGATATGCACGTAATTATAGAGCCAGATCATGTTGAAATAATACATGGTATCGACAAATCCGCGCCATTCCCGGTGCTTATAAAGGCCGGTGTCGCCTACGTAGAGCTTGCCCAGCTCCCTTTCTTCGTGGGGTTTCCCGTACCAGAAGTCTTTCAGGACTTTCTTGATGTCCTTGCTCTGGGAACTGTCCTCGGTCTTTTCTACGATAAAGAGTTCCTTCATCGTCTCTTTTATCTTGGAGAGTTTAATCATATGCTTTCCTCCTTCTTGTGGTCCCCCTGAAGCCGTTTATACTCGATGCTCTCCACGTATGCCTGGAACCGGGTGCGGAGCTGCCCGACCGCATTGTTCACGTACTCCTTTTCGATGGAGCAGACGGGGATGCCGAAATCCCGCGGCAGGATCAGGGAATCGATTGTCCGCTCATAACTCCAGTATTCGCAGAATTTCATTTGGCAAATGATAATGCCGTCGGCTTTGTACTCCCGGACTGTGTCGGCCAGGAACTGCTTCCGGTCCCGCATGGTGTGCCTTTCCATAAAGCGGGGGCACATGGAAGTTTCCAAATAGTGGCGGGATATCGCGCGGAGCGGCGTCTCGCCTTCCTTGACGACGATCTCCTCCCGGCCGGGAATGGAGCCGTAGCAGTGGCGGTCGGCCACCACCAGGGCGCCGCACTCCTCTATGAGCTGGACGAAATAGGGGTCGTCTTCCTCGGACCCGGCAAGGACGACTTTGCATCGCCAGGCGGGCCTGGTGTCCGGCTTCCTCGTCTTGAGGCTCTCCGCGATGTCCCGCAGCGAATCAAGGATGAGGTACTTGGGGCATACCTGCGTGACGAGCTGGATCATGGCAAATTCCGTGCCGGTGATCGTGGGCATATCGAGTTTTCGGTAGCTGCCGATTTCCTGTATGAGCCGGCAGACTTCGTTGTGCTCCTCTATGGCTTTCAGAAGCGCCGCATCGGAGACGTCGATGCCGAAATGGTCGCTTAATACGTCCAGCACATGACCTTGAAGCTGCCGTTCGTAGTGGTCGATGGAGTTTTCGTTCTTCTTAAAGGGCACATCCGTGAACTCGCAGAAGAAGTCCGGGTTCTGGATGATGTCCATAAGCTGGAGGTGTTCCTGGAAACGGCAGGTCACTGTGCACGTCTCCGTCGCCATCTGGGCATCCAGGAAGTTGAAGCCTCCTTCGAGAGCTCGCTCCAGGAGGCAGCGGCCGTACATGCAGGTACGGTTCGACATATAGTAGGTGGCCATGTCCGGGGATCCGCTGCGGGGGGCGCGGAGGCGGACGGAGAAGCAGCCGGGAAGATCCAGGAGGACTTCAGGCATAAAATAACAGGTGTAGCCCAGGGCTTTTTTCCCTTCTTCCCTCGCTTTGCGGACAAGGGAGTTGTGGGCTTCCTGCAGGAGTTCTTCAAATTCTATCAGGTGTGGCAGGTCTCGCATAGGCATATTCTCCTTACTTGTACGGATTCCCGGATTATTTATTATACTGAGTAACTACCCGGAACCTTCTTGTCATTCTGAGCGTAAGCGAAGAATCTTTATCTAAAGCGCTGTGCTCTAAGTATGTTTTATGTTCAAGATCCTTCGCTTACGCTCAGGATGACAGGCATTTATCGACATGCTGAGCAGTTACTGATAATGATACCATACCTGCTGATTATTGAAAACAGATTAACGAAAAACCATTGTATAAAATGACTGTTTTCAGGTAGAATAGTCTTGAAATCTTGTAAAAAAACAACAAATGTGTTTAGATAGTAGTAGAATTTATTTTGTTCATGAGGTAGTGGAAAATGGGGAAAACAACAGTGATCGCTCTGACGGGAAAGGGCGGCGTTGGTAAGACATCTCTCTCGGCGGCCATCGTCCGGCTGCTGATGGAGGAAAAGAAGGATGCCAAAATTCTGGCTATCGATGCGGACCCGGCCATCGGCTTGTCCGTCGCTTTGGGCGTGGACGTGCGGGAAACGTTGGATGAGATCCGCCTCCGAGTGGCGAAAGACGTCACGGGGAAACTGAAAGCAACGGAGGACATTCTGGCAGAGGCAAAGTACCATATGTTCGATGCCATGGTGGAGATGGACGGCTTCTCCTTCCTGGCCATCGGCCGGCCGGAGTCGGCGGGCTGCTACTGCGCCATCAATACGTATTTGAAGCAGGTGATTGCGGACTTGGTGGAGGCATTTGACGTAATTGTAATCGATGGGGAGGCCGGCATCGAGCAAATAAACCGCCGCGTGATGGAAAAGGTCACGCATTTGATTTGCGTATCCGACCAGAGCCGGAAGGGGCTGCAGATTGTGGAGACCATTCGGGACGTTGCGGATACGCTGGTGCTCTATGACCGGATCGGCCTGGTCGTGAACCGGGCTCCGCTGCCGGACAAAGTGGGCGGCGAGGACGGAAAGCTGGCCGGGATTCCGCTGGTGGCGGTCATCGGGCAGGATAACGCCATGACGGAGAACGATATTGAGGGAAAGAGCGTGTTCGAGCTTCCGGCGGATGCCGGCATTTTGCAGGGGGCAAGACAGGCACTTGTGAACATGGGAATTCTGTAACTGCTCAGTGCCCCTTTGTCATTCTGAGCGCAAGCGAAGAATCTTTAACTGAAGCATACGTTTACGTAAGTTTTACGTCTAAGATCCTTCGCTCACGCTCAGGATGACATGGAAACCGGGAAATTTTATGTGGATTATTTTGAGAGGAGGGAACTGAACTTGAAAGACCTGACGTACCTTCTGGAATTCGAGAATCTTCTGGAGGATGCGGACAATGCACTGGTGCGAAAAGCGCAGGAGGAAGGCCAATACGCCATCGGCTATACCTGCTACCACATGCCGGAAGTGCTTTTGAACGTGGATAACTGTTTTTCCACGAGAATCCGCGCCCCCAGGAGCTCGTCTATCGATATTTCAACCTATTATATGTCAAATTATACCTGCGAATATGCCAGGTCCCTGCTGGAGCGGGCCATAGAAGGGGGCTACAAGTTCCTGGACGCCATCGCTGGGGTTGACGCATGTTCGGCCATGAACCGCTGCTATGAGCACATGGAAATCTTAAAGTGCAACGAAAAACCGCACTTCTTCGTGACCCACACGGACGTCCCTTACAAGATCGAGGATTATACCGTGGATATGATGGTCAAGCAAATGCGCCTCCGCCTGCTGGACGTTATGGCGGAAAAGCTGGGAACGGACACCTCGGATGAGGCTCTTTTGGCAGCGGTCAGGGAACATAACGAACTCTGCGAGGTGATGACGGAGATTGGGGACTTCAGGAAGCTTGCAAATCCCCCCGTGACCGGCTACGAATATCATGTACTGACCCTCGTTTCCTATTGCTGCCCGACGAAGCTGATCCTCCCGATGCTGAAGGAAACGCTGGAAGAGATCAGGCAGAGGAAACCCGACCCCAAGTCCCCCTGGCGGGCGAGAGTGGTCGTGGCCGGATCCGAGGTGGACGACCTCGATTTTTCAAGGCTCTTGGAGGAAGCCGGGGCCATGATCGTGGCGGACCGCTACTGCTACGGCTCGTTCCCCGGACGGGAAAAAATCATCCTTCGGGAGGGAGAAGACATTCTCAGGCAGATTTGCCTGCACTACATGCGGACTTCCGAATGCGCCAGATATATGTCGGAGGAGAAAATCACCCAGCGGCGGGAGACCGTCGACCGGCTGGCCAGGGAGTATAGTGCTGATGGGATTATATATGAACAAATGAAATACTGCGACTTCTGGGGGTTCGAGCGTCCTCTTGCCAGCCACATCCTGGCGGAGGAATACAACTGGCCGGTCCTGTCCATCGACCGCTCTTACAATGTGCGCGGGTCGGGGCAGCTTAGGACGAGGTTTCAGGCATTTGTCGAAGCCCTGGAAATCAAAAGGATCCAGAAAGAAAGACAAGGAGGTGCCGGCTGATGAAGAGAAAATACCCGGATCCGAAATTCTTTCGCTATAAGGACCGAATCGACTGGAAAGCCCAGGCGGAAAATGCGGGGGAGATTGGTCAGATTGTCCTTGATATGCTGAAAGAGACAGACTGGAAGGACGTCGGGGGCGGCCTATTGGGGGATGCGAGGGCATTTGCAAAGAGGATCTCCTATGAGGCGGGCCTGTTAAGGCAAATGTCGCCGGCGGAAATCAGGGACCTCGTCCTTCATGGGGAAAAGCGGCTGGGGAAGCTGTACCGCTCGGGGAAAATGGCGACCGTGCGCCGGGAATGGCGCGGGCTTGCCGACACCGGCATGGACTTCTATGAGTGGCTTCGGATGTGGGCCATGCTGCTTGCGACGTTCAGCAAAGACCTGGTCCCGGCTATGGGCGGCGCCCTGCATTACCGTTGGATGATTTCTTATTTCTGCTGCCATAGTTTTATGGACAAGAATACGCTCGGCCTTCGGGGGAAGGCCCTCAAAATGCACCATGAGCTGATTTATGCCATCTTCCGCTACGTGGCGGAAAATCTGGTCCTGCTCATGAAGGGGGACGAGAAAGTCGGGAACAGCGAGGAGCTTTCGAAGAAAGTGGTGCTCCTCGATGAGATGACCATGGCTCAGATCATGGCGGGCTTCCCGGACCTTATCGGGATCCCGTATCAACTGATGCCGGTCTTCCTGCTCTCCGAGATCGACCAGCTTGCCTGCGAGCCTTACATCGATGCGGTGGAATCCTACGGCCTGCCCTCGGATACCTGCCCGGTGCCGACTTCCGAGTGCGGCGCCTGCGTCATCGACGCCCTGCCGCATTTAGGCGCCTGCTTCATCTCCAGTTCCATGCCCTGCGACGGCTCGGTCATGGCGTCGTCCTACACGTCGAGGAGGTTCAAAGACCTGCCCACTTTCCATCTGACATTCCCTGTCCGCTACGAGGACGAGTCCATCATGGACGGGGCGGTGGCAGACATCAAGGCCTGCATTCGCTTCATAGAGGAGCAGACGGGGGCAAAGTGGAACTGGGACGCCTATTTCGCCGCCATGAAGCGGTTCAATGAGGAGACCAAATACGAACTGCAGAAGTGGGAGGTCAACCAGACGCATTATCCGCAGCTGATCGGGCCGTGCTATGAGCTCTTCAGAAAGTGGAATTACGAGATGGACGGCGGCATCGACCCGAGGATCCTTTCAACGTTTCGGAAAGTGGACCGCCTGATGATGAAGGCTTATGAGGGGAAAGAGGAGCCGTGGAGGAACAAGATGCGCCATCGGGCCATCGTATGGTCGGTGCCGGCGCATTATTATGCAAATTTCTCCAACTGGCTTGCCAACTGCTGGGGCATCAATGTCCTGGTGGAGATGGAGTCGCTGAATTTCACGAAGCCTCTGGAGACGGAGGACAAGGAGGAGGCGCTGCGCGACATGGCAAGGCTTTATGAGCGAATGGTCATGCGGCGGCATACAAATGGCGGCTATGACCACGTGCTGACGGAACTTTGGCGGCAGGTGGAGGCTTGGAAGCCGGACCTGGTCATCATGTACCAGCACGTATCCTGCAAGAACATGTCCACGCTGAACGGGCTTTTCGAGGACCAGGCGAGAGAGCACGGGGTGCGGCTCATCTGGATCGAGCATGACCTGATGGATCCCCGTACCGTATCGAGGAAGGACATGCGGTCGAAGGTCAATGAGTATATGAGGACGGTCATGCAGGAGGAGCCGCTGGATCCGTCGCTGGTGGATTTCGAGGATGACGCGTCATGGTGACGGATATACACAGAGCCGGCGGAAGGTGATTGATAGGATATGTGTCTTGTAAGGCTCAGTGTCATCCTGAGCGTTAGCGAAGGATCTTACACGTAAAGCCTGAGTACAGCGTAAAGTGGGGGTGAAAGATCCTTCGCTCACGCTCAGGATGACAAACCACTGTCAAAGCTGCGAAAGTGGAAGTAAAAGATCCTTCGCTCACGCTCAGGATGACAAATCCCCTCGCAGGAAAAAAGACATTTTGCGTTGGAATTATAAATAGATTAACAGGAGGAATGACATGAAATATTTCGGAGGCTGTGATGTAGGCTCTACTTATACGAAAGCCGTGATTCTGGATGAGAATGGGAAAATGGTGGCGAACACCACGTTAAAGAGCAAAATTATCGCAAAGGAATCGGCGGAGATGGCCATGAAGGAGGTTGTATCGCAGGTGCCGGACTTAAAGAGCGAGCGGGATCTCGCCTACCTCATCGGCACGGGTTATGGCAGGAATAAAGTGCCTTTCGCGGATGAAAACGTGTCCGAGATTTCCTGCCATGCCATGGGCGTGCATGTGACGAATCCGAGCGTAAAAGCCATCATCGATATCGGAGGGCAGGACGTCAAGGGCATCGCCATCGATACTGATGGAACGGTGAAGAATTTTGCCATGAATGACAAATGCGCCGCCGGCACCGGCCGTTTCTATGAAGCTATGGCCCGCTCATTTGAAATGTCCCTTGAGGATTTTTCAAATCTGTCCCTCGGCGCAAAGAACGTGATTCCGATAACGGCTCAGTGCACTGTATTTGCAGAATCCGAGGTTATTACGCTGGTGGGCGAAGGAAAGCCGATGGATGAGATCGCGGCGGGAATCCAGATGGCGGTTGCCAAGCGCTGCTTTGTCATGTCCAAGAAGGCGGGAGCTACGGATTCCATTACTCTGACCGGCGGCTGCGCAAAGAATGCGGGACTGAAGGCGGCAATTGAGCATGTCCTAAAGCTCAAGGTGGTGGAGCTCTCCGTCGACCCGCAGTTGATGGGGGCTCTTGGGGCGGCTGAATTTGCCAGACAGAAGGGGCTTGTGAAATGAAGAAAACAGTGAAGAAAGTGGGGAAGATCCTTCTGGCTTCCACGGGCGTGCTTTTTGTCATCTACTTCTGGAATCTGGACCAGAAGCTTATGGAGTGGGCCTACCGCAGGATGAACCAGATTTTTGACAGGAAGAAGCAGGATATCCAGTTTTAGGTTTTGCAAAATGTTTTCGACCCGCGGGGACGGTCCTTTTGGGTCGAAAAAATTCGACCCAAAAGGTCCGTCCCCGCGGGCCGAAAAAGGAGCTGTGTAAAAATCCCGTATGTTCTATAATATTACTTATTTTTTTTTCATTTGGATGG
>JAUMWM010000014.1:8588-26513 GCA_030529705.1 Lachnospiraceae bacterium
CAAGGCCCGAAGCAAGGGCCGAAACCGAGGCCCGGAGCGCGGGCCGAAACATGGATCTTGAGGAAATACCATGAAGCTTTATGATGCGATTATTCAGGAAACCGATAAGATTTTAATGGCAGGGGGGGCGGAGGTCTGTCCGCCGGACCCGCGGCGCATCTGGAAAGATACGGGGAGGAGCGAACTAATCATGAGGAAAGAGGCGGGGGTTGAACTTGGCGGAAACGGCCAGCCCTCGGTCAATTTCACGTGCGTCACGACCTCCGGTCTGATTCGCACGGATGAGATCTGGCTGTGCGGGCCGGACTTGGGCGAGCTTTCAGGGGATGCGCCATTTGCCCGCATTGCCATTCTTGAGACGGAAGACCTGAAGGAGACGGAGGACACGGAAGCCGCCTATCAGGCCGTCCGGAATATCGAGTACGTCCGCTATCATGTTTTCCCGAAAGGGTATATGGTTCGGGTCTCAGCTACGACAAATGAAGAGCAGGTCCGGGTGTCGAATGACGCGATGAAAAGGGGGATTCGCTTTTCCTATGTCGGAGGTACCTATATCCGCAAATATAAACAGGTGGCGGGCGTGAAACACGTGAGGGTTGCATTTGTGACAGACCCGGATACTGTCAGGATGCTGGTCCCCCTGGCTGGGAAAGTGGATGGCATTACAAAGACCCTGACCCATATTCTGGACGGGCTGCCCACGGACTGCGGGCATTGCGCCATGAAGCCCGTCTGCGACGAGGTGGAAGGGCTGAGGGAGATGCACCTGGGAGGGGGCAGAAGGTGACCGGCAAGATAAATGTCACGCCTCAGCACAGAAGTCGTCTGTGCTCGTGTTAATTTAGGTGTCATCCTGAGTGTAGCGAAGGATTTTTTATCAGGTGTCATCCTGAGTGCAGCGAAGGATCTTTTATAAAAACATATGCTTTATGTAAAAGATCTTTCGCTTACGCTCAGGATGACAAGGAGAAACAGGTGGTGTGAACAGAAACAGTTGAATTATTTGCACAGGGACTGTGAAGGGGATAAAGTAAGGAGAGGCAGCGCCTAAGATGAGGAGGAAAGAATGAAGAAACAGTATGAGCCGCTTTTTACGCCGTGGAAAATCCGGAATCTGGAAATCAAGAACCGGATCGTCCTGGCGCCGATGGGAGGCACCTGCATCTTCGGATGGATGGAGCCGACGGGCAGCCATTTTGACCGGGAAGCCGCAAAGCTTCTCATGAATATTGCGAAAAACAACTGCGGCCTGGTAATTCCCGGCATCGCGCCCGTGAAAGATATGCTGGGAGGCAAATGGCTGTATCAGAACAAGAAGAAATTTAAGGAACTGAAAGAGTTCATGGAGGAGTTCCACAAGACGGGAGCCAAGCTGTTCGTCCAGATGACTGCCGGCTTTGGCAGGTCGATGGCTCTGACGGCTCCGCTCGTCATGCTGGCAAATAACAAGATTCTGAACACGCTGGCAAGCCCGATTGTTGATGCGGAATACCTGACTGCCGCGCCCAGCCCCCTGCCGAACCGCTGGGCGGAGGACCTCACGACCCGGGAGATTACGGTCAAGGAAATTCGGGACATTGTCTATGCATTTGGCGAGACGGCCAGGCTTTGCAAGGAAGCCGGCGTGGACGGGGTGGAGGTCCATGCGGTCCATGAGGGCTATTTGCTCGACCAGTTCACGCTCAAGTATACAAATAAAAGGACCGATGAGTATGGGGGTTCCTTTGAGAACCGTTACGGTTTCGCAGTGGAAATCGTGAAAGAGATTAAGGATCGCTGCGGGGAAGACTTTCCGGTGTCCCTGCGCTATTCGGTGCGGTCCATGACGAAAGATTTCCAATATGGGGCCATGCCGGGGGAGGATTTTGTCGAGATCGGCCGGGACATGGAAGAGTCCGAGCGGGCGGCGAAATACCTGCAGGATGCCGGCTATGACATGCTGAATTGCGACAACGGGACCTATGACGCCTGGTATTGGGCGCATCCGCCGCAGTATATGCCGCAAAACTGCAACCTTGTGGATGTTGCGCATATCAGGAAATTCGTGGATATACCCGTGGTCTGTGCAGGGCGCATGGAGCCGGCCGTGGGAGCGAAAGCCATAAAGGACGGCGGCATTGACGCGATGGCCGTGGGACGGCAGTTCCTCGCAGATCCCCGCTGGGTGACGAAGCTATTGAGAGGAAGGGAGGCGGACATCCGTCCTTGCATTTGCTGCCATTCGGCCTGCTTTAACCTGTCCCACCATAACGGGACCGCTAATGACCAGGATTTGAGCGAATCGATGGGAATGTGCCGGTGCGCCGTCAACCCGGTTTCCATGCAGTCAGGCAAATACAAAATCCGCGAGGCGAAGAAGGCAAAGAAAGTGGCGGTGATAGGCGGAGGCATTGGCGGCATGGAAGCTGCCCGGGTGCTGGCTCTGCGCGGCCATAAAGTTTCCCTGTATGAGAAGAGCGGGGAGCTAGGCGGCGTTTTCATCGCGGCCGCCGCGCCGGATTTTAAGGAGAAAGACAAGCAGCTCATCGAGTGGATGAAAGGGCGGATTGCGGCTTTAGGGATTGACGTGCATTTAAATACGGAAATCTCATCGGCGGAGCTTCCGGAGGCGGATGAATACATTATCGCAACCGGCGCTGAGGCAAACCGTATTCCGGTGGCCGGGGCGGCCAAGTACGCCATGGATGCCACGGATTACCTCCTCGGAAAGAAGGAGGTCGGAGATAACGTGGTGATCATAGGCGGCGGCCTTACCGGCTGCGAGATTGCCCTTGACCTGTTCCGCAAGGGAAAGCATCCCGTCATCGTGGAGATGAAGAATGACCTTGTCGCCGTGAAGAATATGTGCCTGGCAAATACCAGCTACTTAAGGGACTGCTTCAAGACGAATAACGTCCCGGTCTACTTGAATGCCGGGGTCAGCGAGATTACGGAGTCGGCGGTCGTAATTCAGGATGAGTCGGGCGAGACGGTTACGCTGCCGTCTGACAGCGTGATTCTTTCCGTGGGCTACCATCCGGTGCCGCTTCTTGAGAAGGGGAGGCATGTGCATCTTCTCGGAGACTGCAGCAAGGTCGGGAATGTACGCTCCGCCATATGGGGCGCATGGGATATTGCGATGAAGATTTGATTAGAGCAACGGTGAACCTATGAAACGATACATTATTTCAGAAGAAAAAAGATCCGCGCTGGAGAGCCTTGGAGCGCCATTTGCCGTCTATCAGTATATTGACAAACGCATCGTCACGATTCTCCTGTCCGATGGCTTTTGCGAGTTCTTTGGATATGAGGACCGAGAAGAGGCTGCCCGTGACATGGATCGTGATATGTATAAGTGCGTGCATCCGGATGATGTCGCCCGGGTTGCTGATGCCGCAGTCCGATTTGCCACAGAAGGCGGCAAATTCGAAGCGATCTATCGGACGAGGAAGAAGGACGGCTTTGATTATGTCGTTATTCATGCTATTGGGAAGCATGTGTATACGGAAGACGGGGTTCGCCTTGCCCATGTATGGTATACCGATGAAGGGGCTTACGTCGAGGACAACGGGTCTGATAAAATCGAGATCATTGAAAACCTCAGCAAGGCGCTTCACGAACAGAATATCTTTCGGAACAGCCGGTATGATTATCTGACCGGCCTGCCGAATATGACTTATTTCTTTGAGCGGGCCGGCGCCGAGAAGGAGGCCATCCTTGATGCGGGCGGCCAGGCGATGATGCTTTATATCGATTTTGGCGGAATGAAGTTCTTTAATGCAAGACACAGTTTTGCAGAGGGCGACAAACTGCTGAAAACGTTTGCCGGATTTTTGAACCGGGCATTCGGCAGCGATAACTGCTGCAGGATAGGCGCGGATCATTTCGCGGTTATTACGGAAGGAAGGGGGCTGGAAGAAAAACTCGGCGGGATTTTCCATAAATTTGGAGAATTGTATGGAGGGTCAACTCCCCCTGTCCGGGTGGGCATTTACCCGAATTGGTCTGAGGATATCCCTGCCAGCGCGGCGTGTGACCGCGCGAAGCTTGCCTGCACTTCCCTAAGCAGCACGTACGCTTCCGCATACAATTATTACAACGCCGATTTGCGGGAGGATGCCATCAAGAAACAATATGTCATTGAGACGATTGACATCGCAATTCGGGAAAAATGGATTCAGCTTTATCTCCAGCCGATTGTTCGTACGGTCAATGGGAAAATCTGCGATGTGGAGGCTCTCTCAAGATGGAAGGATCCGGTAAAGGGCATACTGTCGCCTGCCTACTTTATCCCGGCCTTGGAGGAAGCGGGCCTTATTTACAAGCTGGATCTTTATATGGTTGACCAGGTCCTGGAGGCAATTCGGATTCAGATGGAGGAGGGGTTCATCATTGTTCCCCACTCCATCAATCTGTCGCGTTCCGATTTCGACACATGCGACATTGTTGAGGAAATCCGAAAAAGAGTGGATGCCGCGGGGGTTGGCCGGGATAAGATTACGATCGAAATAACGGAAAGCGTCATCGCCAGAGACTTTGAATTTATGAAGAGCCAGATTGAAAGGTTTAAGAAGCTTGGCTTCCCGGTATGGATGGATGACTTTGGCAGCGGGTATTCTTCCCTGGAACTTCTGCAAAGCATCCGGTTCGATCTGATTAAGTTCGATCTGGGCTTCATGCGCAAGCTGAACGAGGGGAAAGACGGAAGGATCATCCTGACGGATTTGATGAGGATGGCGGCCTCTTTGGGGCTGGACACGGTCTGCGAGGGAGTGGAAACGGAGGGGCAGATTCTCTTTTTGCAGGAAATCGGCTGCACAAAGCTTCAGGGTACTTACTTCGGCCTGCCGATTTCATTTGACCAGGTTCGGGAAATGCATAGAAGCAATACTCTGACGGAGAGCGAAAACCCGGAAGAGGAGGATTATTACGAGAGCATAAGCCGGGTGAACCTTTTCGACCTTGGCGTTATCGCTGGCGGGGATGACAATCCCTACTATAATGCTTTCAGCCAGGTTCCGACCGCCATACTGGAAGTTAAGAATAACATGGCCAGATATGCCAGGAGCAACCGCGCCTATCAGGATTTTGCCAGGCGGTTCTTCGGAATTGATATCATGGAAGGGGAGACGGACTTCGGCGGGCCGTCCGTCGGTTCATCTGCCGGCTACGGCTCGACGTTCAACCTGATCGTCAGGGAATGCTGCGAAACCGGCAATGGCACGTTTTTTGATGAGAAGATGCCGGATGGCGCGGTTGTCCATTCGTTTGTGCGCAGGCTAAGCGTCAATCCGGTCACGGGGAGCGTCGCAGTCATTATTGCCGTCCTGTCCATCACGGAACCCTTGCAGAGCTTAGCTGATGGATCTGCGGAAGATAAGATGCCGCAGGACTATACCAAGCTTCTCCATGAGAACGTCCAGCTAAAGCGGGAGGCCGCCGTGATACGGAAGGTTGCCGAACTGAAAGAATCCGTCTCGACCTGGCTGGACAATCTGCCGGCGGTGATGTATTTGAAAGATGCGGATACCGGAAAGTATCTGCTATGCAATGGGCTTTTTGCGGCGCGTACCAATAAGGAAACCCCGTCCGATGTGGTGGGCCTTACGGATTTTGAGATATTTGACCGGGAGATGGCGGCGCGTTTCGTGGAAAATGATAAAAAGATCGCCCGGATGGATGTTCCTTATGTATTCTATGAGGACGTGCTGGATGCGGCAGGTCATCAGATGCAGGTCCAGACAACGATGATGAAGTTCGTTGACCGGTTCGGCAGGAGGTGCCTGCTCGGGCTGAGCCAGGATGTGACGGACGCGGTGTACATCAGGCGCTAAGGATGACATCCACTTTTTCTCAAAAGCAGGCGGTTTCTGAGCAGAAGTATGGTCAGAAACTCCCTCAAAAACGTCCACATACAAAATGTTTAAAAAACCTATTGACACGGTAGGTAAATAGTTGTATAGTAACCCCATCGAACAAATTCAAAAAATACGATTGGGAAGGAGAAAGAAAATGTTTTGGTGGACGACTTACAGACAGAGCATGGGCATGTGTTGTTGCCGAATGCCAGGCTCCCGGGCATCTAATATGGCTGGGACGGTCGGTCGTCTTGTCGCTTTTCCCTGACGCTTTTTATGCCTTATGACGGGTCAGCGATGTTTGGGAAAGACTGCTCGCACCGTCTCCTGCTTGCACAGCAGAAGGTGCGGACCCCATGGGGGAGAAGCGCGAGCCATTTGCCCGGGAGCTAAATTAAGCCCCCGGTTTTTCTATGCAGTTTCGGCCCGCGGGGACGGTCCTTCTGGGCCAAAAAATTTCGACCCGCGGGGACGGTCCTTTTGGGTCAAAAAATTTCGGCCCAAAAGGACCGTCCCCGCGGGACGATTTCTAAAAGAAAGGAGCAGGACATGAGCGGATATAGATTTGAGACTTTGCAGCTGCACGTTGGACAGGAAGAGGCGGACCCGGCGACGGATTCCCGCGCCGTTCCGATTTATCAGACCACGTCTTATGTGTTTCACAATAGCCAGCACGCAGCCGACCGGTTCGGGCTGGCGGATGCGGGGAATATCTATGGGCGGCTGACAAATTCCACGCAGGACGTGCTGGAAAAAAGGCTCGCCGCTTTGGAGGGCGGGAGCGCGGCGCTTGCGGTATCGTCCGGGGCGGCGGCCATCACTTACACGATTGAGGCTTTAGCTGCAAATGGCGGCCACGTCGTCGCCCAGAAAACCATCTACGGAGGCAGCTTTAACCTCCTTTCCCACACGCTTCCTCAGTACGGGATTGAGACGACGTTCGTGGATGCCCACAACCTCCCAGAAGTGGAGGGCGCGATCAAAGACAACACGAGGGCGATTTATCTGGAAACTCTCGGAAATCCGAACAGCGACATTCCCGATATCGATGCAATCGCGGAGATTGCCCACAGGCACGGGCTTCCGCTGGTGATCGACAACACATTCGGCACGCCTTATCTGATCAGGCCGATCGAGCATGGCGCGGACATCGTCGTCCACTCCGCGACGAAGTTCATCGGCGGCCACGGGACGACGCTCGGCGGAATCATCGTGGAGTCCGGCAAATTTGACTGGAGTGCGGGCGGGAAATATCCGAATATCGCCGCACCGAACCCGAGCTATCACGGGGTATCGTTCTACGACGTGGTGGGGCCGGCGGCATTTGTCACATACATCAGGGCGATTTTGCTGAGGGACACGGGAGCCTGCATTTCCCCGTTCAACGCATTTCTGCTCCTGCAGGGCGTGGAGACTTTGTCGCTTCGTCTGGAACGCCATGCGGAGAACACAAAGAAGGTGGTGGAGTATCTTGCAAATCACCCGTTGGTGGAAAAGGTCAACCATCCTTCGCTCCCGGACCATCCGGACCATGCCCTGTATGAGAAGTATTTTTCAAATGGTGGCGCGTCGATCTTTACATTTGAAATAAAGGGCGGCCAGGAGGAAGCGTGGAAGTTCATCGACAACCTGAAGATTTTCTCTCTTCTTGCAAACGTCGCGGACGTGAAGAGTCTCGTTATCCACCCTGCATCCACGACCCATTCGCAGCTCTCTGAGGAGGAGCTCCTGGATCAGGGGATCCGGCCAAATACGATCCGCCTGTCCATCGGAACGGAGCATATCGATGACATCCTTGCAGATTTCGAGAGGGGATTTGCGGCGCTCTGAGAGTGAGAATAGTTGCTGTTCACGTATTCGATATTGCGCATGCAGGCATCCTTTATGATGCCGTCCGTCCCTGTGCGAATAGTCGTTGTTTACACATTCGGTATTGCCCTTGTCATCCTGAGCGTTAGCGAAGGATCTTCACCATCCTACAGCGGTTACATATAAAAGATCCTTCGCTACGCTCAGGATGACAGCCATTATTTTCGTAAACACAGGCTATTACTGAGCAGAAGTGTGGATAGTAACCGTGAATAGCTACATATTGTCAGGATAACGGAAGTAGATTAAAATGTGGAAGTTGGTGCCACTCTGGGGGGTTTTAGCGTCCCTCTGTCATTCTGAGTGTTAGCGAAGAATCTTATTACGTAGGTATCTAGGGTTTTCGGAGCAGTCCGCCGGCTGTCATTCTGAGCGTAAGCGAAGAATCTTATAACTCTGGCAAGTAAGCTTGCAGAAAGTTTTATAGTTGATGTATATTCGAAAAGAAAGGAAAAAGTCATGTCGAACATTTATAAAGGAACTCTGGAACTCATCGGAAACACGCCGCTGGTGGAAGTCACGAATATCGAGAAAGATCTGGGGCTAGAAGCCACTGTGCTCGTGAAGCTGGAGTATTTCAATCCGGCGGGGAGCGTGAAGGACCGCATCGCCAAGGCGATGATAGAGGATGCGGAAGAGAGGGGTCTGCTCAGGGAAGGCTCCGTCATCATCGAGCCGACAAGCGGTAATACGGGAATTGGTCTTGCGGCGATCGCAGCCGCCAAGGGATATCGGATTATTCTGACGATGCCCGAGACGATGAGCGTGGAGAGAAGGAACATCCTGAAGGCTTATGGCGCAGAACTGGTGTTAACCGAGGGGGCGAAGGGCATGAAAGGTGCCATCGCGAAGGCGGACGAGCTTGCCAAAGAGATCGAGGGCGGCTTCATTCCGGGACAGTTTGTGAATCCTGCAAATCCCGCCATCCATAAGGCGACGACCGGTCCGGAAATCTGGAAGGATACGGACGGCAAGGTTGATATCTTTATCGCGGGCGTCGGAACCGGCGGCACGGTGACCGGGACGGGCGAGTATTTGAAAGAGCAAAATCCGGATATCAAGGTGGTTGCTCTGGAGCCGGAGGATTCGCCGGTGCTGTCGGAAGGCAAGGCCGGGGCCCACAAGATTCAGGGAATCGGCGCGGGCTTTGTGCCGGACGTGCTGAATACGGGCGTCTATGACGAGGTGTTTAAGGCATCGAACAAGGATGCATTTGAGACGGCGAAGTATCTGGCAAAGACAGAAGGCATTTCCGTTGGCATCTCTTCGGGTGCGGCTCTTTTCGGGGCGATCACGCTCGCAAAGCGGCCGGAGAATAAGGGCAAGGTGATTGTAGCCCTGCTTCCGGACAGCGGCGACAGGTACTACTCTACGGCGCTGTTCACAGAGTGAGCTTTCGGCTTTCGCTTTGGGCGCAGTTTAGTTGGGTCAAAGGTTTTCGACCCGCGGGGACGGTCCTTTTGGACCAAAATTTTTTGGTCCAAAAGGACCGTCCCCGCGGGCCGAAAAAAATTTCAATATGGTATTGACAGGAGAGGGAAACCGATGTATGATTCCTTCATCGCTGTAGTACGATACAGTAACATATTATTTGTTCCCGATATGGATAGGTGAATGAAAATGAAACGCAATCTGCATCTTGTAAACTTCTTTAGCTTTTTCTTTAGCTTTACCGGCGAGGACGGTAAGGTTAATTTGCTATGCTAAAGGATGTGAGAAGAAGATTAAGATTTCACATTGGGTGTGGCACATTAACCGGTGCCGCACCCTTTTTTATGCAAATGCATCAAGTCAGCCGACAGCACTTAAGCGCAAGCGAGGGACTCTTCTAAATGGCAAGGATTGGGGCAAAAATAATGTCCCGGATTTTTCAGCTTATAAAGGATAGATGGAAATCGGGACATTAATATAGGACTCAATCCTGAGCAAATGTTTTGGCTGGCAGTGCATTTTGCGGTTACATCCAATCCATCCAAAGGAGGCAGAGAGGAGAAAGATATGGGAAATTACTATCAGAAAGAAATCGAGACCGCTTCAAGAGAGGAAATCGTGAAGATCCAGAATGAGAAGATTGTGAAACAGGTGAAGCATGTGTATGAAAACGTGCCCTATTACCGCAATCTGATGGACCAGAAAGGGGTAACCCCGGATGATATCAAGAGCATCGACGACATTAAGAAGCTCCCGTTCCTGACAAAAGACGATCTGAGGGAAGCTTATCCCTACGGCCTTATGGGCACGGACATCAAAAACTGCGTCAGGATCCAGTCCACGTCCGGAACTACCGGGAAGCGGGTCGTTGCTTTCTACACCCAGAAAGATATTGATATGTGGGAAGAGTGCTGCGCAAGGGCAATCGTGGCAGCGGGCGGCACCCAGGAAGACGTCGTCCAGGTCTGCTACGGCTACGGCCTCTTCACCGGCGGTCCGGGCCTCAACGGCGGCTCCCATAAAGTCGGCTGCCTCACGCTTCCCATGTCCTCCGGCAACACGGACAGGCAGATTCAGTTCATGATGGACCTAAGCGCAACGATCCTGTGCTGCACTCCGTCCTATGCGGCCTATATCGGGGAATCACTTGCGGAGAAAGGCTACAAGCCTGAGGATAATAAGCTCAAGGCGGGCATCTTCGGCGCTGAACCGTGGACGGAAGAGATGCGGCAGAACATTGAAAAGAGCCTCGGCATCAAGGCTTATGACATATACGGCTTGACGGAGACGTCCGGCCCCGGCGTCGCTTTCGAGTGCGAGGAGCAGACCGGCATGCACATCAACGAGGACCATTTCTATGCCGAGATTATCGACCCGAAGACGGGAGAGGTGCTGCCAGAAGGGGAAAAGGGCGAGCTCGTTTTCACGTCCCTTGACAAGGAAGGGTTCCCGCTGCTTCGCTACCGGACGAAGGACATTTGCATTCTCTCCAGAAAAAAATGCTCCTGCGGCAGGACGCATGTGAAGATGTCCAAGCCGCTCGGCAGGAGCGATGATATGATGATCATCCGCGGCGTGAACGTATTCCCGAGCCAGATCGAGACGGTGCTCCTGAACGAGGGATATACGCCGAACTACCAGATTGAGGTGGACCGCGTGAACAATACGGATACATTTGACATCTATGTAGAGTTCTCCGCGGAAATGTTCTCGGACAAGGTTTCCGACATTCAGATTCGCGAGCAGAATCTCAAGGCGGCTATGCGCTCCATGCTCGGCATCGGGCCGAAGATTCATCTCGTTGCGCCGAAGACCATCGCCAGGTCCGAAGGGAAGGCGGTGCGCGTGATTGACAAGAGGAAGCTGCACTAACTATGTAAGCATTTGGACGAGCGCGGTCGGGAAAAAGTCCGGCAGCTTGAAGCATTTATTCATGGAGGAATCCTAAGGATTCATCCCAAAATGGAACGGAGGATATATCATGGCAATCACACAGTTATCAGCGTATCTGGAGAACAGGCCGGGGACGCTCTATGAAGCGCTCACTTCCCTGACGGACGCAGGGGTCAATATCCGCGCGCTCAGCGTTGCAGAGACGAAAGACTTCGGCATCTTAAGGCTCATCGTGTCTGACGTCGCCAAAACGAAAGAGGCTCTGAGCGATGACATCATCGTCAAGGAAACGCCTGTCATTGCGGTGAAAATGAATGACCAGACGGGAGCCCTCAAAGAGGTCCTGAAGATCCTTGGAGACGCAGCGGTCAATATCGAGTACGTTTACGCATTTACCGGGTCTGCCAAGGGAGGCGCATACGTGGTGCTGAGAGTAGATGATTTGGAGGGCGCGGAGGATATCCTTGCCCGGCACGGAATAAAGACGCTTAACGATGAGGATATGGGAGGATTCCTTTCCTGATTGAGAGTCAGAATCAAAGAGAACGCAATCACTGCTTTTAATCATAGCTTTGACGTGCTATAATAACCAAAAGACGAAGAACGGGGACGTTCCTTCTCCTGCGAAGGAAATCGCAGGAGAAGGAACGTCCCTTTTTAGCGAAACCATGATGAGGAAAGGTGAGGCAAGTGGAAGCTGCGGGACGGGGTTATACAATCGTGCTTGATGATTCATCGCGTCAGGCGGGGGAGGGCTATCAGGATACGCCGCTTCCGCCGGGCGCAGGCCGGCAGGTTGGAAGCTATGGACGCTCGTATCAGGACACGCCGCTTCCGTCATTCGCAGGCCGGCAGATGGGAAGCAATGGACGAGCGTATCAGGACACGCCCCTTCTTTCAGGCACAGGCCGGCAGACGGTGGGCAATGGGCATATATATAAGGACACGCCGCTTCCGCCAGACATAGGCCGGCGCCGACAAGCTGAGGGTCCTGCGTTGGAGCGCCTGCATGAAATGCGCAGCTTGTTTGTCTACGGCCGGGAGTCGATTGAGTCGAAAGCGAAGAATTTCGTGCGCCAGGCTGTATTTATGAAGGATTTCGAGGATGATTTTCCGTGGAAGGGCGACTTCCTCTGCTTTTTTCCGACATATCAGGATATGACCCTGAAACAGCTGAGGGGGTATTTCACTTGGCGGACGCATGTGCGGAGAGGCGAATTTCCGCCCATCCCGACGTCGGCAGCATACCTCTATATCTATGAGCTTCTGAATGGAATCGGGGCGGATTCGCCGGAGGACGCCTTGAAGAAGATGGAGGAGTTTGAGGCCGGCTATCTGGATTCCGATGTTGGAGATGGCCGCATGCGGAAGAACCTGCGCCGCTGGATGCTGGAATATGCCGTTCTTGAGGGCGTTTCCCCGGAAATAGCCCGCCGGTTTGCGGACAAAGATATGCTGGAGAGGGACGGCGCGCTTTCCGTCTTGCAAAATCCGGAGACTCGCTTAGATGAGGAGCTATTTGCGGCCCTTTGTTTTTTCGGCGGGAAGAAGCAGGCGGATTCGCCGGTCATAACGATGGAACCCTCGCGGGGGAAGCATTTGTTCTGCGAGGTGTGGAGATCGGCCGCGGCGGCTTATCAGGAAAATGAAAAATATCTGTTTACCCTATGCTTTGGGGAAATGGTGGCGAGGCCGTGGTTTCCATTTGCAAATGCACTCTATTACAGAAAGCCGATCATCCGGGCAAATGAAGAAAGCGCGGAATACAGGCTGGATGATTGCCGGTCGTTTTATTGCAGGCAGGGAAATTGGTTCGTGAGATCCTACGACAAACTTTATTTTGACAGGGACCGCCTGAAAGGCCTGCTGCACGAGACGGACGCGAGGCTGCGCCGGTATCTGAAAACGGGACGCTATCTGAAGGAAAAGTCGGAGGATGGCTGGGCCGTTCCCATCATTGAAGCAGTCATAGAAAAAGACAGGCGGGGGCGGCAGGAGGAGGCCAGGCCTCAGGTTACAATCGATTTTTCAAGCCTGGATAAAATCCGAAGTGATGCGGTAAAGACGCGGGACAGCCTTCTGACGGAGGAGGCTTCGGAAATTGGCGTTGCGAAGGGGTCGGCAGCTTATGATATTTGCACAGCGAAGGAGCCGGAGGAGGCAATATTTGCAAATGAAAAACCGATGTCTTCTGACATAGGAGTGGGGGAAGGGCGGCCTGCTTTGGATTTGCAGAATAGAAATGAAGATTATTCGCAAATATTTGACCGAAGAGCGGAAGCTTCCGCAAATAAGGTCATTGAAGATGGGGGGACAGATTCGAAGCCGGCCTTGGTGTCGGAAAGTCCGCTCAACTCTCTCCAGATTCAGATTCTCCGCATGCTGCTTGAGGGCGAGGATGTTTCGGATATCATGAAGGAGAAGCATCTGATGCCGTCCATTGTCGCGGATGAGATTAACGAGGCGCTATTTGACGATATCGGCGATGCCGTGTTACTTTGTGATGAGGATATTCTTTCGCTCGTGGAAGATTACAGAGAAGACCTTGAAGAGTTATTGCGTACAGATGGTGATGCGTGACATTTGTTGGAGGAATTTTCATGGATGGACATAAGAAAGTGCCGAAACGTATATCGCAGACGGTTCTGAACTCCTTAAAAGGCGGAGTCGTACCGCGCATCGGCCTGCCCTATATTACAGTCGGACGGAAGAGTGAAATTGAAGCCCTGCTCCATGATGTGGATATCATTGCGGAGGGCGGCGCGTCTTTCCGGTTCATCGTCGGCCGTTACGGGAGCGGGAAAAGCTTCCTGATTCAGACCATTCGGAATTACGTGATGGACAGGGGATTTATCGTCGCGGATGCCGACCTCTCCCCGGAACGCCGCCTGCAGGGAACCAGAGGCCAGGGGCTGGCCACCTATCGGGAACTCATCTCGAATCTTTCGACGAAGACAAAGCCGGAGGGCGGAGCCCTTACGCTGGTTCTGGATCGCTGGATCAGCGCAGTGCAGAATGAGGCCATGCAGGAAACGGGCCTTATGCCCGGCGACCCGGCGCTTGCTGCCGCCACGGACAGGAAGATTTATGAAGTGACGGCGCAGGTCAGCGAGCTGGTGCATGGATTTGAGTTCGGAAGGCTTTTGTCGGCATATTATCAGGCCTATGTGAACGGGGATGACCTCGCGAAAGGCAAGGTCGCCCGCTGGTTCAGGGGGGAGTATGCGCTAAAGAAGGAGGCAAAGGAGGAGCTCGGCGTAAACATCATCATCACGGACGATGACTGGTATGATTACCTGAAGATTTTTTCCGTTTTCTTCCGGCTTGCGGGCTATGCCGGCATGATGATTATGATTGACGAGCTGGTGAACATATACAAAATCCCGAATTCCATCACCCGGCAGTATAATTATGAGAAGCTGCTTACCATGTATAATGACGCCTTGCAAGGCAAGGCCAGGTATATCGGCATGATTATGGGTGCGACGCCGCAGGCTTTGGAGGACAAACGCCGCGGCATTTACAGCTACGAAGCCTTGCGTTCGAGGCTTGCGGAGGGGCGGTTTTCCAAACCGGGAGCGAGGGATTTGCTTGCCCCCGTCATCCGGCTGGAACCTTTGACTGCCGAGGAGATGCTCGTGCTGTGCGAAAAGCTCTCTGAGATGCATGCGGGCCTTTATGGGTATGTTAGAAGATTGACAACCGAGGATTTGGCCGAATTTATAAAAATCGAGTATGGGCGCATCGGGGCAGATCAGAATATCACGCCGAGGGAGGTCATCCGGGACTTTATTGAACTTTTGGATCTGCTCTACCAGAACCCGGAGATGGGACTTGCGGAGCTGCTCGTATCGGACGATTTTACCTACGCCAAGTCGGAGGCGGTGTCCGATAATCGGGAAGAGAAGTTCGCGGAGTTTACGATATAAGAATTTTCGGCCCGCGGGGACGGTCCTTTTGGGCCAAAATTTTTTGGCCCAAAAGGACCGTCCCCACGGGCCGATTTTGGAGATTGTAATTATGGATGTATTTAGCCGCTACGCCCCCTTTATTCAGGATTATATCTTTCGTTCCGGCTGGCAGAGCCTTAGGGCTGTCCAGAATGCAGCCGGAGATGCCATTTTTAATACGGAGGCAAATGTACTCCTGACCGCCTCCACCGCATCCGGCAAGACGGAAGCCGCCTTTTTTCCAATCCTGACCCTGCTTGAGGAAGATCCGGCCAGGACTGTGGGGGTTTTGTACATTGCACCGCTTAAAGCCCTCATCAACGACCAATTTGGGCGCCTGACCGAATTATGCGAGGAGGAGGGGATCGCCGTCACGCGCTGGCACGGCGATGCCTCCCAGTCAAAAAAGAGAAAACTGCTAAAGAAACCATCCGGCATCCTGCAAATAACGCCCGAATCGCTGGAGTCCCTGATGATAAACAAGCATATGGAGATTCCGTCGCTCTTTTTTGATCTGCGCTTCATCGTTATCGATGAAATCCATTCGCTCCTGCGGGGGGACAGGGGCTTGCAGACATTCTGCCTGATTGAGAGACTGTGCAAACTGGCAGATTGCAACCCTCGAAGAATTGGGCTTTCCGCGACGATTGGAAATCCCGAGGAGGCGGGGAGATTTCTTTCGACTGGAAGTGACAGGGGAACGATTATCCCGAAATTTGAAGGAGGGAAAGAAATCTGGAGGCTTTCCATGGAACACTTCTATACTACTTCGCCCCAGGCGGACGAAGGGAAAGAGGGGGAGGCCATACCGGCTCCGGAAGAACCCACCGACAAAGCCCCGGAATCGGCGGATCCGGGCATCGGATATATATTTGAACACACGAGAGGCATGAAGTGCCTGATTTTCACGAACTCCAGAGAGGAGTGCGAGTCGGTCTGCCAGAATTTGCGGCAATACTGCGAAGCGGCCCACGAACCAGACCGCTTCCTTATTCATCATGGGAATCTGTCCGCCTCCTACCGGGAGAGCGCTGAGGAGGAAATGAAAGATGACGATTCCTACATGTCGGTCTGCGCTACTGCAACTTTGGAACTTGGCATTGATATAGGCAGATTGGAAAGAGCTTTCCAGATTGATGCGCCCTTTACGGTCTCCGGTTTCCTGCAGCGCATGGGGCGGACAGGACGGCGGGGAGATCCTTCGGAAATGTGGTTTGTCATGAGGGAAGATCATCAGGAAGCCCGGGCGATGCTGCCCGCTAGCATTCCCTGGTACCTGCTCCAGGGGATTGCGCTGGTGCAGCTTTACATTGAAGAGAGATTTGTCGAACCGCCCCAGATGGACCGTCTCCCCTACAGCCTGCTGTATCATCAGACGATGAGTACCCTTGCCTCCTGCGGGGAGATGACGCCGGGAGAACTAGCATCCCGGGTTCTTCCGCTCGGATGCTTCCGCCGTGTTACGCAGAACGATTACAGGCTGCTTCTTAAGCATCTCCTCGAGATCGATCATGTAAACCGCACCGAGAACGGCGGCCTGATCTTAGGACTTACGGGAGAGAGGATAGTCAATAATTATAAGTTTTACGCTGTTTTTCGGGAGAATATCGAGTATACTGTCCGGTCTGGTTCTGAACAGCTCGGAACCATTGTGAAGCCGCCGCCAGTGGGGGAAAAGATAGCCATTGCGGGCCGGGTCTGGGTGGTGGATGAAGTGGATCATCAGAGAAGGGCTGTCCTGTGTACGCTGGTTAAGGGGATCATACCGGCTTATTTCGGGGATGTGCCAGGGGATATCCACACGCGCATTCTGGAACGCATGCGGGAAGTGCTGGAGGAAGATAAGCAGTATCCTTATCTGATGAACCATGCTTTATGCAGGCTAGCGGATGCCAGGGATGTCTTTCGAAAATCGGGCATGCTTGGCCGGCCGCTTGTCCATCTTGGGGGCAAGATGTGGGCTTTGTTCCCATGGTTGGGGAGTTACGCTTTTCTGGCACTGGAACGGCTGCTGAAAATTCGCTGCAAAACGCAGCTTGAACTTAAGGGATTTACTTCCTCGAGGCCTTACTACATGCAGTTCACCATGCAGGTGGGAGAGAGGAAGTTTTTTGAAATCATTTGCGAGGAAGCGGAGAACATACTTGACCCGATGGAGCTGGTCTATGAAAATGAGGTGCCTGTATTTGAAAAGTATGATGAGTATGTGCCGGAGGGGCTGGTAAAAAAAGGCTTCGCCTACGGGGTGCTGGATATGCAGGGGATGAAGCGGCGGGTAGCCGGGTGGAGAACCAGCTGATTTTTTAGTCCGTGACGATGAAGACCTCCGGAATCACGAGGGAGGTCGAGTGGAAAGCCAGTTGATTCTTGACACTTCATGCGAGTGCTCGGTGCCCCCTGTCATTCTGAGCAGCGCCCCTGTCATTCTGAGCGTAAGCGAAGAATCTTTACCATAAGCATATACTTTACGTTTAAGATCCTTCGCTTACGCTCAGGATGACAAGGATTCAGAATTCTTTTCCTGAGCGTCTTCCGGTTCAGAATTGTCTACACCATACCGCTTTTATGGTGAGATTCAGAATCCTCATTACTGAGCGTCTATCGGCGCTGCCTCTTCGTCAAGGATTTCTTCCAGCTCGCCCACCAGTTCCGCTTCATCGTCTTCAAATGCTTCTCCTGGTATCGAGTCCTCGTCGCCGTCCTCGATAACCGTAACTTCTCCGTCCCCTTTCACGATTTCCACTTTACAGTCCAGGCCAATCATTACAATTGCGCCGATGATCATTACCAAGGGAGCCGCTGCCACGCCGATGAATACGCCGACGATACCGGCCGTCATTGGAATGTTGACAACTTTGTCCCCTTTTCTGATACGGATGTGGGTCACGTTGCCTTTTTTTACCAGCCCTATGACTCTTTCCTTGAATTCGTTTGCCTTCTCTCTT
>JAUMWM010000094.1 GCA_030529705.1 Lachnospiraceae bacterium
GGGACGGTCCTTTTGGGTCAAAAAATTTTGACCCAAAAGGACCGTCCCCGCGGGCTGAAGTCCACGAATCAAAAAGAAGGGGTGCGCCCGGCCTAAAGCCGGATGCACCCCTTTAGTTAATAGGACTATTTCAACCTATACTGGTATTTCCTGTAATTTCAGTAATCTTGAAGCGACAAAATAATGCTCTGGATTTTAAGCATCTTTGTGCCTTGCTGCACACATTCAGCCACTTTGTTAGTTACTTAGCATTACCTCCTTAGTCCTCTGCCTCCTCGGAGACCTCCTCTGTCTGGACTTCCTCTTCGGTCGCTGCCTCTTCCGCCTCGGCCGCCGCTTCCTCGGCAACCGTTTCCTCCCCGGATTCGGCTCCCTGCCCGGAAGCGAATGTGATATTGGCATTTTCGAGTATCACGTCCGTTGCCAGATAATACCTTACGGTCATGTCGATGTTCTCTTTGGAAATCCCCGCCGCCACGGCCGCTTCCTCGGAAGCATACCCGGAGCCGGCAAGGAGCTCGTTCTTTTTGCCATTGTACTTATCGCTGTCCGGCTCTATCCCCTCTGCTTTCATAATGGCCGATGCGACAAGGTAAGTTTTGGTAAACTCTTTGGCATTGTTTTCTATGCTTTCCTCAGACACGCCATATTCCGTCAGGAAATCCTCGTATGAGAGGTTATAGTTTTTCGCATACCGCCCATAAGTATCCACGCTGTACTTCGTCCATATCTCCAGCATGTCCTCCGGATACTGAATCACATCAGAGTCGCCAAACACATCATACCAGCCGTCCGTCCTAAGCTTGTCATCCGCATTTTTCTCGTTCTTTTCTGCCACATCCTTCTGCTTATCGGCCATATACTCATCGACAGTCTCATTGAAATACTGCCGCGTCCAGTCCTCCGTGGGCTCTCCGAGAGCAACGGAAACCCTGGTAATGTCCACGTCATATTCCGCCTGCTTGCCGGCTATGTCCTTGTTTTCGTGGTCCTTGGGGAAGGTAATGGTCACTTTAAAGCTGTCCCCCTTCTTATGCCCCAGAAGCTGCTCTTCGAATTCTGTTGGGAAAGTCCCCTGTCCGAGCTTAAGCTCGTAGTTGGAATCGCTTCCCCCGACGAACGGCTGCCCGTCGATCTTCCCATCGAAATCCATCGTGACCCAGAACAGGTCTGCGATCTCCATGTCCGGCACGTCGATCCGATAATGGTTCAGGTCTTCATCTACCGCGTCGAACAGGTCATCATCCGTGACTTCCGTCGATTCCTTCGTAAGGGACAGCCCCTTGTACTCGGCAAGCTTGATAAAGCTGTCTAACCCAAGCTTATCCACCGTATCCTGTGTGACAGGCGCGCTGTCCGTCTTGCCCTTGTCCGATCCGGAACCGCTCTTTCCGCTTGAACCGCAGCCGCATAGGCACAGAACCGCCGCCAAGACAATCGCAACTTTTTTCTTATTCATTTTAACCCTCCTCTAAGGCTCTTTTCGCCTGAACTTGACATACTCTATGCCGCTTTCAGGCGTACAACTACTGTCTTATCTAAGAATGTCAGTTTTTCTGACGTTCTTTCCTGCCGCTCTCTTATGATATCCAACTGTACGGTTGCCCCGATTTCGCTGTCATCTAACACTTTGTCATCCTGAGCGCAGCGAAGGATCCTACGCAGACAGCAATGAACAGCGAAAGTTTACCATTTAAGATCCTTCGCTAACGCTCAGGATGACAAAGACGAGCATTCTACCGTACAGTCAGAATGATTTGCAAATGTCCGCCTGCGAGGGGCATTTGCTGCATCTATTACTCTTCCCCTACGCCCGCGTGATAAAGCACCACGGCCTCATGCGGCCTGAGGTCAAGCGTCAGGACGCCCCCGGTGACAAGCCTTTTTTTCGGCTCCGTTGAAAATCCGTCCGCATCTGTGACGAAAATCTCCACCATTTCTACATTTGCATTTCTGGTAATGCCGGTCTCCCACACCGGCAGTTCCACCGGCACGGGCTCGTAGCCTGAATTTGCAACGATTACGAACTGATCCTTGTCCGAAAAACGCCCATATGAAATATACTGGTAGCCGCACCCCAGGAATTTCAGCGACCCGTTTCTGAGGGTCTTGTGCTCCTTGTGCATCTGGATAGCCGCCTGGTAAAATTCGAGCATCTCTTTGTCTTCCCGGCCCCAGGGATACGTCCTGCGATTGTCCGGATCCGTAAAGCCGACGACGCCCGCCTCGTCCCCGTAATACAAAGTCGGGGCTCCGACAAATGTCATCTGGATGACGACGGCCGCCCTCATGATGGAAGGATCGACATTCTCCCCGGCCCTGTCCGACCCCAGTTCCGCCACTCGGCCGACAAGATGGTTCGTCCTCGTCAGGAACCTGGAGTGATCATGGTTGTCCAGCTCATTCATGGCGCACAGGGCGGACGATCCGATGAAGCTCGCAAGATGATACCGCATCGCGCTCTCAAAGGATTCCCCGTTCCCTATGAGGTCCGCGCGGTAATGGTCGCTATGCTTCTCCATGCCGGTAAAGAACCAGGAAACCGGCTCCATGAAGGCGTCGTAGTTCATGACCGTATCCCACTGGTCGCCTAAAAGCCATTCCGCCGATTCCCCATAGTGTTCGGCCAGGACAATCGCATCCGGATTCGCTTTCTTCACGACCTGCCGGAATTTCCTCCAGAATTTGTGATTATACTCCAGAGTCTGTCCCAGGTCGGCTGCCACGTCTAACCGCCAGCCATCTGCGTTATAAGGAGCGGAAACCCATTTTTTCCCGATATTCATTATATAATCGACAAGCTCCGGGCTTTCCTCATAATTCAGCTTCGGAAGCGTCTTGTGGCCCCACCAGCCGTCATAAAACTCATTGTACGGCCATGAGTGCTCGTTATTGAATTTAAAGAAAGTATAGTACGGACTCTCCCTGTCCACAAATGCGCCCTTCGCGTAACCGTGCTGATCTTCGTAAATGCATTCCCGATCCAGCCACTTATTAAATGAACCGCAATGGTTAAAAACGCCGTCGATAATGATGCGCATACCGCGCCTGTGGAGTTCCGCACATAATTCCTCGAAGAGCTTATCGGAAGCCGCAAGGTTTTCCGGATCCGTTGTTCGCAGAATATACTTCGTCGCATCCCTGTTATTATGGTCATCCCACATCAGCAGATCTCCGCCGTCATTCACAATCTTCCCGATATGCGGGTCAATATGGTCATAATCCTGCGTGTCATACTTATGGTTGGACGGCGACACAAAAATCGGATTCAGGTACAGGACTTCCACTCCCAGTTCCTGCAGGTAATCCAGTTTCTGCCGGATGCCCTCCAGATCGCCTCCATAGAAATTCCAGATATCCGTATCTTCGGGCGGATGGTTCCAGTCCTTCACTTCGCGGGAATACTTATCCAAATAACAATACTCCCGCGTCTCGACATCATTTGTCTTGTCCCCGTTGTAAAACCGGTCAGTGTATATCTGATACATGACCGCCCCGTGGGACCAGTCCGGGGTCACAAAACCGGGGACGATCCGGAAAGAGTACCGGTCCGCAAGATTCCGCGTAATCCCCAGCTTGTTATAGTAGCAGACCGTCGACTCGACCCGCAGTTCAAAATAGTACCTTACGGTCTCGTCTGTCAGGCTCTCGGTGTGTTCATAAAAATCAAATCCGCCGACGGTCTCCGCGAGCGTCATTTTCTCTCGCTTTGATCCGCTTATGAAATACACCTCGTCGACATTATTCTTCATCGTCCGGATGCGGACGGTGCAGTCCTCATGCGGCTTCGGCTGCATCGGTTTTCGATAAAACTCGGTCTCATCGCTGAAAACCGCCCTCGTCTGAAACATCGGACGCATCATAGAGATATATTGCATCCGCCTTAATACATCAGATCGTTCTCTCCCCATCTGAAATTGTTCCTCCGTCGAACAGAGCCTCGAACTCGTCCCTGCCTATCTTCTCCTTCGAAAGGAGCAGCTTTGCGGACGCATCCAGCACTTCTCTGTACCCATCGATAATTCTTTTCGCTTCTTTATAGCAGTGGTCAATGATAGCTCGAACTTCCTCATCAATCTCATCCGCTGTTCGCTCACTGTAGCTGCGGGTCTTCTCATAGTCTCGTCCGATGAACACTTCCTCGGAGTCATTATCATAGGCTACAAGGCCCATTTTCGCCGACATGCCGTACTTCGTCACCATGGCCCTGGCAACTTCCGTCGCCTGCTTTATGTCCTGGGAAGCGCCGGTGGTGATATCGTCGAATACCAGCTCTTCCGCCACGCGGCCTCCCAGAGAAACTATGATATTCTCCAGCATGCGCCCCCTCGTGTTAAAAATCTCGTCCCTGGCCGGAAGGGGCATAGTGTATCCGGCCGCCCCCATGCCGGTAGGTATGATGGAGACCGAATAGACCGGTCCCACGTGGGGAAGGACATGGAACAGGATGGCATGTCCGGACTCATGGTAAGCCGTTATCTCCTTGTCCTTTTGGGACATGACTTTGCTTCGTTTCTCCGCCCCTATTCCGACTTTGACAAATGACCGCCGTATGTCTTCCTGCACAATATACACGCGGTTATTCTTGGCGGCTAAAATTGCGGCTTCGTTCAGGAGGTTTTCAAGCTCCGCTCCCGAAAACCCGGCCGTCGTCTGCGCAATCTGGACGAGATCCACATCGTCGCCGAGGGGCTTGTTGGCGGCATGCACCCGGAGGATCTCCTCCCTGCCCCGTACATCCGGAAGGCCGACATCGACCTTTCTATCGAACCGTCCAGGCCGAAGGATAGCCGGATCCAAGATGTCCACCCTGTTCGTAGCAGCCAGAACGATAATTCCCTCGTTCACGCCGAAACCGTCCATCTCCACGAGGAGCTGGTTTAGCGTCTGTTCCCGTTCGTCATGGCCGCCTCCGAGGCCGGCGCCCCTGCGCCTTGCGACGGCATCGATCTCGTCGATGAACACGATGCAGGGATGATTCCTCTTCGCGTCAGCAAAAAGATCCCGCACTCGGGAAGCGCCGACGCCGACGAACATCTCCACGAAATCAGACCCGGAGATGGAGAAGAAAGGAACTCCAGCCTCCCCGGCGACCGCTTTGGCGATCAGCGTCTTTCCCGTCCCGGGAGGTCCCACGAGGATCACTCCTTTCGGGACGCGGGCTCCCACGGCCGTGTATTTGGCAGGTTCCCGAAGGAAATCCACGATTTCCTCGAGATCCTGCTTCTCTTCCTCCAGGCCGGCGACGTCCCGGAACGTGACGGCCTTATCAAGCGGCGAAGTCAGGCGGGCGCGGCTTTTTCCAAAATTCATCATCTGGGCATTTGCCCCGCCTCCCTGCCTGTTTATCATCGCAAAGAAAATCAGGAAAACTGCTGCCGCCACGACGATCAGGAGGATGGAATTCATCAGCGAGTTATCGCTCGGAATATCGTCCACCACGACGTCCACGCTCTCATAATCGCCAAGAAGGCTTTCCACCTTGGAAACGTCCGTCACGTAGAACTGGCGCGTGCTGCCATCCTTCAGGAAGACGACGATTTCCCCCGTCGCCCCCTGCGCGTTCGGCTTGATGCTCACGCTGTCGACGGAGCCCGCCGCGAGGGCATTTGCAAATTCCTTATAAGTATAAGCTTCCTGTTTCTGCACGTTTCCGGCAAAGAAATAATAGCCGGAAAAAACGGCCACGATAACAATTAAGTAAATGATAATGCTGATTGATGGTTTCTGCTGGGTCACTGTTTCTCCTCTACAATGTTATTTCCCCGATATAGGGAAGGTTCCTGTACTTCTGGTCATAATCCATTCCGCATCCGACCACGAACTTGTCCTCTATCTCGAACCCGCAGTAGTCCACCACGACGTCCTTCATCACGCGCCGGTCGGGCTTGTCGAGAAGCGTGCACAGCCTGAGGGAGGCCGGCTTCCTCTCCCTTAGCAGCTTCAAGAGATACGAGAGCGTCCTGCCCGAGTCGATGATGTCCTCCACGACGAGCACGTCTTTTCCCGCAAGCGGCTCATCGAGATCCTTCACGATTTTGACAATCCCGGAGGATTTCGTCCCCGCCCCGTAGCTGGAGACCGACATGAAATCCATGGAGACCGGGACGCTGATGTCTATGCGGTTGGAAAGGGCGGTCATAAAGTACACTCCGCCTTTCAGGACGCATATCATATGGACGGTTTTCCCCGCATAATCGCGGCTGATCTGCGCCCCGAGTTCCCGTACTCTCTCCTCAATTCTATCCTCGGTTATCATTACCTTGATGTTATCCGTCATAATTACCTCTTTTTAAGCTCGAACCGGCAAAAGTTCTCTCCTTGTCATCCTGATTTAAGCCCGAAACGCATATGTTCCGTCCTTGTCATCCTGATTTAAGCCCGAAACGCTAATGTTCCGTCCTTGTCATCCTGATTTAAGTTCGAAACGCAAATGTTCCGTCCTTGTCATCCTGAGCGTTAGCGAAGGATCTTTACAAAAGGCCATCGCTGGCTTTATGGAGATCAGGCCATCTCGGACGATGCCGTCACAGACAGAACCCGCCTCGTCCCCTCACGTATCCGGCAGGATTCTCCCGTCCGATACCCAATCACCCACAGTATCTCCGACCCGCAGGCAAGCAGCGGAATCGCATCCCGCAAATGCCGCGGAACCTTGCGGTCCGTAAAGTAGTCCGACAAGCTCTTTTTCCTTCCATCCGGGTGGATGACCAGATAGTCGCCCGCCATTCTGTATCGAATTTTAAGCATACCATTTATTCTATCATAGTCAAACTTTTTCGTACAACTATTTTGTGCTTTTCCTGAGTAAGTATCGGCAAATTCCCCGATAGATTCCCTCTTACAGGCCCCGTTTTTCCCCATTTTTTCTATAGGACGGGCGTTGGAAGCCCTCCCATCGTCATAGTTTCCCCCATATTCATCGCAAACATCCTGCAATTCGGCAAATATCTGCACCCCTCCAAACATTTTGGCGCGTCCTAGCTCTAGAGCGGTCTCCTTAGACAGCTGGCTTTCCTGATGCATTGCGTCCTCCCGATGCTTGACGAAGACACCGTCAGCACGGTTCCGAAAAGCCAATCCGCTTTTCACGGACACATCGCCCTCCTGTTGTTTGACGAGGGCGCTGTCCGTAAAGCCATGAAAAGTTGGCCCGCTTTTCCGAGCCGTCTCGCCCTCCCAACGCTTGACGAGGGCACTGTCTGCACAGCCATGAAAAGTCTGCCCGTTTTCCCGGGACTCTTCATCTTTCCCTCCTGTGCGCACCAGCCGGATATCCCCATATACGGACTCGGCGCAAATCCCATAGGGAAGGTCGGCCCGCTTTCCGTTTTCAGAGCCTGCCAGAGCGCAGACAGCCTTAATATGGACCCTGCCAATATCCTTTGCCGTGCCGGCCAGGCTGCACAGGGCAAGCTTGGCCGTTCTGGCTACTATATAAGGGTTCTCGTCTTGAAACATGCGGCAGGACAGGAAGATCTCCTCTCTCGAAATCCTTTTCGCATAGATATTGAAACACTTTTTGGCGCATTCGGTTAAAAACTCCTCGGCTTCTCCGGCCTCCGTTGAAACCTCGCAGAGATGGCGGACGCTCTGCCGGTTCACTCCCTCCGTCAATTCCGGCAGAATCCTGTTTCGGATAAAATTGCGGGAGTAGGCGCTGTCGGCATTTGTAGAATCCGTGCAAAACCGGATATTGTTCTCAGAAAGCCAGCCTATGATTTCCTCTCTCCCGACAAAAAGAAGCGGCCTTATGTAGGATTCCCTCACCGGCTTTAGGGATGATAGCCCCGCAAGCCCTGACCCCCTCGCCAAGTTAAAGAGGACGGTCTCCGCGACGTCGTTCCTATGATGGGCGAGGGCGATCTTTGCATGGCCGACTTCATTTGCATATTCGGCAAATGCCTCCCTGCGCAGCATCCGTCCTGCCTCCTCGACCGACAGCCGGTTTTCTGCGGCAAATGCCGGCACGTCATATTTGCAAATCCTGCACGGAATGCCATGCTCTTCGCACAGCTTCCTGACAAATTCCGCATCCCGGTCGGCCTCCTCACCCCGAATGGAGTGGTGGACGTGGATGGCGTACAGGCTAAAGCCCATTTTTTCCCGGAGCTTGTCCAAGACACAGAACAGGCACACCGAGTCCGCCCCGCCCGACACGCCGGCAACCACTTTGTCTCCGGCCAAGATCATATTATATTCCCGAATCGTTTCCTCAATCTTCCTTATAAACATACTTTCTTTCACTTCGTAAAATGAAGGCATTCCTTCGCCTGCTATTTTTCCACAGAACGCAGACGTTCCTTCTCCTGCTATTTTTTGTCGCAGAACGGAGAATTCTTCTTCGACTATTTTTGTCGCAGAACGCGGACGTTCCTCCTGCGATTTTTCAGCCATTTTACGCAGAAAAAACTCCTAGATACCTAAGGATTCATCCATAATATGTTTCAACTTGCCGGTCGTTTTTTCAGAATGCTAATTGAGCCATGACAACAGCAGCCACTGCGTCACGGCTCTCTTCTTTTCAGTATGATATCATCCTCGCCGACCAGCCCGAGGGAATTTCTTGCGACTTCCTTGATGTATTCGTCCGTCTCCATGTATTCCTTCTGTGACAGGATGCTCTCTTTTCTCTTCTCCTCTTCCTGAATCTGCTCCGTCAGCTCCTCCCGGATCTCATCGTTGTGGCGGATCCGCTGCTTGAGGCCGATTTCATGGAACAGGAGCACGGCAAAAAGGACGCATACCACGATCGTGATCATCCCCATCGCTATGCGGCTAGCCCTGTCATAGGGACGAGGCCGCCTGGCTCTTCTTCTCCCCATATCACTCCCCGTCTCCCTTCATAAGGATTCAGCCATAAACAAATGACTCCATCTGCAACATTTCTTTATGTCCAAGTCCAAGTTATTCCGTGCATGTTACAATTCTACACCAAAGCAGTTCCAAAGTAAAGAAAACTGTTCGCCCGTTAACCGAACGCTTATTAATACGTTACTGTTCACTCTTCCACACCAAAATCGCCTGTACCATGGTATATTGGGTGTCATCCTGAGCGTAGCGAAGGATCTTTACCATCTACAGCGGTTTTATG
>JAUMWM010000015.1 GCA_030529705.1 Lachnospiraceae bacterium
GAAGAAGGGCAGGGGAGAGAAGGAAATGGCAAATATCGCCCCCGGGGATCTGCCATTTGCGTTAAAGGCAAGGAAGAAGGGCAGGGGGGAGCAGGAATTGGCAAATGTCGTCTCCAGGGGGTTGCCATTTGCAACTATGGCCGGGAAAATGGACAGGGAAGAGATGGAGAGCGTTCTCAAATGCTATCATCTCTGCATTGACGCCACGCATCCGTATGCGGTGGAAGTGACCCGGAATCTGAAAGCCGCATGCGAAAAAGTCGGCATCCGGTACATAAGAGTTCTTCGGGAATCTGTGGAAGAGGTGGATAAAGAGGGCAAATATGGCTTGCTCGTGGAAGTGGCGGACAAAGAGGGCAACAGGAGTCCGTTTGTGGTAACGGCAAACTCCGCCTCCGAAGCGAGCCGGTTTCTCGAAGAGACGGAGGGGAATATTCTGCTGACTACCGGCTCGAAGGAACTTCGTGAATTTGCAAATATACCCAGAGACCGCCTCTATGTCAGAGTCCTGCCCATTCAGGCATCGCTGGAAGAGTGCCTAAAAGAAGGGGTTCCGGCTCGGAATATCATTGCCATGTTCGGTCCCTTCACGCAGAAAATGAATGAGGCTACGATTGAACAGTACGACATAGCGTATCTTGTAACGAAAGAGTCGGGGAAGATCGGGGGCTATAAGGAGAAACTCGAGGCGGCACGTGCCTGCGGGACCCGGGTGATAGTCATACGACGGCCGGAGGAGACGGGATTGAGTTCGGGTGAGGTACTCGGAATGCTCCTTAAGGAGAAATAGACGACGGGAAGAGGAGAATAAGGACAGCGATAAGAAAAGGAAAATAGCGCAATGAGAATTACACTGGTTGGAACCGGCTGCGGGACGGCAGCCACGCTGACGGAGGAAGGAAGGCGGGCATTTCAAAGTGCGGATGTGGTCATCGGAGCCGGGCGCGTTCTGGAAGGGATTCGGGATATATTTTCAGAAGAACAGTCTGAACGAAAAGTTTTTTTAGCAGCGAAACCGAATCAGATATGTTACCTGCTGGAAGATTGCTACAGGCAGAACAACGAGATTAATGTCGCAATTGCTCTCAGCGGAGATTCGGGTTTTTATTCCGGAGCTCGGTTTCTGAAACAAAGAATAGCCGACCGGTTTTTGGGGAAAGACGAATCATCGGTAATGACAAAATCATCCCCGGTAGATGCCGAAAACATGCGGAATCAGGTTTTGAGAGGAACGCATCAGGCGAAAGAGATTAAGGTTGAGATTCTGCCGGGAATTTCTTCTGTGCAAATGCTTGCAGCCAGACTCGGCATTCCCTGGCAGGACTGGAACCTTGCCTCCGCCCATGGCATCGATTGCGATCCTGTATACGAGATAATGAAAGGCAGGAAAACCTTCTTTCTTACCGGGGGCAAATATACTGCGGATGTAATTTGCCGGGAATTGACGGAGGCGGGACTCGGAGATTTACGGGTTACTGTCGGAGAAAATCTATCGTATTTTGAAAAACGTGGGGACATATCTGAGAGCGACAAGAAGAGACCGGACGGCTGGAAGGACAGAAAAAATGATGACGCATTTGAAAACGCTTTGAAGGACAGCGTTAGTGAGAGCGGCAAGAAGGGACTTGGCTGCGAGAAGGATGGAAGACATGATGGTGCATTTGAAAGTGCTTTGAAGGATAGCATTATTGTGAGCGGAAAGGAGAGGCAAGGCGGCGTACTGGGCAGCCGGGAAAACCTTGGATGCGAACGGATTACCGTTGTCACGGCGGCGGAATGCTCGCAGTTATCTTTTTCAAATCTGTCCGTCCTTCTAGTAGATACGGAATCACATTTACCTAAAAGGGCAGAACATGAAGATGACTTTCGAAAGGAAGAATTTGCTGACGGTTGTTCCATATCAGAAGAAGGGATTCAACAAGAGTATATATCCACTCTCCGACAAGAAGAATTTGCTGATGGTTGCTTAGCGCATGAAGAAGGATTTCGAAAGACTTATATATCCGCCCCCCGATACGGCATACCCGATTCAGAGTTCATCCGGGGGAAAGTGCCGATGACGAAGATGGAAGTGCGGAACATCATTCTCGGAAAGATGGGAGTTCGGGAAGGAGACGTCGTCTGGGACATCGGCGCCGGGACCGGCAGCGTGAGCGTTGAACTGGCCATGCGGGCGAGGCAGGTATGGTCTCTGGAGCGGAATGAGGAGGCCATCGGTCTTCTTCATGCGAACAGGGAAAAGTTCGGCAGATGGAATATGCATGTTGTGCAGGGTGATGCCCCCGGGGATTTGGAGAAGCTGCCGACACCAGACCGGGTATTTGTCGGGGGCAGCGGCGGGAAACTGAAAGACATTCTGGAAGAGGCCTGGGCGAGGAATGAGGGTGTGCGCATTTGCGTGAGTGCAGTTTTGCTGGAGACGCTTTGGGAGTGTACGGAAGCATTTGAGGAGCAGGGCATTTGTCCGGAAATCGTGCAGGTGGCGGTGAATCGAGTGGAAAAAACGGGTGGCAGACACATGATGAAAGCGGGAAATCCGGTGTTTATCATAACAGGCGGGAAGGAATCGGGACAGAATCCCGGTTCAGACGCAAGCCACACGTCAACGAAAGATGTCAGGGAATTACGGAAACAGAAAGCTCTTGCCCAACCCGATTCAGACGCAAGCCGCGCGTCAACGAAAGATGTTAAGGAATTACGGAAACAGAAAGCCCTTGACCGACCCGGTTCAGACGCAAGCCATACGTCAACGAAAGGAAGTGTGTAAAATGGCTGGTGATATGATGAGAAAGATATATTCTTCCTTGGACGAAGCCGTCAGGGACATATACGGCATGGAACGCACCGTTGCGAGGCGAAGGCGTATTGCGGGAGGGGACATCAATGAAGCCTGCGCCCTGGTTCTGGATGACGGTACGACCCTGTTCATGAAATACAATTCTCCGGATGCCTTTTCAAATCTGGAAGCGGAGGCAATCGGCCTGGAAGAGATCGCCTCGACCCGAACTATCGGGACAGCTAAACTGCTAAGTCTTGGAAAAAATCGGAACTGTTCGTTTCTCCTTCTTGAATTTATCGCAGGTGGACCTCGCATAGAAGGGTACTGGGAGACATTTGCAAATGAACTCGCCTCCATGCATAGATCCCCCGTCTCTCATGCGGAGGTCGGCTACGGTTTTTTCATGGATAATTTCATCGGCATGAGGAGGCAGATAAATACGCCTCATGACAAATGGATTCCCTTCTTTCGGGATTGCAGGTTGAAGCCGCAGTTCGAGGCGGCAACTGATTATTTCGGACAGTCGGAGCGAAGAAAAATGGAATATCTTCTGTCTCATCTTGACTTGTATCTTGTGGAGCCGGACAGGCCTTCTCTGCTGCATGGGGATCTCTGGGCTGGAAACCACATTACGGGAAATGACGGAAAAGGCTGGCTGATTGATCCTGCCGCATACTATGGACATCCAGAGGCTGACCTGGCTATGACGGAATTGTTTGGCGGGTTTCCGGACTCTTTTTATGAGGCTTACAGAAGGTACGGAAACCAGAATCCGGAATATAAGGATCGGAGAGATATTTACAATCTGTATCAGCTACTCAATCATCTGAATATGTTCGGCAGCGGGTATTATTCAGCGGTAAGGAGCATTCTGCGTAGATATGCATAGAATTATGCCGCATTTTTGAATCAAACGCTATGATCTGCATCCTGACATCGCACAACTGATGAGCTTGTAGCCAAGGCAAAAACAGTCATGTGTAACGCAGGGGAGTCCATTCAAAAGTCCTTGACAGAATTGTTTGCCGAAATATGGCATCGAATTCTCTGTTGTGAGGGTTCGTTTTTTGTAAAGTGAATATGCTATCACATCTGGTAGAATGGATAGTATAGGTCGAGAAAAACATAAGTATAATGGAAGGGTATCGTTTTACATCTAAATGTGTCAATACTTTTTGTAATAGATTTCGGAAATAGGGGATTGACAAGGCTGCAAATATTTGCGTATAATACTCTTGAAGATTAAAAAACGAAAGTTTTTCCGAGGAACTGATGCCTGCATTGGTTCCTTATTTTTTTGTTTTTAGAGCAGTATTGTACTAAGGATGAGTCACAATATCTTCTGTGGGACACCGAAGGAGTACGAGGGAGGGAGAAATGGAGAAGCTACAGCTTAAGTTGAATGATTTTTGCCGACAATTCCCTTATCAATGGGAATCACAGAAATATCTTTGGAAGAGCGTTCGGACTTTCCAGAACAACTGGGATTTAGAAGCTGATGATTTAGCTGGGATGATTGACATGGCCACGGTAGATGCTGATTATTTGTTGTTCCACGAACCATACTACTGTCCTAGGAAAATGATAATTGGTTTGGCAAAAAGAGATGCGCAAGAAGTAAGGGTGATGTTTAAGGATTTGTTTGATGAAAGGCGTGACTTGATAGAAAGATCACGAAAGTTTAATCAAAGAGCCGATGAACTGCGTAAAAAGTATAAAGGTCATCCCTTCGACCGAAACTATCAGTACATGAATGCAGTCAGTACTTATCTATGGCTTAGGTATCCGGAAAAATACTATTTTTATAAGCATCGTGTAGCAAGTAAAGTATCGCAGAAAACGGGGATAGCATATGCCTCCCAACGAGATCCAGTAGAAAACAAGATGGTCAGTAACTTTGCTCTTTTAGACCAGGTCAGTACAGCATTGAGGGGCGATGACAGATTTAGAGAAATGCTTAATGCAAGACTGGATGAGACGATGTATCCAGACAATCAAATGCATTGCATGGCTATGGCGTTTGCATTCTTTTTGAGATCATGTTATGAGGGAAGTAAAAATGGCATCAAGTAGACGAAGGGGAGTAGTAAAATAGTAGTAAATTTCCTGTCTCGCTGATACGGTTTTCCCTGTTCCGCACATTACTTGCCATACTTCTGTAAAAAACATTTTTCAAGAATCAGGCATTTGCCGCAAAATAACGCAAAAATGCCGCAATTTGGAAGGAGAAAAAGAGATGATACGTATCTTATTTATCTGCCACGGCAACATTTGCCGCTCCCCCATGGCAGAATTTGTCATGAAAGACCTCGTCACCAAAGCCGGTATCGAGGATCTGTTTCATATTGAGTCCGCCGCCACCAGCTCCGAGGAGATTTGGGGCAACAAAGGCAATCCGGTTTATCCGCCGGCCCGAAGGAAGCTCATGGAGCACGGTATCGACCCGGGCGGCAAGAGGGCGAGGCGCACGGTGCGCGAAGACTATGACCGGTTTGATGTTCTTATCGGCATGGACCATGCCAACATTCGCAACATGAAGCGGATTTATGGCGGCGATCCTGATGCGAAGGTATCCCTGCTCCTCGACCACTGTGGGAGGTACGGTCAGGAAGTGGCCGACCCTTGGTACACCGATAATTTTGATGAGACCTGGGATGACGTGCTTCGGGGGTGCACGGCGCTCCTTGCGGAACTGATGTAGAATCATACTCATATGCAATCATACTCATATGTCTGTTGTATGTAAGCATTTTGGCGCACAGAGCTCTTAGCGGAACTGGTGTAGCGCCTCAATCATATAAAATGAGGAGGAATAATATGAAAACAATCGGCATCGATATCGGCGGTACACAGCTTCGCGTAGCAACTCTGGATGAGGAGTTCAAAATAGTAGACGTGTTCAAGACGACCAACGATCACAGTCTGACCTGCGAGGAGAACTGCGACAAATTGATTGATTTCATCAACAGTCAGGATGAGGAGTTCAGAGTAATCGGCATTGGCTGCCCGGATCCTCTGGATATAAAGAGGGGTATGGTCGTAAATCCACCGAATCTCGTCGGCTGGGATAATTTCGAGATCGTTAAGTATTTTGAGAGCAAGACCGGCCTTGCGACCTGGCTGAACAATGACGCCAACGTCGCCGGCCTGTCAGAGGCTCTTCTCGGCGGGAAGGTCGGTTTCCTTTTCCTCGACAAGGATGGGATGCCCGAGGTGGCGATGCACTGGCAGCATCGTATGAAACGAGCAGTCAACCGCTACAACTAGATCTACAGGATTCAGATGCCGGCCATCACTCCGCATGTGTGCCGGCATACTTATTGCTCCAACATGGCCAGATCCGGCATGAATCCTAAGACGCTACAGTACCTGATGGGGTACAGCGAGATCGGCGTTACGATGAATACCTGCACGCATCTGGGGCTGGATGATGCGCAGCAGGAGATGGAGAGACTCAAAAGCGAGCGGAGCGATGCCCGCAAGGAGATAAACAAGTTAATAAATATGGCATGATAATTGGCGACCGGCTTCGGCTGGGCGTCTTTTTTTGGTAAGCGTCAAATACTGGGTGATTTCATATAGGAACGTTGTTCAGGACTGATGGACACAGAAACATATACACCCGAGAATCCAGGGAAGCTGTCGGTCTAATGCCCCAGCTTCCCCGATACCAGTTTTTTCCGTCCTCGGACGGTCACTTATTCATCGCTTACGTTTAATATCACATAAAGGGTAAGTAAGACCGAAAAAGCCTGAAATTTAGAGTTTCCGTCATGGGGGCGAATCGTGCTCCGCGGGACGGAAACCCTCTTTTTGTGTATGTACGAACTAATCCATGCAGAGGGTTGTGGCTCCTATTTTGATAATTAGGGAAACGAGAAAACGATTTTGCTGAAAAATAAGATGTCAGTTATGCATTGCATCACTTGACGTAATATGTTACTATATACGCAGTGCATCAAATACCCGATGAGGATGATAATATGGATTGTAAAGCAAAGATAAAAGAATTAAGGGAAAGAACAGGGATGAATCGCAAAGAGTTCTGTAATTATTTTAAGATTCCGTACCGTACGGTTACGGACTGGGAGAGAGATAACCGCCATGCTCCTGAATATGTTCTAAGGTTATTGGAATATTATATTCGAATGGAAGAACTCGATAAAAAACGGGAAGATACTTGAATTTGTAGCATGCAAAAGCATTTGGAATGATGTGGGGATTGTATGTATGAATAATAATGAGATTTTGTTGTTTGAAACAAGAGACAGCAGTGTCGTATTGCATGTCCGCATGACCGGTGACACGGTATGGTTGAATCGAAGTCAGATGGCAGAGTTGTTTGAAAGAGACGTTAAGACTATCGGTAAGCACATTAGTAATGCCCTTCGTGAAGAAGTCGACTTATCAACTGTCGCAAAATTTGCGACAGTTCAGGAAGAAGGAAACCGATCTGTCACTCGGGAAATTGAATACTATAATTTGGATATGATTATCTCGGTAGGATATCGCGTGAAATCTAACAGGGGCGTGGAGTTCCGAAAATGGGCAAACCATGTTTTAAGACAGTATATATTGCAGGGATACGCTGTGAATGAACGTAGAATAAATCAACTGGGCGAAGTTGTGCGGTTGATGAAGCGAACCCAGGATTCTCTGGACAGCAAGCAGGTGCTGTCTGTTATAGAACGTTATAGTACGGCACTGAATCTGTTGGATGCCTATGATCATCAAAGCCTGCAGCGGCCGAAGGGAACGGACGCGGCATACGTCCTTAACTATGAAGAATGCCGTGTGGTGATTGATCAGATGCGCTTTGGCGATGAATCAGAATTATTCGGAAAGGAAAAAGACGATTCCTTTAAAGGTAGCATTGGAAATATCTATCAGTCTTTCGGTGGGCAGGAGATATATCCGACCGTAGAAGAGAAAGCAGCCAATCTTCTTTACTTTGTAACTAAGAATCACAGTTTTTTCGACGGAAATAAAAGGATAGCGGCGACAATATTCCTCTATTTTCTTGATTGCAATGGGATTCTTTATGACGATGAGGGAAACAAGCTTTTAGATGATCATACGCTGGTTGCATTGACGATTATGATCGCAGAGTCACGGTCGGAAGAGAAAGAAATGATGATCAGTGTTATTATGAACTGTATTTCTGAATCGGGAGAATTCTGAAGAAGATGAAGAATTGAACTTTGTGGATCCCACGGATTTCACTTCGCCAAGTGATTTCCTGGAATCTTTTTGCTTGGTCTTTTTTGGTCTTTCTAAACAAAACTGCGACCAGAGATAAAGATGAGGAATATAAGGGTGGATGTCCCTAGATTCAAAGTATTCTTGCCAGATTGTGTTCGTAGGAGGGGTGTTTGTGAAAAGGTTGATGATTTCCGCCATGGGCAGTGGCAGCGGTAAGACCGTGGTGACATGTGGGTTGCTGGCCTTGCTGAAAAGGCGGGGATATGCCGTGCGGAGCGTCAAATGCGGCCCGGATTACATTGATCCGATGTTTCACAGCAGAGTTTTGGGCGTTATGGGGGCAAATGCTGACCTCTTTCTCATGGGCGAGGCATCCGTCCGGAAAACGCTTAGTGGAAACGAAATTATTTCCGAAGGGTTCGGTGCAAATGCTCCGGAAGACGATGGCATCCTCGTCATTGCGGAGGGCGCCATGGGCTTTTATGACGGGATTGGCGGCAGCGATGTCAACAGTGCCTGGGAAATCGCTGACAGGACGGAAACGCCGGTCATTCTGGTGTTGAAATCCAGAGGACAAAGCCTTTCTCTGGCGGCGCAGGTCCAGGGCTTCCTGCATTTCAGGCCGCCGAGCCACATTGTCGGGCTTATCCTTTCTGAGTGCAGCCCTACTCTCTATTCCCATTTGGAACCCATCCTGACGCGGGAGACGGGGCTGCCGGTTTTGGGGTATTTGCCCCCTATGAAAGAGGCTGAGATACCTCAGAGACATCTAGGACTTGTTACGGCAAATGAAATAGCGGATTTCAGGCAGCGTTTCGATGCCATTGCATCGCAGATGGAGCGGACGGTTGATGTGGAGCGGATGCTTGGATTGTTTTCCGACAGTGCGACTATTCTCCGGACTCAAACTTGCTCCGTGGAAAAGGAACAGTCAGCGGTAGTGCCATCTGGGAGAAAGAAAATGTCTCGCTGTCGGATTGCTGTTGCTTATGACGAGGCGTTTTGCTTCTATTATAAGGAAAGTTTGGATGCCTTGCGCGAAGCCGGGGCGGAAATTGTCTTTTTCAGCCCTATTCATGACGGGGCATTGCCGGCTGATGTCTCGGGCTTGTATCTGGGCGGAGGATATCCGGAACTCTATGCAAGGGAACTTGGAGAAAATCGGGAGATGCGCGCTGAGGTGAAGAGCGCATTTGACAGAAAAATGCCGATTATTGCGGAGTGTGGAGGTTTCCTTTATTTGCAGAAACATCTTGAAGACGAAGGCGGCGGGGTGCATGAGATGGTGGGGGCATTTGCAGGATGCGGCCAGCCGTCAGGGCGCTTAGTGCGGTTCGGGTACATTTATTTAGCCGCTGACAAGGACTCTCTCCTTTTTCGGAAGGGCGAGGTCATCCCGGCGCATGAGTTCCATCACTGGGATACGGACGACAATGGGAATGGCCTTGCGGCGGTGCGAGCCGGGGAAGTTATTCGAGGCGGGGGTGATGGGACGTGGGATGGATGGGCTGGGGCGCAGGTCGATGGGAATCGAACTTGGCGATGCGCCTTCGTTTCAGAGCATCTATATGCCGGATTTCCACATCTTGCGTTAGGCGGAGAGCTTCCGCTGGCGGAGCGGTTTGTGGCGGCCGCCAGGAAGTTTGGGAATATTATCTGAGAAAGGAAACGAGCGTTATGCTCACTTTGGTTATCGGCGGTTCCGCCAGCGGGAAAAGTGAATATGCGGAAAATCTCCTGCTAAAGGATAGCGGCTGTAACCGTTTTGTCATGAAGGAACAAGTCGCAGTGGCGGGAAACAGGTCTCCTTGGTCGGAGGACGACGATCTGGTTTATCTCGCCACGATGGAACCCTTCGGGCGGGAGGCCGAGGATAGGATAGAAAGGCACAGGAAACTTCGGGCGGGGAAGGGATTTAAGACGGTGGAATGCCCCATCAATATCGTGACGTGCCTGGATGTCTGCTCGGGGAGAAACGTCCTGCTGGAGGATTTGCCCAATCTGGTTGCAAATGAAATCTTCCGTTCGGACGGAAACGGTGCGGCGGGCATTTTGCAGCAGATTTTGGAGTTGGAGCGGGTCGCGAAAAGCCTTGTCTGCGTGACGGGAATCCTGACGGCGGACGGCAGGGGTTATGATGGAAAAACGACCAAATTTTTGCAGGAATCTGACCGAAACCAAGTGTACGAAAATAGGAATTGTTACAATGAGGAAACGGTGAAATATTTGCAGGAACTCGCCTGGATAGAAAATGCCTTGGCGCAGCGGGCGGATCGGGTGGTGGAGGTTGTTTGCGGCATCGGTAACATTCTGAAGCCGGATATGGCATGTGGCATCGGCAATGTCGTGAAGCCGGATATGGCACGCTGCATCGACAATGTCGTGAAGTCCGATTTGCCGTGTGATAATCGGCTGGAGCATAGGGAGGCATTTGAATCAGACGGAAAGCATCGCACTTTGGGATGCTGTCGGATAGATTGCCACAAGGCGGCATTTGGCAATGAAAAAAGCCATCGGTTATCTCATATCTGGGATGAAACGGGAGGACATAAGATGATATTCGTCACGGGTCCCATGTATTCGGGCAAGCGAAGATATATTAAGTTAGCTCTTAGACTTAGTGATGCGGAATTTGAAGAGCGGACGGCGTGGAACGTTGAAGAACTGCTTCGCGGCAAGGTATGGGACGAGAACGAATTGCTCGTGCTTGCGGATAAACTGGCACAAAAGGACATCGTTATTGCAAATGAAACCGGCTGCGGGGTCGTTCCGCTCGATAAGTCGGAGAGGGAGAGGCGGGAATGGTCCGGCAGGCTCGCATGTATGCTGGCAGAGCGGGCGGACACGGTCATTCGGGTGGTCTGCGGCTGCCCGCAGATTTTGAAAGGCGGAGCATAAGATGCGGTTGGTGGTAAGTATATGTCTGGCATACGGCCTTGATTTGGTTTTCGGCGATCCTGCCTGGATACCGCATCCGGTCGTCCTGATGGGAAAATGCATCAACTGTCTGGAAGCATTTCTGAGAAAGAGGCTTTCAGGAACAAAACAGAGGGAAATCATCGACACGACGAAATCCCCTAAGGCGCATGGGAAGCGGTTTTCAAAGACGGAAGAAGGGGAACTCGTTGCCGGGAGGATTCTGGCAGTCGTCCTGCCGGTGGGGACATTTGCTTTTACGGCGGGGCTGCTTTATGCGCTATGCAGGGCGCATTGGGCGGCGGCATTTGCCCTGAATACCTTCTGGTGCTGGCAGGCGTTGGCGGTGAGGGGGATGCTGGTTGAAAGCCGGAATGTGGCAAGGGAAGTGGCTCTTGCGGAAAGTCGGAATGCGGCAGGGGAAGTGGCTCTTGTGGAAAGCCGGAATACGGCAAGGGAAGTGGCCCTTGCGGAAAGCATGGAGGACTTGAACTGGGATTCTGCCCGAAAAGCCGTCGGGCGCATCGTTGGTCGGGACACGGAGAAGCTGGATATGGCAGGGATTCTTCGGGCAACGGTGGAGACGGTGGCGGAGAACTTCTCGGACGGGGTATTTGCCCCGCTTTTTTACATGGCGATTGGCGGCGCACCGCTCGCCTTGGTCTATAAGGCCGTCAATACGATGGACAGCATGGTCGGTTATAAAAACGAGAGGTATCTGTATTTCGGGAGGGCGGCCGCCATGCTTGATGATGCGGCAAATTCCATCCCATCTAGGCTCGCCGCACTTGTCATGATTGGTTCCGCGCATGTGTGTGAAGGGCGGGCGGCCGGGAAGAGGGCGGCCAGGGTCTGGGGGCGGGATCGGATGAAGCATCCCAGCCCGAACTCGGCGCAGACGGAGGCGGTCATGGCCGGGGCATTGGGCGTCCGGCTTCTCGGACCGACATGGTATTTCGGGAAGCTTTATGAGAAGGAGTGGATTGGCGATGATGTGAGGGAGATTGAGACGGAAGATATAGAGAGGGCGAATCGAATTTTTCTGGTATCAAGCGTGATATCGCTGGTGCTGCTGGTGGGGTGCAGGGCACTGGTTTGGATGATGGTTTAAAAGCGGGGATTTAACATTGAGCGTTCCCGTCACACCAGACATGGATACCGTGTGGTTAACGCAGGAACAGATGAGTGAGTTGTTTGATACAGCGAGATCATCCATAGCGTACCATATTGGAAGAATTTTTAATGAAGGGGAACTTGATTGGAATACTTCTGTCGAAATTTTCGACAGAAGTTCTGGAAATGCGTCAAGACCGCCGATGTATTATAATCTGGATGTGATTATCTCCGTAGGTTACCGGGTGAAATCCAAGCGTGGCATTGAGTTTCGCAGATGGGCCAACAGGCCTTTGTATTGAGTGACGGCGTGTGTGGGTGCGAATGATGTTTTGTTACTGTTCACACCTCATGTACTGCCCTTGTCATCCTGAGCGTAAGCGAAGGATCTTTTACCATCTGCAGCGGCTTTATGTAAAAGATCCTTCGCTTACGCTCAGGATGACACCCCAATTACCGCAAAAACAGGCGATTTTGTGCGGAAGTGTGAACAGTAACGATGTTTTTTATAATTGCATAGGAGAAGTTGCCTATTCCTGGCCAAATCGGTATAATAATTACAGATTTAGACAAGGAATAGCGTCATTTGCAGGAGGTAGAAAATGAAAATCACGTATCTTGCGCACTCATGTTTTATCGTTGAGGAAAATGGCTACCGGGTCATATTTGACCCATACAAGCCCGGTTCGGTCCCGGGCTGCGGGCCTATCCATGAGACTGCAAATATGGTCATCGCGAGCCACGGCCACAGCGACCACGGCGCAGTGGACCAGGTGAAAGTGGTGGAGGGAGGCAAATGCCCCTTCGCCATCACGACCATAAAAAGCTATCATGACGACAAATTGGGCCTTCTTCGGGGAAAGAACAAAATCACGGTCCTGCGCGGGCAGATGTCCCTGGCTCACATGGGCGACATCGGCTGCAAGTTGAAAGACAGCCAGTTGAAGGAGCTTGCCGGCGTGGACGTCCTGCTGATTCCGGTCGGGGGGCATTTCACGATCAATGCGGCGGAGGCGAAAGCGCTTGCGGACAAGATTGAGGCCCGGGTCGTCATTCCGATGCACTACCGCGGGGACGGGTTCGGATATGACGTGATTGGACCGGTCACAGAGTTTACGAAGCTTTGCACGGATGTGCGGTATTACGGGGATGAGATTGAGGTGACGCCGAAGACGGAGCGGCAGACGGCGGTGCTTAAGTGCAGGCTGCATGAGATTTGACGAGGAGGAAAGACTATGAAGAGAGGAAGTATCGGATCTTGCGGAAGCAGGGCTGTATCTCTTTTTCTGGAAAGATGTATGGAGCGGCGACTATGCTTCCGAAGGGTATAATCTTGACAATGATGCAAATTCCGGCAGGTCGCTTTCGGCAAGCGTGACCTTCGCGGATTCGGGCGAGTACTGCGTGGGCTATAATTTGCAGGATAGCTCCTATAACACGTTAATTGACACGAATTATGTTCAGTTTTCTGTAACCGATGGCGTAGAACCGGTCATCGGCGAGATCGAGGTGGAACGCGTCCCTACCCTGACGGATGACTTTATCATGGGCATGGACATATCGAGCGCCCCGTCGCTTTTTGATGCCGGCTGGTACACCCTTGAGTGCAAGGCTATGGGATTTGCAAATGATACCGTGGCGCTCCGCGTGCTGAACGAGGATGGCGGCATCCTTGCGGAGGGCGAGCCCGTATCTCTTACCGGGTGGACTCAGAATCCTTCGGAGTACCTTGACAGCAAGGTTGCATTTGAAATCAAAGAACCGACAAATGTACTCCTTCAGGTGGAACTCGGCGTGCAGGACGGCGGCTGGGGGAGCGTGGACAGCTTGTATTTGCACAAGCATCAGCACGTTGGCGAAGAGCGCTTCTATCAGCGTCAATTTTCAATCCGACAATACGCTCCGTATCAAGTTATCTTTTGAAGACGGCTATGAAGCCTCGCAGTTTACATATAAGGTCGATGGCAAGAAAAAGACGTCTTCCAACGGAACTTTGATGGTGAAAAATGTCGCGGCGCCGAACCTTGGCAAGGCTCATACATTCAGCATCAGCGACGGGAAGGATACTTATACCATAAAGAATGCGAGCGTCCTTTCCTATGTGAGAACGTCGATAATAAACGGGAATGAGAACAGGAAGACGCTTGGAAGGGCGATTTATCTGTATTATAAGGCGGCAGATGCTTACTTTAATCAGGGTGATTGACCGTGACGGGATGAGTCCGTGGGGACGGTTCTTTTGGGACGACTTTTTTCGACCCAAAATGAGTCCATGGGGACGGTTCTTTTGGGACAATTATTTTCGACCCAAAATGAGTCCATGGGGGCGGTTCTTTTGGGACAACTTTTTTGACCCAAAAGAACCGTCCCCATGGGCGAATTTGGGAGAGGGTGCAAAATGGTGTATGAAAGAAGCAGCACGTTTCCCCATGGGGGGGATTGGGTGACTTATGGGGAGTCATATGGCGGAGAAATTTTGGACTTTTCTGCAAATGTCTCCCCCCTCGGGCTGCCGGCCTCCGTCAAGGAGGCCATTTGCTCATCTTTGGAAACGGCAAGCCGCTATCCGGACCCGGAATGCAGGAGGCTCCGAAGGGCGATTGCGGACAAATATGGATTGTCTTGCGAGGATATTCTCTGCGGGAACGGAGCCGCTGACCTTATTTACAGGCTGGCCTATGCCGCATGGCCCGGGAAGGCTCTCGTACCCGCACCGGATTTTCAGGAGTACGAGGCGGCGCTCAGGCAAGTCGGATGCGAGGTCGTATACTGGGAGTGGATGGGGGGGATGGCGGCGCAGGAAGCGGAGTTGGAGCAGGCGGCAGGAAGGCTGGATTTGCTTGGAGGATCTTTCGGAAGAGAGGCGGAGCCGGAAGCGAAGTCGGGGCAAGAATCGGGGAGGCTGGATTTGATCGGAGGGTTTCTGGAGGGAGGGGCTGACCAGAAACCGAAGTTGAGACAATTAACGAGAATGCCGGATTTGCCCGCAACTATGTTGGAAGATGGGTTGGAGATGGTTATTCTCAGTAACCCGAACAACCCGTCAGGGCTTATTTACTCCCGGGATTCTCTCGAAAAACTGCTCATGCAGTGCGAGGAAAGGAATATCCTGCTCGTGGCAGATGAGTGCTTCATGGATTTTGTCGAAAGCCGGGAACGTTGCACCCTTCTTAGCCTTGTTGAACGGTACAGATGCCTGTGCGTGCTGCGGGCATTTACGAAATTCTATGGGATGGCCGGCCTTCGTCTTGGTTGGTGCGCCACTTCGAACAGAGATCTTATTGAGAGGATGGGAAAAGCGGGACCTCCCTGGTCGGTTTCCATGCCGGCGCAGGAGGCCGGCGTGGCGGCGCTTAGGGACGAGGGGTACGAAGCCTGCCTTCGGGAGCTGATTTCGGAGGAGCGATGCAGGATGCAGGGAAGGCTTCGGGATATGGGGTTTTTCGTGTTGCCCGGGGAGGCGAATTACGTGCTATTCCATGCGGGTCAGGCGGACTTGGCCTGCCGCCTGATGGAACGGGGCTTTGCGATACGCGACTGCTCGAATTATCGGGGGCTGGGCAAGGGATGGTTTCGGGCGGCGGTCCGTCTTCGGGAGGAGAACGAGGCGCTTATGGAGGCCGTCAGACAGGTGTTCGCAGAGAGGTTTTCAATATAATAATAGAAACAAACCTTATGAATGTCCGATGGGAGACAGACTATGATGCCCCGCAGGATATGGCAAGTCGGGCATCCGAAAAACACTCTCAGGGAGAGGAAAGCTGTGCTCCGCTTGCAAAGCGGCACGATATATTGGTTTAGGCGAAAAGTGCCTTAGAGGAGGAAGAACGCTATGGCGACAGGCGAACAAAAAGGACGATTTCTGCTGAACGATGAATTAAGCATCCAAGTTCCCGAAGGATTTCATGTCATGGATGAGTCGGAAGTGAGTGCTTTCAAGCTATTTCGGGAAGCTCCGAACTGGTCAATCTCGAATTCTAACCAACATATGGTCCTGACCGTTTCCTGGAAGAAGAGCGGATTTGCAGCGCTCCTGCTAGGTGCAAAAGACGTCGCTCAAAAAATGGAACCGCAGGTTCGGAAAGCTATGGAGCAATACGGATATGCGCTGGAGGGATTTGTGACGGAGGAGTTGGGCGGAAGGAAGGCGGAAGGATTTGCATACTCCTATAGAGCCAAGGATATTGACATGGTCGGGGAGACCCTTTCCGTTAAAAAGGGCAAGACTTTTTGCTACATCCACTGTTATATGAGGGAATCCATGAGGGAGGAAAGCCGGAAGATTCTGGATGAGATTTTCCGAGCGGTTCGGTGGGAGAAGGGTTGATTTGAACAAGAGACGAGGAGGAAAAAATGAGCAGACTGAAAGATTTACGAAAATATGTTGAAAAAGTTCTGAACAAGATGGAAAAAAACGATAAGAGGAACAGCGCCGTAGCTCACCTCTATGGCGTATCGCTGGCGGCGACCATGATTGCGAAAAAGCGCGGCCTGGATCCTGAACTGGCATCTATGGCAGCCATGCTCCACGACCTTCATGCCTACAAGTCGGGATCCTATGACGACCATGCGCACAAAGGCGCCGAACTTGCAAGGCAAATCCTCACAGAACTCGAGCTGACGAATGATGCGGAGACGGATACGATTTGCTCCGCCATCTATCACCATGACGACAAGCTGTCAATCGATGGACCGATGGACGAGGTGCTGAAAGACGCAGACGTCATTCACCACTGCATGAACGACCTGTCGAAGCCGATCAAGGAAAAGGAACAGGCGAGATTTGACAAGTTGTGCGAAGAATTTGGGATGTGAGGCGACAGTGCATTGCAGATTCGGCCCGCGGGGACGGTCCTTTTGGGTCAAAAATTTTCGGCCCGCGGGGACGGTCCTTTTGGACCAAAAAATTTTGGTCCAAAAGGACCGTCCCCGCGAGCCGAAAACCTTTGGTCAAATAGAACCGTCCCCATAGGTCGGACCTCACGAGTCGCCGTCCATCTCTTCTGTGGGCAATGCAGCCTCCGGCTCTTCTGCGGATGAAATGCTTACTTCCTCCGAGAAAGGACCATTTGTATCCTCCGACTTCTCTGCAATCGAAGCATTTGTATCCTCCGATTCTCTTGCGGAGTTTTTATACACTTTGTATGCAAATAGCGCATACCCCACTCCGGTTCCGATAAAAAAAATCGAACTGGCGATGATAAGCAGGCTCCGTCCCACTGCTCCGGGACTTAGCAAATTATGTCCCCCAAGATATATCAGGTAACCGGCCACAAGGATACGAAACGACGCGGCTGCTTTTGGATTATTCTTCAACATGTCTTCCTCCTCCCTGAAAACACTTTTTTAAGATGCTCGACTTGCTGTTGCCCCGCAGGGCATCATACTTTGCCTCCTCTAAAGTTCTTTTCGCCTGAACTGACATACTGTGCCGTTTTCAAGCGGACCACGACTGTCTCCTCTTAGGACTCATTCTATATGTTTTTCGCAATCTCTCCCAACCGAAGGCGGCGCGGAGGTGAGAGCCGTTATGACTCATCCTATATGTTTTTCGCAATCTCTCCCAACATCTCCCACGCATAGTCGTCCTTGGCCTGTTCGCTTTCAGACAGGCAGTCAAACGGCCGAATCATATTATGGCGGCGCTTCGCATCGTCGCGGACCTCGTTGAACTGCCAATTGTTCATGACGTAGAAGCGCACCCACCTCTCATGTTCTATCCATCGGAACAGATCCTTCTTTTCAGGCCACTCGGTCCGCCACGCTTCGTAAGCCGATGCGTACACTTCCTTCGTCAGGAACGAATCCGCCTCCCCGCCCAGCAATATCCGCACCTTTGTAAATAGATGATCTGCCGAAGCAATATTGGATCTCCGGAGAAATGCGTTGAGCTCTTCCCATTTGGGAGAATCCAGATTCTGGCTTCTCAGATAAATATTATTGAGCATCATGCCCCATCGGTCAAGTTTCTTCCGCAGGACATTCTCGGAGGTAAAAAGCATCTCAGGTGCGCCAAACGGAATGACCTGGTCGAATCCCTGGGAGATCCGGGCGTAGATGGGAGCAGATATGGGCATGTAGCGGTGAATTTTGTTGAAAGCTTCCAGGTTATCGCCTTCATCCTCGGAGCAAAGAATGATCCTGTCTGCGCTCATAAGCGCTTCCCAGTCTTCGTTCCAGGGCGTATCCATAAAGAACAGGAGATCATTTGTGGATGGGGCGGAAATCATGTCTGCGGACGCAGCATTTGCATATGAAGCGGAATCCATTTTCTGAAATAGTCCGTCCTCCGATTCTGCGGCATTTGCGGAAGCAAAGTCTACTACAAGCTGTTCATCTGTATGCGGAGCAGAATCTGCTTTCCGGAACTGTCCGTTTTGCGCTCCCGCGGCATTTATGGAAACAGTCCTGCAGATTTGCGAAAGATAAGGATGGTTCCTGCGGAACTCCCCATAGTCCCCATAAGCCAGATACTTTAGCTGCTGTCCGGGACCAAATACATTCACCGTCAGGGCCTGTTCCAGGATGGCCTCGGCGTATTTGCCCGAACCGATCAGCACGATCGTCTCCCCTGACAAATTCGCCGGATACCGATTCCAGTAAGTCCGGGCCGAGCTCACATAGGGGTCATAGAGGATGAGGGACGGCGGGTAGTGGTCCGGCTCATATTCCGTCATGCAGCATGCGGTCACGCCCTCTTCCAGCAGATCGCTCCCCCGCTGGTAGTTGTCAAAGCTGTCGTCATCCAGAAAGAAGACGGTGCATTTGCTTTTATCTAAGGAATAACGCAGAATTTCCTCGACGCCAAGCTCGGTGGAGATAACGGATTTCACGGAAGCTTCAAGAGAGAAAAAGCCATGGGTGTCGCTTCCGGCGTAAATAACCACGCAGCCTAGATGTTCCTCCAAGAGGTTTTTTCCCAGCAAATCCGCCCTGCTGTTGTGGTTCTCGAAAATATACCAACGCTTTTTCCGTGACAAAAACAGCCGGATGATCGGGAGCAGCCTGCCGCGCAGGAGGGATAAGACGATGCCGATCAGAAATGCGACAAGGAACGTGCTGCAAATTGCAAAAAAGGCGCCGATTACCTTGCCGATAAAAGACCTCGGCACAAAGTCCCCATAGCCGACCGTCGTGAGCGTGACGATGGAATACCATACGGCGGAGCCTAAGTTGGTTATCTCTGTCGGAGCTTTGAGGGGCGAGTCGGCCGCCCTGCTTTCCGAGATCTGTAGCAGGAGCAGCAGGCCGAAATAAATCCCTATCACAATGAGCAAATGAAACCATCTTTTTTTCTTCATGCTTTTCACCGTTTTTCACACATCTCGAATCCAACAGATTTATCATAACACGCAAATGCATATTCGGGCAAGGGAAGCCAGACCGCCCACCAAGCAAATCCAAATCAGAATTCTATCCCTACCCTTGCCCGCACTCCCTTCTCATAGGGATGCCTGATGCTGCGCATTTCCGTGATATAGTCTGCCGATGCCACCATCCAGTCCAGCGGTTCCCGGCCCGTGAGGACAATTTCAGGCTTAGCCGAGCGGGTTTCTTCGCTTGTGTCAAAATTCTTTTGTCCATCCATCTTATCTAATAATGTCGGCTTTTCTGACATTCTTGCCTGTCGCATCGGAGCGCAATAAGAGGAGCAAATTGGCTCCTCCCTGAAATCACTTTTCAGATGCCTGGCCTTACTGGCATCCTGCGAGACACTGTGTTTTATCTCCTTCTGATTCAAAGCGATAGGTTTTTCGAGATTGCTTTCCAATAGTAGTGGTGCATCATGCTCCACGTATGACCGTAGCAAATCCTCATCCACCATTCCCAGGCGGCATGCGGCACATGCCTCATCCAAAATCAAAAGGTCGCAGGGGATAGACAACGCTTTCCTTAAATTCTCATTGTTAACTTGCCTCGCCTCTTCTCGTTCCGCCTCGGACATCTCTCTGAAGAATTTTGTCTGCGGCTTTCCCGAAAACACTTTCGCCCCCAGTTCTACAAGCGGGATCAGTTCCCCGCTCTTCCCGTTTTTCAGGAACTGCACAACGACGACTTTCATCCCATGACCGAGTGCTCGCAGAGCCAGGCCCATGGCGGCGGTTGTCTTCCCTTTTCCATCTCCGTAATACAAATGTATCATATAGGTCCAATCCTTATCTAAGAATGTCGGTTTTTCTGACGTTCTTTCCTGTCGTACCGAGCCGCCGCTTACGGGTTTAATTGACTTATCTAAGAATGTCGTTTTTCCGATGTTCTTGCCTGTTGCACCGAGCCGCCACCAGCGGATCAAATTGGCTCCTCCTCAAAAGGCGGTTTCAGGCCGCCGGTATCTCTTTTCGCAACTACTTGGCAAGATATATGAGTCCATGTCATCCAGAGCGTTAGCGAAGGATCTTACACGTAAAACATACGCTTATGATAAATTGAGTGTCATCCTGAGCGTAGCGAAGGATCTTTTTCTATAAAGCCGCTGTAGATGGTAAAAGATCCTTCGCTTGCGCTCAGGATGACAAGGGCGGCACATATCGCACGAACAATAACGTTATTCTAAAATCGAGTAGATTTTCCCAATATCCAGATTCTTCCTCACCAAGGCCGCCAGCTTCTCATACTGCCGCTCCCTGTACTCCGCACGGCTCTCCGCCCTGAAATAGTCCGGGTTGATTCCCTTGCGCTTCATAAGAAAAGAGGCAAGGGCATTTGTCAGCTCGCCGGTATCAAACAGGCCGTGCAGATAGGTCCCGAAAATGTTTCCAATCTGGCAGCCATCCCATGTTCCATCTTCCAGACAAATGAAAGGCAGGCATTTGGAAAAATCCTGTCCCACACTACGCATATCCGTCTGCCCGGAAAAACGCTCTGCGTCTTGCAAACGGAATATATGGTTCTTATCTATACGCCGTATGTTTGTCCTCCCCATATGTATCTCATAGCCGTCTATCTTCGCTCCGGCCAGGGGACCATTTGCCACATACCCCCGAATGCGGGTCCTCCGCTTATCCCCGGCGAACTCCGTCATTACAGGAAGAAGGCCCATGCCGGGCATCATTTTTTTCGCAACTCCTCCTCTGACTGCTTCAACGTTTTTCAATCTCCCTTCGTCCAAATCCATATCTTTCCAATCGTACGAATGCAGAGCCGAATGCGCTTGTAATCTCCCTGTCTTTTCGTTCAAATCTGCATCTTTCCTGCCACCGTTAAAACAATTGCGGTCAAAGCGGTTCTTCTCTGTCCACCCCAAATCATGGTTCCCGCTCTCTACCCCCAGCGGATCCGCAAGGCTCATGCCCAGCATCTGGTAGCCCCCGCAGACGCCGAGAATCGGATTCCCTTTTTCTGCCAGCTTTAAAATCATGGCTTCAAGTCCGCACTCCCGCAGCCACTTGAGGTCTTCCATCGTATTCTTCGTGCCTGGCAGGATGACCATATCCGGAGTTCCAAGTTCCCGGCGGCTCTTCACATACCGCACGCCGAGAGCTGGATGTTCTTCAAGGGGAGAAAAATCTGTGAAATTCGAGATTCTGGGAAGACGGATAACTGCGATGTCGATAGCCTTTTCATGCCTCCCCGTCCCAAGCCGGGAGGAAAGGCTGTCCTCATCGTCTATGTCAACGTCCATGTAGGGGACGACACCAAGGCATGGCACATTTGTAAGCTCCTCCAGCATCCCCAGACCCGGACGGAGGATTTCCGGGTCACCTCTGAATTTGTTTATAATCGTTCCCGCTATCCTCGCTCGCTCATCTTCTTCAAGGAGCGCGATTGTTCCGTATAATTGGGCAAATACCCCTCCCGGATCTATGTCTCCCACCAACAAGACAGGGGCATCCACCATCTTGGCAAGCCCCATGTTGACGATATCATCCGCCTTCAGATTGATTTCCGCCGGGCTTCCGGCTCCCTCGATGACGATGATGTCATTCTCTGCGGCAAGACTCTTATAAGCGGCCAGAATGTCAGGAATGAGGGACTTTTTCATCTGAAAATAATCGCGGGCGCGGTACGTCCCCAGCACCCGCCCGTTCACAATGACCTGGCTGCCCGCATCGCTCGTTGGTTTAAGGAGGATCGGGTTCATACGGACATCCGGCTCCTTGCCTGCAGCTTCCGCCTGGGCGGCCTGGGCGCGGCCCATCTCGAGACCGTCCCGGGTGATGCAACTGTTCAATGCCATGTTCTGGCTTTTAAAGGGCGCAACTCGAAAGCCGTCCTGCCGAAAGATGCGGCAGAGGGCGGTGACGAGCAGGCTCTTGCCGGCTCCGGACATGGTGCCTTGGATCATGATGCATTTCGCCATAGATATCTCTCCAAAGAATTAGACATCAGACAACAGCTAAATTGGGGCAAACGCACAATTGGAAAAAATAACGACGAATGCTTATCTCACCCCTCATATGCCCTGACTCGCAGCGTCACTCCGAGCGAGTCGCATATCTGCCGGGCGGCCTCCTGTTCCTCAGGCGTCGTGACTTTATCCACCACCGTCATGACCACCTTCGGCACATATTTCGTGCACTCCCTGGCGTAATCCAGCATGGCCTGCCAGGAACCGATTCCGAACTTCGATCTGGTGAGCTTCAGGTAATCCTCCGCATTATTTGCATTAAGACTTATGGAAACCGTGTCGATCAGCCCTGCAAGGTCCGATTCGGTCGGGCGGTTCCAGATGAGATTGGCGAGGCCATTTGTATTGATACGAATCTTTATGTCCGACTTCGAGCGGATATATTCAGCCACCGCCAGCAACTCCGGCAGGCGTACCGTCGGCTCTCCATACCCGCAGAAGACTACTTCGCCGTACTGGCTGAGATCCCAGGCATCAAGAGCCGCCTTCACCTCATCAATAGAGGGTTCATGTTCCAGCCAAAGAGAATCCGACCCATAAATGCCGGAGCCGTTCTGCCGAAGGCAGAAGGTGCAGGCGCAGGGGCAGCGGTTGGTCAGATTGACATAGAGTCCGTTTTTTACCTTATATATGATAGTCAATTGTTTATCCTCCTTCTTGGTTAAAGCGGTTTTCGGCCCGCGGGGACGGTCCGTTTGGGTCAAAAAATCTTGGTCCAAAAGGAACGGCCCCCCCGGCCGAAATTTAATGTTGCACAATGACCCGCCCCGCGGGCCGAAATTTCATCTCAGCTCGAACAAATGCTCCTCGAATGCAATCCCGTCCGTTCCGGGCAAGCCCATCTCCATCGTCGTTTTAAGGCATCTGCCGATAAACTCGGACGCCATCCAGACGGACTCCCGAAACTCCATTCCGCGGACAGCGCACCCGGCAATGATGGACGAGAACACATCCCCCGTGCCTGATCGGTTTGCGCCTATCTTAGGCGTCATCACGAGCTGCGGCTCAAGCCCCCGCTCATACACGTAGTTCTCAAGGTAGCGGTCACGGTTCAGGCCCGATATGACGATCTTGATATTCTTATCCGGGTCGCAATGCTCGGCCAGCTTGTCGCATAAAACCCTAAGTTCATCCGGAGCCATGTCCTCCCGATATTCCGTCCTCGTCAGGATACAAGCTTCCGTCAGGTTCGGGGTCAGGATGTCCGCATAGGGGATGAGCCGATGCATCTTCCTGGCCAGTTTTTCACTGTAACTGGGATAAAGCTTTCCATAATCCCCCATGACCGGGTCAATCAGGACAATAGTTCCATCCGTCCCAAAATCCTGCAGGAAATCCGCCACGATCTCTATCTGCTCCTCGGAACCCAGGAAACCGGTGGCAATCCCGGAAAACTGGAGATCGAGCTTTTCCCACTCTGCCGCATACCGCCTCATATGTCCCGTAAAATCAACCCTGTAAAAACTCTCAAACCCAGTATGGTTCGAGAACATGGCGGTCGGCAGCGGGCAGCACTGGATGCCCATTGCCGAGATGATGGGCAAGGAGACCGCAATCGAGCATCTGCCGAAGCCCGAGAAATCATTTATGACGGCTATTTTTTTCTGGCGGTTATGGTCAATCATAATCCCTCCCCTAGACATTCAGGATGGCAAAATTTAAGCTTATGATAACAAATATACACTCAGGATGCCAAATATATGGGTTGCCTGACGACCTGTTGCCATCATTTATGAATTCTCTCTTAATTTATATAACCGATAGCGCCCGTCTGAGGAGGCAAATATCAGGTCGCATATCTCTTCAAATGGCTCCTCCCTCGCCGGAATATCATCGTAAACCATGTCTTTCTCGTAGAGAACGTGGGTAATCCCCTCGTTTTCCATAGTCGTGCGAATCTCATCCGCTCCCATTTCCGTATACATCCGTCTTGCCAAATCACAGCGATAATCCGTGTCATAACCCGCCGACCAGGCATAGTAAGGCCAGCCGCAGTATATGCGGATGCCGGTCGCCGTAAGCTCCGATATGGCATGCAGTCCGGACAGGACCATGTCATCATAGGTCAGATTCTCCCGAATATAGACCGTGAGGTCATGGTTCGTATCCAGCGTCATACAGTGATTCCGGTCATTTCCCCTCAATATGATTGTATAATCATACAGGCCATTGACGGTCATCAGGATAGCAACAAGCACCGCTAAAACCTTGCCGCCCAGGTTGTTGCGCGTTGGCGTCTCCCCTTTCTTCCCGGAAAACAGTTTGTTGCGGTCGTATTTGTCGCAATCATCTGTCAACAGCGCATCCCCCTTCTTCCCGGAAAACAGCTCTGTCACAATTCCCGCCCAGATAATCGAGAGATAGGCCATCACCATCATGATGTATTTGTGATTCACGGCGACATCAGGCGTCAGGGAGACCGAGAAGGAGAACAGGATGGGAAGCCAGCAGGCTGCAATGAGCACCTTCTCTTTTTTGCTTACGACAAATGCCGCCGCCAAGCTCCCCACAATCGTCAGCCCCGCCATCTCCGCCAGAAATCCCATCATTCCCGTTATGCTTTTCGAGTCGCTGATGAACCCGAAATATAATGTCGGGGAGACAGCGGAACCGAAAATAAAGGCTTTTGCCTGCAAACTGGCCAGCAGGACGCTGAAAACCGCCAGAATCACGTAATCAATCTTATTTTTTGAGAAAATGGCAAATCCCGCCAGAATCAGCAGGCCGCCAATCACGCAGGCTCCGTTCCAGAAAGAGCAAAGGCCGAGGATGATTCCGGACACCAATGCGAGGTCGGGCGCCTTGGGCAGCCAGGCTTTTTTCGACAGGAAGAACTCTGTAAACCATGCAGAAAACTTCGCAGTCAGATTGACATTTTCGGACTTATCCTCAGAGGCGGAATCGTTGCCGGTCATTTTTATCGTTTCGGAATCGGATGCATTTGCCACATCGCAAGACGCATCCACGCATGACTCCTGTTGTAAATCGGGATAGCTGGCAGACGCTTGCGCATTTGCCGCATCGCATGGTACACCCCCGCATGCCTCCTCAACATACCCGAAAAAGTACCAGATAACAGTCGTGGCGATGATAAGCCCGAACCCGAGATGTCGCTGGTTCAGATAAACATTATAGTTCCAGAAGCCCCATTCTTCGTGGGTGGTGTAACCGATAAACGAAGTATTCGTTGCCAGCGCATTAAGAAGATCACCGGCCGCAAGGTGCTCCCGGATGTACATGAAGATGGCAAGCCCGCTGCGGAACGTGAAGAAAAGCGCCGTGAGGACGGCGGCGGCAAACCGTCCGGTTATCCGGAGCGCCAGCTGCGTAAGCATGATGAAGAAGCCAAAGAGCGACAGCGTGGAGGTCAGGTTATATGCAAATGACATCGGCAGCCCCAAGTACTCCATATTCCCGGTGAAGAACATAAACATGAAGTGGTACTTGATGTCCTGACCGGCAAAATAGGGATACTCCGTGGGATAATTCGTAAACCAGGAGAAGGACCGGATAAGCGCAATGTTCGGAGAGTAGTCGCTGAGCACCGTGTGGCCGAGCTTGAGATTCGTCCCTTCCATGTGCAGGACATAGTGAAAGCTGAACCAGACAAATGCAAGGACTATTATATAGAAGATACTCTCCTTTTTTAGGAGGGCGAAATCCGTGACAAGCCCTGCATTTGCATTCCTTGCCGTCGAATTCGGAGATTGCCCCTCGCCGTTTTTTCGGATTTTTCCAAATGCGCGCTCTCTCAGCCAGTCTGCATTTGCCAGAATAAGAATGACAAGGGCGACCGTGAGGACGATGGCATTTGCCGGAGTTAGCGGCGATTCTACAGAAAATTTCACATGCAGGATATAGGCCGCCAGATAAAGAGGCCATGTCAGAACGAGAACTCCCACCCCGAACGAGGAGGCCGCGCGGACCCATACGAGGTTCAGCCCCGGGGCATCTTTTTTCGTGATGACAAGATCCGTGATCTGCCACCCAATCGCGGTTGCGATAATAATGTACAAAAACGACAACATAACAATCTCCCAATTGGAATTACGCCTCACGTGCATCGGCTCACGTG
>JAUMWM010000095.1 GCA_030529705.1 Lachnospiraceae bacterium
GGTCCTTTTGGGTCAAAAATTTTTGGCCCAAAAGGACCGTCCCCGCGGGCTGAAGTCACAGGTAAGGGATGTAATGAGGGCCGATCCGGACGCCGTCCTCTTCCACGCAGCCTCGGTAATCTCTTATGACGCAGCCAGGATCTATGCCCTCCGGCGCCGGCTTGCCCGCCGAATAGAAGCAGCTCTGCATTCCGGCACGAATCGGTCCGAAATAATCCATCTCGGGCGTGTCGCCGATAAAGAGGCAATGCGTCATGAAATCCGAGATGTCTGAAATGGTGGACAAGCCCGCATCATGCAGCCCTTCTTTATTATACCGAAGGAGGGATTTGCGGGCGCACACCTCGAAAAATTTTTTGTCCGGCTTTTCGAGGCCGGTTTCCTCGCTGAACGTTACGCGATCGAAAAGCTCAAAAAGGTTTATTTGCATGAGTTTACGGTACTGCATGTAGGAGGTCATGTTGGAGCCGACCGCGATGTCTACGCCGGTTCTTCGAAGGGCCACCAGAAATTCCCGAATGCCCCTCTCCGGAATCATCGCATCGAGAAAAGCGTTCCAGTAGGTTTCCGCCATGCGAAGGGCATGGGGGTGGACCGGCCAGCCGTTCCTTTCGCAAATGATTTGGCAGCGGATGAGCCGGCTGTGGGTCGCGCCGCAAATGAAGCCGATTCGGTCATTTTGAATGTCCCAGCACTCTTTTATCTCGGTGCGTATGCCTTCGGGAGTCGAAATGGCGACGGCTTCGGCAACAAATGGTTCGGAGGAAACCGTCCGATGGCTGTCTTTGCTCTCGGCAGTTTCGGTGGCGGCTTCGGCAATAGGCGCTTCGGACGAGACTGTAGAACAGTTGCCGGCTGTAGAGGCAACGGAAGAAGTGCCGAAGTGCTCGGAGACATATTTGCCGAGGGCAGCGGATGCGGCGGCATCGGATTTGCGATAATCATAGAGGGTGCCATCGAGGTCAAAGATGACGGCTTTGATGTTGGGCATGGCGGCTTCCTTTCGTGCTTGCGGAATAATCATTTGCATCTACGAAATCATTGTCATATTTGCGGAATTGCTTGTCATGCTTGCGAAAATGTCTATCGGTTTGTGATATTTCCTTTCGACTTATAGATGACAGATATGCAATTTTTGTATTATAGCATTTTTTCAGTCTGGATGAAGAAAAAAGTGATGGATGCTGTAAATTTGTTCATCATTGGCCCAAAAGGATCGTCCCCGCGGGCCGAAAAAAATTGGTCCAAAAGGACCGTCCCCGCGGGCCGAAATTTCCACGAACATATGGCATCGGCTCGTTGAAAAATCGGAGGCGGTATGATACCTTATTTATAACAGAGCAGAGAGATGAGGATGCCGGCAGGGGAAAGAAGGTGTTAATGTGAAACAATTCCTGAAAAAACACAAAAGGGCTGCGATTGCCGGGGCGGTTATTCTGGCGGCCGTCCTGGGGGTGGGGTTATTTGTCCCGGTCAGGATAGAAGTCAGGCAGACAGGGAAGCTCCACCAGCACGCCGCGCTGACGGAGAAGGATTTTGTCGTCCAGACCAGCACGCTCTTTGGCATGAAATATGATGCCGAAGGCTACAAAGTGAGCTGGAACGGCTGGACGGAGGAGCAGCAGGCCGCCATTCTTGAACAGCTTAACCAGCCAGAGAAGGACGGGGACCAGTCGGTGGGGGTGGAGGCATTTGCAAATGAAAACTCCGCAGGCCTCGTGACAGCCGATGATATCTTGAAAATGCAAAGCGGCGAAGAAGAAACCGGGGCAGATGCCTTGCTGGAAAGGGTAGAGGGCGTTCTGCCAAAAGGCGGGGATGCTGCAAATGCCGCAGGCGGAGTTGCATCCCAGAGTGCAGGCAAGGCAGGTGATCGGGATGGCAGTCAGATTGAATCTGGACAAGAAGGAGAGAATCTGGATGGCGACCAGGTCTGGAACGGAAAGGGAGCAGGGAATCTGGACGGCAGCCAGATCGATTCAGATGCAGACAATCTAGATGGTGACCAAATAGATGCAGAAAACCTGGGTGACGGCCAGACCTGGAACGGAACGGGCGCAGGGAATCTGGATGGCAGCCGGCCCGATTCAGATGCGGATAACTTGGATGGCGACCAGACCAATACTGGAATAGATGCAGATAACCTGGATGGCGACCAGCCCGAGACTGGAATAGATGCAGAGAACCGAGATGGCAGCAAGATTGACTCAGGAAAAGATGCAGGCAACCGGGATAGCAGTCGGGTTGAAGCCGGAATAGATGCGGAGAAATCGAAAAAAGAGAAGACGGTGATCGTGACGGGCGATACCGTTACGGAATACACAGTCAGCAAAGGAAGCCTGACGGATCGCATAAAGGTGGATCCGATTCCCGTCGCAGAAATCCGGGCTGTCTACAGCGAGCCGCTTTATTATCTGGAAGTCCCGAATCCTGAAAAAATCACGGCAAGCCTTGTCTATGAGGATGGGGCGGAGGTGGAAGTTCCCTGCACGTCCGAGGTGGCAGGAGAGTGCACCGGGGAGATGGACGTCGCCGTGCATACGGAATATGGCGACGCAGTCTGCCATATCGTGCCGGTCATGCCGGATCGCCTTGCCGCCGAATACAAGGGAAAAGTGTACGCCGGGGAGGAAGCTTTGCCGAAAGATGTCCTGATAACGGTGACTTTCACGGACGGACATACGTCGAAAGCAAATGCGTCAGAATTCCTGGTCGATGCCGTCGTAAATGACCCGGGCGATTTCCATGTGGGCAGCGCCTACGGGGAGACGGATGTCCATATCGATCCGGTCCCGATCACAGGCGCTTCCATAGAGGTGAACAAGATACTCTACGAGGAGGACATGCTGGAATTCGACGAGATAACGTTGGAATACGAGGATGGGAAGAAAAAAGCCATATCGAAAGGCGAGGTCGAGCTGGGCGCGGAAGCCATGCTGCCCCTCACGGCAGGCAAAAACGAGATACCGTTCATATATAATGGGAAGATGTATACATTTGCGGTGGACGTCCTCCACGACAATGAGATTCGCCGCGCCAGGATGCGGTATGCGGAGGAAATCAAGACGGCGGAGTACAGCCATTTGACGGACACTATCATGGTGACGGTGAACAGGTATACGGAGGGAGAGTACAGCTATCTGCTCACCCACATCATTATCGACGACCCGAGCCAGATTCATGCGGGGCTGTCCTATGACGACTACGGCGGGGAACGGGAGACGCCAAGCAGCGCGGCCGAGAGGCTGGGCTGGGTCGTCGGGATCAATGGAAGCAATTTTGATTACACGACGGATACGCCGACCATGGCGGATGCCATCATCAAGAACGGCCAGGTGATGCCCGACAGCAAGGCAACGGCGAACGGAATGGAAATTTGCCTGACCAGCAGCGGCAATCTGTTTTCCCCGCAGCAGGGCATGACGGTTGGCGACCTGCTCAATATGGGGGTCACCGATACGTGGTGCTGTGGCGATACGTTGCTTATTTCAAATGGCGAACCCGTCAACGTCGGCATCCAAAGCCTGGATTACCGGTATCCGAGGACGGCGATCGGGATGGTCCGCCCGTGCGAGTACTACCTGATTACTGCCGGGTCGGAGGGGTATGCAAATGGCATGACCTATGACGAGATCAGGGATACGTTGGTGGCTCATGACTGCGGATTTGGAAAGTGCCTGGATGGGGGCGGGAGTTCCACGTTGATATTTGAGAACCAGATGCTGAACAGTCCGGCGACGGGAAGCGAGCGACCGGTGACGGATTTCCTGTATTTTACGGAGTAAAAAGATATGTTACGAGGAAAGAAGAATGTGCTGCTGGTTGTGACCGGCTCTATCGCAGCCTACAAAGCGGCTGACATTGCCCGAACTCTGGTCAAGGCGGGCTTGTCCGTTACGACCTGCCTGACGAAGAACGGGGCGGAGTTCATCACCCCGCTTACGTTAGAGAGGCTTACGGCCAGCAAATGCCTCACGGATACATTTGACCGTGTCTTTCAATATGAGGTGGAGCATATATCGGCCGCCAAGGCGGCAGACCTGTGCGTTATCGCGCCCGCAACGGCAAATATAATAGGAAAGATTGCCTCCGGCATTGCGGATGACATGGCCACGACGAGCATCATGGCCTGTACCTGTCCGAAAATCATTGCCCCCGCGATGAACACGGCCATGTATGACAATCCGATCATGCAGATGAACATGGAAAAACTTAGGGAGCTGGGCTATCATTTCATCGATCCGGCCGAGGGGCTTTTGGCCTGCGGCGACGTGGGGCGGGGAAAGCTGGCGCCGGTGGATGAAATATGTTCGTATATCCTGAATATGCTGGGGGAGACGAAAAAGCAGGATCTGGCCGGCCGCCGCGTGCTCGTGACCGCAGGACCAACGCAGGAAGCCATCGACCCGGTGCGCTATATTACAAATCACAGCAGCGGCAAGATGGGGTATGCCATCGCGCAGGCGGCGAGGGACCGCGGCGCGGAAGTAGTCCTCGTGTCCGGGCAGGTCGCGCTTGCGCCGCCCGATGGGGTCAGGATGGTGTCCGTGGTTTCAGCGCGGGATATGGCGGAGGCGGTATTTGCAGAATTTGAAAACGTGGATGTCCTGGTCATGGCGGCCGCCGTGGCGGATTACAGGCCGGTGGAGATTGCTGACCAGAAGATTAAGAAGAAGGATGGCGACATGGTCATCCGGCTGGCCCGCACGACGGACATAATAGGGACGATTGCGGGGAGAAAGAGGGAGGACCAGTTCATTTGCGGGTTCTCCATGGAGACCGAGAACCTGATCGAGAACTCCCGGAAGAAGCTGGAGAAAAAGAGGCTTGACATGATCGCGGCAAACAGCATTTCCGAGAAGGGGGCTGGATTTGCCCATGACACCAACAAGATAACGATTATTACGCGGGATGCGGAGATTCCTCTGCCGCTTGTATCAAAGTATGAGACAGCGGATCTTTTGTGGGATGCGATAACTTCGGCTCGTGAGGACGGTAATAAGTCCACTCTTTGATAAAAGAGCCATTTTGATATGAGCGGCCTGTCATCCTGAGCGTGAGCGAAGGATCTTTTACGTAATGCAGCCAATTAGTGAAGGTGAAAGATCCTTCGCTGACGCTCAGGATGACAGTTTAAAAGACTGAAAGATGCGTTCCAGAACTGCAAAAATCTATGCAGACTATGCTGACGCTCAGGATGACAGTTTAAAAGACTGAAAGACACAGGCAAAGACGAAAAGAGCCAAAGTGTAAAATGTTACAAGCACCGAAGGACGAGGGTTAAGAAAATGATTATAGCCATCGACATGGGCAACACCAATATAGAAATCGGCTGCCTCGACCATGAGACGATTCATTTCACGGAACGGGTCAGGACGGACATCTACAAGACCGAACTGGAATATGCCGTGCTGATCAGCGCCATCATGGAACTGAACGGCATTTCGGCGGAGAGCATAGACGGGGCGATTATCTCCTCGGTCGTGCCGCCGCTCACGCAAGTGCTCTGCGAGGCGGTTTTTAAAATCGCCGGGGTGAAAGCCCTGGTCGTAGGAGCCGGCCTTAAGACGGGCCTCAATATTAAGATGGATAACCCGGGAACTGTCGGGGCGGATCTGGTCGTGGATTCCGTGGCGGCCCTGGCTGAGTACGGCGCGCCCTGCATCGTCATCGACATGGGGACCGCAACGACAATCACAGTCGTAGACGACAAAAAACGGTATATCGGTGGGGCAATTATCCCCGGCGTCATGGTATCTCTGGAATCCCTGGTCTCCGGCACTTCGCAGCTGCCAAGAATCCCGATGGAGGCACCGAAGCGGGCCGTTGCGAGCAACACCGTGGATTCCATGAAGAGCGGAATCATATTCGGCCAGGCGGCGCTGATAGACGGGATGATTGACAGGTTCGAGGAGGAACTTGGCTATCCCTGCACGGTGGTGGCGACCGGCGGCCTGGCGGGGACGATTATTCCGAACTGCCGGAAGGAAATCATTTTGGACAAGATGCTGATGCTAAAGGGCCTGCGGATTATATATGAGAAGAATCGGTGAGGGGGTTATGGGAGACAAGTTAAAGAAGGTAATTTTCGCGCTGGAGTGCGTGATTTTTCTGCTGGTCGCCGTGATGCTAGGCCTGGCGGTTCAACGGGCAAATACCCTGTCCGGCCAGATGGAAAGCCTGGAATCCGAGGTGAGCAGCCTCAGGGAGAGGATTGAAGAGATGGAAAAGAGTGCAAATGCCGCTGACATAGCCGCTAAGAATGATAGCTCTGCCAGCGAGTCTGCCGCAGATAGCAGCGAGCCGGTCCCTACAAATACCCCAATCCCGACAAGCACGCCCGAACCGACAAGCACTCCGATGCCTACATTTACCCCGGCGCCCATGTATTTGGAAGATTTGGCGGCCTATGAGCCGGGTGAAATTATAGAAGATGAGTTCATCGACATGGAAAATATCGGGAAATACTTCACGTCCCAGGGGATTGTCGAGGGGGATCCGATATTTGCAAGGATAATTGACAGGTCTTTCCGCTACAACGAGAAAATTTTTTTGGAAGATCTCCGCTATATCAAGCTGCTCCACAGGAATTTTGAAGGACGGACGCAGGTGGGGGAGCTTATCGTGAACGCTGCGATCGAGTGGGACATTCTGGACATTTTCACGCTGCTGTATCTGAATGGATATGAGATAAACTCCATGTACCTGATTGATAATTTCTGGGCGGGGGACGGTGATTCATCGGACTTTGCATCGATTGAGATGGACAATACGTCCGCATTCTGTTACCGAACGGTCACGGGGTCTTCCGGGAATCTGTCAAATCATGCCTACGGGCTGGCGATCGATCTGAATCCGCTGGAAAACCCGTATGTGCGAGTTGACGGGAGCGGTTACGCCACGTCCTCCCACAGCGGCTCCGAGCCCTATTGCAACAACCGCAGCTCCGCGCTGATGCCCCATGTCATCGACTATGACGACCTGGCTTATCAGCTATTCACGGAGCATGGATTTGCATGGGGAGGCGACTGGGGGGATCCGAAGGATTATCAGCATTTTCAGAAAGAACTGTTTTGATGAAAAGACATTCTTTTGTTATCCCGTCATCCTTGCCATGATTGCCGGGCCGTGTTCTTTCAGCCATGCCTTTTGGACCTCGTAATCCGGCAGGACGCGGCCGACCTCCGCCCAGAAGCGAGGCGAGTGGTTCATTTCACGGCGGTGGCAGAGTTCATGCACGACGACATAATCGCGCACTTCGGGAGGCGCGAGCATAAGGAGGCAGTTGAAGTTCAGATTCCCTTTTGAACTGCAACTGCCCCATCTTGTCTTCTGGTTTCGAATCGTGATTCCGCCGTAAGACACGCCGACCTTGGGCGCGAAGCGTCGGACGCGGTCGGGAAGATCTTTCAAAGCTTCATTCGCAAGCGCCCGGATTTCGTCCGGCGTCAGAATGTCCGCCTTTGGGGCGGCGGCAGAACGCTCGGCCGCCTGCCTGACGTGCTTTTCAATCCAGTCGCTTTTTGAGAGAAGGAACTGGTCAATTTCCCGTTTCGTGATGCGGCGGGGAGCGCGGACGAGGACTTGCCCGTCCGGCTTAATCTCGATGGAGAGGGTCTTCCGGTTGCTGCGGATTAGTTGATAGGATATGTTCATGATTTTTCCTCCGGCCGGCTCTGCATGACTGCCTCAAGCAGATGCCAGGTATTGTATTCCGAGTGTTCGACTTGTTTTGAGAAGGAGGCGGCGGTTTCAATTCTGTCTGCAAATGTAAACGCACCCCGCTCGCAATATCTCAGCGCGTCCAGATCCCGGATGACGAGGGTGCTAAAGACCGCAAATCGGGCCTTTCCCGGCAAATCGAAGTCATAGACTGCCAGAGGGAAATACCGGAACGTGAAGTATACCAGCAAATGTTCATATGTATAAGCGTATTTTCGGTAGTCGTCCGAGGCTATGTAGGAATTCAATATTCGCCTGTAGGTTAGTTCGTCATGTCCGAGTTTTCCTTCCAGGGAATCCATGATGGAGGTCCATTGGCTACTGAGGATTTCCATACCGGCGAGGATTTCGAGCCGCTTCTTAAATCCCGCAAAGTCATCCCGAAGGGGGGAGTCCCCGATTTCTGTGGGTGAGGGTAGCTCTTTCGCCTGTTCAATCTGAACGGAAGCGGGAGTCCCGATTTCTGCGGGCAGGGTGAGCTCTTTCGCCCGTTCAATCTGAACGGTAGAGGGGATTCCGATTTCTCCGGGCAGGGGATTCTGATTTGATTCGTCCGCCTGCTGATGGGATTTTTCCGACAATGGGAAACCTGCGTTTGCCGGGAGGAGCCGGGTGCATTTGCATATCTGCAGATAACGGGCAACCCGTTTCTCTATGGGGAGTGTCCGGCCCTGCAGGATTTGCAGACATTCGTTGCGGATCTGCTCTATCTCCGGAAGCTGTTTCGGGTTTATTTCATCCCATCCGTCATCGGATTCCGCATACATACCATAGTCCCCGCTATTATCATGCGACATCTCCCCTTGTAATTCGTAATCTACGGCAGCAGCCGGCTCGCGGTCGTCAGGGTCATGCTCATTTGCCCCCATCTCCCCGTACATTTCATCGTCCATGTAAGCGGCAAGACCGCTTTCGTCCAGAGGTATTTCCTTGAAGGTCACGGGGATGTCGTTCAGGAACAGGAGCCGGCCGGCTTCCGGGCAGGAGAGCGTGAGGCTCTTTTCCATGACGCCGCCCCATTCGAAAGCCTGCCTGGGGTATTCCGTGCAAATGCTGCACAGCGCGTCCGGTCCTAGTTCAAGGGAGATGTCGCAGAGGTTGTCGGCGTTCAGGAAGGGACAGCGGCCTCCTACCTGCAAATGGAAAGAGTGCGCGCCGTCTTCCGGAGAATCGACGGCGGCGGCCATATTTGCCCGAAGGCGGTCTCCGAAGGGACCTTCCACGGCCTGATAGTATGCAAATGTATCATCATCGATGTCCAGTTCGCTGCCGATGCAGCAGTTGTCGGGGCATTTGCCGCCTAGGCAGTGGAAGCTGTCATAAAAATCGGGGATGCGAAGCAGCATG
>JAUMWM010000096.1 GCA_030529705.1 Lachnospiraceae bacterium
GCATTCGTAATGCGTAGGTCGTCAGTTCGAGTCTGACTATCGGCTGTGAAACCCCGTTGTGTATGCAGCGGGGTTTTTTTGTGTGTGTCGATATGCAAAGAAGGACTTCTTTTGAATACTATTACCAAATCGCTTTTTTTAGTACCTTGGCAAGACAAATGGCACTCGATTTGGTATAATAGAATTCACAGGATGGGACACGGCAACAGGATTAAGGAAAAAGCTAAGGAGGAATGAGAAAATGTCTGTATATGATTTTTCTGTAAAAGATCGAAAAGGGAATGAAGTGAGCCTGGGCGATTATGCCGGCAAGGTGCTTCTCATTGTAAACACGGCGACAGGATGCGGGTTCACGCCCCATTATGAGCCTTTGGAAGCCATGTACAGGGAATTCAAGGAGCAGGGTTTCGAAATCCTTGATTTTCCCTGCAACCAGTTTGCAAATCAGGCTCCGGGATCCGGGGATGAGATTCATGAGTTTTGCACTCTGAAATTTGGCACGGAGTTTCCGCAGTTTGCCAAGATCGACGTCAACGGTGAAAGCGCCGATCCTTTGTTTGCATATCTCGCCACGGAAAAGCCCTTCACCGGATTTGGGAAGGGCTTGAAGAATGCGGCACTGAAGAAGTTTGCCGACATGAACAACAAGAAATATGGAGAGAAGACATACATTGGCTGGAACTTTACCAAATTCCTTGTGGACCGCAATGGAAACGTCATTGCCCGTTTCGAGCCCACTGTTGATATGGAAGAAGTCCGCGCGGCAGTAGCGGCTGAACTTCAGAAGCAGGCATAAATATAGGCAAGCCTGACTGAATAGCAAACTGACCAATCTCAATAAAGGAAAGAGCTCCCTACTGTTATAGTCGGGAGCTTTTTATGTGTGCTGGTCGAGGATTTCCCTGACAAAGAGTATCTGAACCGTTACTGCCGCCTGCTTTGAGACATCAGAAGAAACACGCAGTGATCCCTTCAATTAGCAACAGCGTAACAGACTTTGGCATGGCATGGAAAACTGAAAAAAAAGACTTGACAGGTTAGCAATCTCTAACTATAATTATTTTGATTAGTATATTCTAACCTTCTGATCATGATAATCGGAATTCCCGCCCGGCGTGAATTCTGTTATTTTTGACCACGAGGTTAGCATTTGCTAATTACATTTCAAATCAAATGGGAGGGAACTATGATGCCTCTGATTTATGCGGAAAAAGGACAGCCCCAGATTGTCAGGAAAATCGGTGGGAGTCCTGAGGTGAAAAAACATCTGGAAGACCTTGGTTTCCATGTCGGCGGGCAGATAATTGTTATCAATTCGCTTGGAGAGAACCTGATCGTGAAGGTCAAGGAAAGCAGGGTGGCTGTCAGTGATGAACTGGCAAAAAAGATTATGGTTTGATGGGAAATTCATTGTTTACAGGAGGCGTCATCATGACGAAGTCATGATTTGGAATGACGCCGACGACTGGCCGCCGAGCGAAGGCGAGGGGGCAAACATTGTATCAAGGAGGAGCAGGAAGTGAGGACACTACGGGATGTAAAAATCGGGGAAACAGTAAAGGTTGTAAAGCTGCACGGTGAAGGGGCTGTTAAGCGCAGAATCATGGACATGGGCATCACAAGGAATACCACTGTCTATGTGCGCAAGGTAGCGCCGCTTGGCGATCCGATTGAGGTTACGGTCAGGAACTATGAGTTATCGCTCCGAAAAGCGGACGCAGAGATGATCGAAGTTGAGGAGGCATAAAATGGGCATACGTATCGCACTTGCAGGAAACCCGAACAGCGGAAAGACCACACTGTTCAACGCGCTTACAGGCTCCAACCAGTTCGTCGGAAACTGGCCCGGGGTAACGGTTGAGAAGAAGGAGGGAAAGCTGAAAAAGCACGATGACGTGACAATCACCGACCTTCCTGGAATATATTCCCTGTCCCCCTATACTCTGGAAGAGGTCGTGGCGAGGAACTACCTGATCGGGGAGCGTCCGGATGCCATCCTGAACATCATAGATGGTACCAACCTGGAGAGAAACCTGTACCTGACGACCCAGCTTACCGAGCTTGGGATCCCGGTTGTTGTGGCCGTCAACATGATGGACATCGTGAAGAAGAATGGGGACCAGATTAATACCGGCGAGCTGTCCCGACAGATTGGCTGCAAGGTGGTGGATATCTCCGCGCTGAAGGGGGACGGGATCATGGAGGCCGCGGAAGCGGCCGTCCAGGCAGCCAGGAACGGAAAGACTGTACCGCTCCACACTTTCTCCGGTCCGGTGGAGCATGCGATCGCCCATATCGAAGAAGCGGTCGTACATGACCTTCCGGAGGAACAGCAGAGATGGTACGCCATCAAGATCTTTGAGCGGGATGACAAGGTCTTGGAACAGCTGAACATTCCTGCTGATAAGATGGCGCATATCGAAAATGACATCCAGGCGGCAGAGAAAGAACTGGATGATGATTCCGAGAGCATCATCACCAACGAGCGCTATGTCTATATCGCTGAGGTCATCAAATCCTGTTACAAAAAAAAGAATGCCGGATCCCTTACCACTTCCGATAAGATCGACAAGATCGTCACCAACAGGTGGCTCGGTCTTCCCATCTTTGCCGTGATCATGTTTGCGGTATACTGGATCGCGATGGTGGGAGTCGGGGCTCCGGCAACCGATTTTACGAATGACTGTATTTTTGGCGATGGGTTCCATCTATTTGGCAATGACGGCGGATATGGCGAGCTCTCGGAGCGATTTGCGGATGCGTCCGCCATCGTGGACGGATATAATGCGTACGTGGAGAAGAACGGAAACGCTCCCACAGGGGATTTCACTTATACAGTTGAAGACGAAGAAACGTTGGAGGTCAGCGAAGAGACCGCAACACTTGCTGATTATGAAGAGGCAGAAAAGACCCTTAAGGAGATTGGGGATGAACCGGATCCGGCTGATTACGGCATATGGGTTCCCGGCATTCCGGTTCTTGTGGAATCATTGCTTGACAAGGCGCATGCGGCGGACTGGCTGAAAGGGCTAATCCTGGATGGTATTGTAGCCGGCGTAGGCGCTGTGCTCGGATTCGTCCCGCAGATGCTGGTGCTTTTCCTGATGCTGGCCTTCCTGGAGGCCTGCGGCTATATGGCCAGGATTGCATTTGTCCTTGACAGGGTGTTCCGGAAGTTCGGCCTGTCCGGAAAATCCTTCATCCCCATGCTGATCGGCGTCGGCTGCGGCGTGCCGGGCATCATGGCGAGCCGCACCATAGAGAATGAGCGCGACCGTCGGATGACCATCATGACAACCACCTTCATTCCCTGCGGCGCGAAGGTTCCCTTCATCGCCATGATTGCCGGTGCAATCTTTGGCGGGTCCGCATGGGTATCGACTTCGGCGTACTTTATCGGTATGGCGGCAATCGTCATTTCCGGCATCATGCTGAAGAAAACCAGGATGTTCGCCGGTGATCCGGCGCCGTTTGTCATGGAACTCCCCGCATACCACATGCCTACTTTGGGAAATGTGCTCCGGTCTATGTGGGAACGCGGCTGGTCGTTTATCAAGAAAGCCGGTACGATCATCCTGCTGTCCACCATTGTCGTCTGGTTTACCTCGCGCTTTGGGTTTGCGGCAGACGGGTTCCGGATGCTTGCGAAAGACGAGCTTGAATTCTCCATCCTCGCAAAGATCGGAAGCGCGATCGCCTGGATTTTTATCCCGCTTGGCTGGGGGAGCTGGCAGGCCGCTGTTGCTTCGATCACGGGCCTTGTGGCAAAGGAAAACATCGTCGGTACGATGGGCATTCTGTACGGCGGCGGCGAACTGACGGCATGGCAGGCGCTTGCAATGGCTTTCACCGGAATCACCGGCTTTTCTTTCCTGGTATTCAACCTGCTGTGTGCACCGTGCTTTGCGGCAATCGGCGCGATCAAGCGTGAGATGAACAATGCGAAATGGACGTGGTTTGCAATTCTTTATCAGTGCGGTTTTGCGTATGTGATTGCGTTTATGATTACCCAGTTCGGCTGGGCATTTACCGGAAAAACGAATGTGCCTGGGCTGTTACTTGCCATAGCGGCACTGGCAGGAATCATCTACATGCTGTTTTTCAAGAAATACAAAGAAGCGGATACGCTTAAGATTGTAGGTGCTGTCAGAAGAGCAGGATAATTATGGAAAGGATCACTGCGTGATTCTCCTGATATCAAAAAAAGACAGATGTCCCCCGGCTAAAAGCCGGGGGACAGAAAGGAGCGAAAAAATGCTGGCATGGATAACAGGAAATCTTGGAACGATTCTGATCACGCTTTTGCTGCTTCTGATCGTGACAGGCATCATTCGCTCCATGATAAAGGATAAGAAGCAGGGGAAACTGACCTGTGGCGGGAACTGCGCACACTGTAGGATGTGCGCATCCTGCAAAACTTCAGGAACGAATACAGTACCGGGAAAGTAGGAGGATGGCAAGTGTTTTAGTGCCGCGTAAGCGGCGTTTTTTCAAGACAAGGAAATGACCGGGATTTCCAGAACATAGGACTTGGCCTTGAGGGAGCAGAGGCGGATAGCGCTATCGACAATTTCATGAATAAAATTGACGGTTACACGTTTTTTTTGGTTTTTTCTTCATAGAATATCCATAGTATTTGTTTATTATGAACTGGTAGAGCGTTTCATAAGTGGTGGTTCATTAAAATGCCTGGATTTTTCCACCAGTGCAAGGCGTGGGAGGGCAACGATGCGGGCATTTCCAACCGATGAAAACGAACGTTTACCAGCGTTTTATATTTTATGAAAGGAATCTTGCCTATGGATTACCGTGAGAATATCAAAAGAGACGAGACGGACTATAGAACAAATGATGGGAATGAAAAAAATGAGGGGGAACCCATCCGGGCAGATGCAGGAAGCTTCAAAAGGGACGATGCAGATGAAGGACTCGAAAATGAGTCCTTTGAGGATTACGATGAAGATGATGATTATGAGGAGGACTTTGAGGAGGACATAGACGCGGAGGAACCGGAGTATAGCAGGAAGGGGAGGGCGGGAGAAATTGCTTTCCGCATAATTGCGGGAGCGCTCGTTGTCGCTATCTGCGTTACCGCTACTTTTGCAGCCCTGCTCGCAACCGGCAGGCTGAACGGGGTCATTGACGTACTAAGCGAACGGGAAGCCGGGAGCGCGGCGATGGAGGTCTCCGACAACCCCACCCCGACTGTCAGGGTGGCTCTCACTTCGACCCCCACGCCTGTAAAGGAGCAGGAGGTTTCTTCCGCTCCGACAGCGGTTCCGTCTTCCACGGGTATTCCGACCGCAGATTCGTCTCCGGCAGATGTTCTGAGTTCTGCCCCATCACCTGCGGACGCAGAGACTGCCGCGCAGGAAAAAACGGATGGAGAGGATGCGAAACCCTCGGCATCGGATTCAGCAACGATTATGACGTTTACTGATGTGAGCGACGTGGTCACTGCGAAGGAGACCACGAATCTCAGAAACGTGCCCAGCCAGGGCGAGGAGAGTTTTATCGTATATATCCTGCAGAACGGCGAGACCGTGAACCGTACCGGCATCAGTGATGAGGGCTGGTCGAGGCTTGAATATGACGGGCAGGTTGTCTATGCCATGACAAATCTTCTGACGACCGATTTGACTAAGAAGGAGCCAACGGAGAGTACGGTAGCGGGCTCGGATGAGTCAGGGGGGCTTCCCCAGATACAGACGGTGTTTACGGACGTGAATGAACAGGTGACGCCGAAGATTGAGGTAAACCTCCGCTTGCTGCCGAGCGTGACCAACCCGAATGCGACCGTGGTCGCGACAATAAAAAATGGGGAAGTGGTGACGCGGACCGGCGTAAATGAAGACCTCGGCTGGTCCAGGGTCGAGTATAACGGACAGACGCTGTATTGCATCAGCAGTTATGTGGAAACGGTCACGCCGCAGGCGTGACCGTTTTTTTGCGACAGTACGTTTGCCCTGATTTAGGCGTTATTTCCTACCTTGTCATCCTGAGCGATAGCGAAGAATCTTCTATCTTCTACATGGGTTTTATGTAAAAGATCCTTCGCTGACGCTCAGGATGACAAAGCTGTCAGTCCAGCCGTCTAGTTCGAGTCCATAGATGGGATGTCATTCTGAAGACTACACCTTGAACAAGGTACTGCAAATATCGGCCATTTTTTCAGGAGTTCCTATCATGCCATTCTTTATCCACGTCATAATAATTTCCCATAGCCCGGCGGCAAATCCCCGTATTTTGTATTCATCTTCCGGAAGAATGTCTTTTTCAGAAGCCTGGCACAATACGACGAAAAACAGATCGACAAATGGCAGATTGGAGTTCCTCGCAAGGATGCACATGTTTTTATCGGACTGAAGCCGTTCAAATACTTTCACAAGCCAGTCCCTGGTGTCCGTATCGTGGTGCAGAACCCGCGCCAATGATTCGCTGAGCTCTTCCGTAAACTTTTTCGTAATATCGATCATAATATCCTCTTTCGAGGGATAATTCCTGTAAACAGATGCCCTGGATGCTCCGGACCTGTTTATTATCATGGTCATGTTTATTTTTTCGTAGGAATACTCTTCCATCAGCCCGATCATGGCGGAGCGTATACATTCTTTGGTTACCCGATTGGACTCTTTGTTCGATAATCTCCGGATATTCATTTTTTCCAGCTCGTTGGACATTTTTACCTCTATTTGTATAGGCTGTTCAATTTGTGAGCATTTGTATCAAATGTTCCACAATGTTGTTATACACTTATATTGATGATATAATTGTATTATCATATGTTGCGACATTTGTCAAATGTGAGGAGGCAGATTTCATATGTTTCAGATTATTACAGACTCTATGACAGATTTACCGGCTTCATATCTCAAAGAACATGATATTAAGGTTGTAAACCTGAAATACACGATTGACGGGATTATCTATGGGATAGACAAGTTTCTTTCTTCGGAAGAGTTCTACTCGATGGTCCGTAACGGCAAATTGCCTACGACGTCGCAGGTCAATCCGGATGAAGCTTTTCACGCCCTTGAAGGCTCTTTGACGCGCGGCAATGAAATTTTGATAATTGCTTTCTCCTCGGGAATGAGCGGAACATACAACAGCTTCAGGATCGCGGCAGAGGACATAAAAGACAAATACCCGGATGCTGATATTCAGATAGTTGATTCTCTGGCCGCATCCATGGGGCAGGGATTGCTGCTTCATTATGCTATCTGTATGCGCGACAGTGGAAAGAGCATGTATGAAACAAGAGATTGGGTGGAAGACCATAAGAATCACATTATACATTTGTTTACGGTCGATGACTTAAATCATCTGTACAGGGGAGGGAGATTATCCAAAACAGCGGCTTTGCTCGGAACTATCGTCAGCGTAAAGCCGATTCTCCATGTCGACGAGGAAGGAAAACTTGCACCGCTTAGAAATGTCAGGGGGAGAAAAAAATCCCTCATCGCGCTCGTGGATGACATGGAAAATAAAATGGGACGGTACAAAAATCAAAACGATACTGTGTTCATAAGCCATGGAGACTGTCCGGATGACGCAAGGTTTGTGGCGGACGAGATAGAGAAGCGATTTGGAAAGAAAGAGATACTCATAAGTTGCCTGGGTCCTGTCATTGGAGGACATGCGGGGCCGGGGACGGTAGCATTGTTTTTCCTGGGCGAAAAGAAATAGTCGAGATTATGCGGGGGAGGAGATTGGCTTTTCCCCCTTGTTTTTTCGGTTTAGATGGTTCGGCCCGCGGGGACGGTCCTTTTGGGTCGAATTTTTTCGACCCAAAAGGACCGTCCCCATGGGCCGAAAAAAATTGGCCCAAAAGGACCGTCCCCGCGGGCTGAAGTTCGGACTAAAGGGGAATGATTCACATCGCCGGCTGCACGCAAGATGGGTGTCCGAAATTCGTATGGATGCCGGTTTCCCTCAGTTTCAGACCGTCAAGCTCATAGACGACCACATCGCCGGATATCTGGTTGGACGATATGACGTAGTTGCCGATTATATTGAAATCTCTGGGCGCAACGCCGCCGCTCGGGTTCCAGCATGGGGCGGACAGGGTTCCGTCCGGTAAAACCTCATACACGGCGATGCTGTCATGCCCGCGGTTCGACACGAGAAGGCGGGTTCCGTCCTCCGTGAAACGGATGGCGGCCGCAGTATTCTCCGGACCATCGTACCCTTCCGGAAGGGAGCTTATTTTCTGGATGACTTCGTATTTGCCACCTGACTCCTTTAGGACATCGTGCCTTTCCGAAAGGGAGCGGATTTTCTGAACGGCTTCATATCTGCCGCTTGACTCCTTCAAGACATATACTCTGCTACCCATCTCCGTGATGAGGTAGAGGAAGCCGGGGTGGGAATCGTGGAGGGCAAGGTGGCGCGGGCCGTCTCCGGGCTGGACGGAAATATTTCTGTCGGTAGGCGACAATTTGCCGGATACCCTGTCAAAATCAAAGACGCGAACCAGGTCGCACCCCAAATCGCAGGCGTAAAACGTGTTCCCCGTGCAGAGTGCGTAATGGATATAGGGTCTGTCCTGCCGGGCGGGATTGGTGCCATGGCCTTCAAATTGGATGAAATCCGTCCGCTCCATAAGGGATCCGTCTGCGTTCAGGCGGAAGGCGGCGAGAGAGCCGGTGGCGTAATTTGCTGCAAATAAAAACTCGCAGGCCGGGTCCAGGGAAATATGGCATGGGGAAATGCCGCCCGTCTTGATCTTGGCAGTCACGCGTGGCTTCGTGCCGTCCAGGATGTATGAGACGACTTCTCCCTCGCCCTTGTGCTTTTCCCCCGAATAAATCTTTTTCCCATCCGGATGGGGAATCATATAAGTTGGATTCTCAATGCCCGTAACATAATCAACTTCCTCGATAGTCTTTGCATCGGCGTCGAACCGATAGCGGATGATGCCCTTCTCGTCCGGCGCGGCGTAACCGCTTACATAAAAATCATGTACCATTTCTACCTCCTCTTAGGCGCACCTTTCTCCTATACTGACATACCGTTTCGCTTTCAGGCGGACCACAACTGTCTCCTCTTAGGCGCACCTTTCTCCT
>JAUMWM010000097.1:0-3388 GCA_030529705.1 Lachnospiraceae bacterium
GCACACACCGAACTTTAATGCCCCAATCTTTGCCTGCGGCCGGGGGGCCGGGTCCTTGTGGGAAAAAAATTTTTGCCCCAAAAGGACCGTCCCCGCGGGCCGAAATTCCCGACGAAATACTCATATGCCTTCCTCGAAAGTCACTCCGTCGAAATCTTCGTCTAAGTCCCCGCCGGCCTCCGTCTCGGAAGAGCCAACGTCTCCATAATACTCTTCAAAGTCGCCCTCTTCCACATCGAACTGGACGACGCTCTCCTCTTCATCAAAACCGCCGCCGTCCGCGCCGATGGCCGGCATATCCGTCTTCTCGGTTTTGACTCCCTCGGCACAGGTTTCATCCGGAAAAGCGATGAGATCCGTAAGTTCAAGTCCGGAAAGAATCTGGACGGTTCCCATATCGCTATTCCGCTCTCCGACAATCACGTCTCTCTTCGTCAGCTTCCCATTCCCGTCATCGACCCAGACAAATGGCGCGTCGTCCACGCTCTCGTCGACATACCATTCATCAAGCCAGATGCCCTCCTCATCCTTTTCATCTTCCTGGCCCAGATCCGGTTCCAGATAGACGTGCTGGCCCATCATAAGCCCCTCGCTGGTCGGCAGGTCCACATAAAACGGATAGTTCGTACCGGAACCGTTATCCGACCCGTACATGGAGGCGTAGCCGTTGGTTTGCTGGTTCTCCCTGTCGATTTTCGTGATCGTGCCTCTCCATACCTGGGAGCTGTCCACCCGGCTTCTGACAATGACCGGCATTCCTTCCGTCAGAAGGCCGATGTTCTGCTCATTGACGCTCCCTTTTATGCGAAGCTCGCCCGTCTTTATTATTTTGATAAAAGAAGAGTCCCCGTTCTGATAATCCGACGACTGGGTTTCCGGGTTATTGATTGACTGCACCACGCCGGCAATCTGGCTGGTGACTGCCTGGTTTGCGATATTCTCCTCCGTGGTCTCAATTTCCTTCTGCTTGGCCTGAATATCAAACTCTTTCTGTTTCTTCTCCAGTTGCTGCTGCTGAATCTGGATCGTGTAGCTGGCTTTCACCGTCTTGTCAGCCGATTTGGACTCCTTCTCAAGAGCGCTTATCGTGGTGACTATGCTGTCCAGTTCTGCTTTCAGCCTTTCCAGATCAATCTTCTGCTGTTCCAGCGTGTTCTGTAGATTATTGACGTCATAAATGAAGAGCGCCTGCCCTTCGCTAACTTCCTGCCCGACTTCGACAAGCACGCTCTTGATCTTGTACTCCGAATTTGCAGTGCAGCTCCATGTCTCCTGGGATTCCACCACGCCGCCGTACCGGTTCACAATCCCTCCGGAAATCTCCTGCCCGATCAGCGTAGCGACTTCGGTAACGTAAACGACCCTGTCCCCGGACGAATCTTTCCCCTCCCCCAGATACCGGATGAGGAAAAAACCGCCTACGACCAGGCACAGCGTCACGGCTATTATGAGTCCTGCTTTTTTAACGCTAAATCTGGAATTGTTCACTAATTTCTCCTTTCGGCCTTTGGGGACAGTCCTTTTGGACCGTTATTCATTCGCCCTTTGGAGGCAGTTCTTCGAAATCAGTCCTTTCATTCGGTTTCGCCGCTCAGTTATACTTCACTTCCATGAGCGTGAGTCCCCTCGCCGGCGCCGTCGGTCCCGCAAGATTTCTGTCCTTGGCCTCCAGAAGTTCCTTCATCGATGACGGATCCCTCTTCCCTTCGCCCACTTCTATGAGCGTTCCGACCAGGATTCGGACCATATACTGGAGAAAGCCCTCTCCAATAAATTCCAGATCGATCTCATGCTTGTTTTCCGTGATATGGATTGCATACAGTTTCCTGACTGTCGACTTCTTCATGCGCGGGTTGCCGCAGAAACTGCGGAAATCATGCTCACCGCGAAGAAAGATAGTCGCAACCTTCATGGCCGCCGTATCAAGCTCGCCCCGATACAGGTACATATATTTTCGGTCAAACACATGGAAAGATTTGTCCTTGCAAATCCTGTAGAGGTATGTTTTAGTAGACGCATTATATCGACTGTGAAACCTCGGGGCGGCAACTGCAACAGAAGTGACGCCGATATCATCCGGCAAATAGTCGTTAATATAATCCTTGATTTCTTCCGGAGTTTTTTCCGTGTCAAGGCGGAATTGGGCTACCTGTCCCCTGGCATGGACGCCCGCATCCGTGCGGCCCGCCCCATGGACATCCACTGCCTCCCCGCCGGTCATGCGCGATAAGATCGCCTCCAGCTTCTGCTGAATCGTGTTATCCGTATCGCCCTGCTTCTGCCAGCCGTTGTATCGGGTACCGTCATATTGGACAAGCATTCGATAATTTGCCATATATACCTCTTTGCTGGTCCCGCATACATGTGCGGAGACCGTTCATGGTAGATTTGAAACGTTATGAATCCTTATTGCTCTCCCAGAATTTCAGCTTGCTCTTCACTTTTTCCTTCGTTGGCGCGGCACCAGCTTCATCCCCGGCGTTCATGGTATCGCTATAGTTGGTATAGGTTTCCGAACCGGGCAAATCATAGCCAGACGTTTGATTTTCCGAACTGTCAGGCAAATCGCCGCCAAACCCCATATCTGCCTCCGTCTGCGCGGCATACTGCTGATCCGGCTCTGCAAATGCGCCCTGCTGCGGGACCTGAACCACAGGGGAGGCCTGTTGCGGAACAGAACCTGCATAGGAGGCCTGCTGTGAAACCGACCCTGCATAGGGAGGCTGCTGCGAAATCGGGGCCGCATATGCCGGCTGTTCGTCATGGCCTTCGTCTTTCTCTTTTTTCTTCCGCCCGGATTCCTTTGGCTCTTTCGCCGCCGCGGCTTCAGCCTTTTTGAACATGTAGGCAATCAAAAATCCTGTCAGAATCGGATTGAACATGAACACGGCCGCAAAAAGCAGGCGGTAGCCGAAAACCATCTCGGCAAGGAAAACCATATACATGCCAAGGACTGCTGCGCTGATACTGACGATGAGCGCAATAATAGAGAGAAATACTTTTTTGACAGTAAGCTTCATGAATGCCACCCCCTGTTCCTAAAAATGTATGGCTCTGGTGCAAGATAAAGGCATTTGAGCGCCGAAGCCATGCGTGCGTCAGCAAAAACCCTCCGTCATAAAACGGTTCAACCTTGCCTATACTATAACACAAATCGAGGGGCTATGCACCCCCCGATGGTTACAATTTCCTCTATGCTGGCTGTATACACGTCACTGTTCATACTTGTCGAGGGGCTATGCACCCTCCGATGGTTACAATTTCCTCTATGTCGGCTGTATACACGTCTCTGTTCATACTTGTATTCATGGAAACCATTACCGCAGACGATTACGAAAGAAGCCTTTAACACTTTCAGTATCGCACTTGTCATCCTGAGCGTAAGCAC
>JAUMWM010000097.1:3398-9022 GCA_030529705.1 Lachnospiraceae bacterium
AGCGAAGGATCTTTTACTATCTGCAACGGTTTTATGTAAAAGATCCTTCGCTTACGCTCAGGATGACAAAGCCTCCAGTTAGGCCGTGCAAGTCAACATATTTCAAACAAGTCTTTAGTTCTTACTTAGCGACCACAAGTTCCGCCGTGGCGATCGCAGTATCGACCAGCTCGTTGATCCGCTCCCTCAGCTTCTGCTCGCTCTTTTCGATTTTGCTGACCTGGGGCCGCGTGACAGGATGCTTTGCGACAAATATCGTGCAGCAGTCCTCATAGGGCAGTATCGATGTATCATACGTTCCAATCTTCCTGGCTATATCGACGATGTCATTCTTGTCAAATCCGATGAGCGGGCGGTACACGGGATAGCTGCATACGGCATTTGTACAGACCAGGCTGTGCATGGTCTGGCTGGCTACCTGCCCGATACTCTCGCCGGTAATAAGGCCCATGTCGCCTTCTTCATTTGCAAAATGCTCTGCAATCCTCATCATATAGCGGCGCATGATGACTGTAAGCTCCTCGTGCGGACACTGGTCGTATATGTACAGCTGTATATCCGTGAAATTCACGATATGCAGCCGGATGGGACCCGTATATCTCGCTACGATCCCGGCCAAATCGATGACTTTCTGCCTCGCGCGGTCCGAAGTGTAGGGCGGCGCATGAAAATAGACCGCATCGACCGTCACGCCCCGCTTGGCTATCATCCATCCCGCTACCGGGGAATCGATCCCGCCGGACAGGAGCAGCATGGCTCGCCCGGCCGTCCCGACCGGCATGCCGCCCGGTCCCGGAATGACTTTTGAGTAGATATAGATTTCCTCGCGGATCTCGACGTCGAACACGATTTCCGGATTGTGCACGTCCACCCTCATGTCCGAATTTGCAAGGAGAATCGCCTCCCCCAGCTCCGCATCCACCTCCATGGACGTAAGAGGATATTCTTTATCAACACGGCGAGCCTTCACCTTGAAAGAGGACGTGCAGCCGGGATGCTCCTCCTTTAAATAATCCGTCATATGCTTCTTTAGTTCTTCAATTCCGCAGCTTTCATATATGACGACCGGGCAAATCCCGACAATGCCGAATACGTGCGACAGCCGTTCAACCGTCTCATCGTAATTCCAGTCTCCCCCGCAGAATACGTATATCCTGCCTCTGGTCTTTTTCACGTCAAATTCGCCGTCTATTCTTGACAGCACCGTGCGAATCCGCTTCGCAAGGGCGTCCTCAAATATATGCCGATTGTCGCCCTTCAGACCGATTTCTCCGTACTTAATTAAGAAGGAATTATACATTTTTACCTCTTTACCCTAATCTGCATATAGCAGCACGATTGTCTTTTGTAAAGATCCTTCGCTAACGCTCAGGATGACAAGGACGGGACTTTTGTCATATGCACTTAAAAAACACTTGAAAGCCCCTATCCTTATTTTCTCCGATATCTCCGCAGCATGGGCACCAGCTCTGCGAGAACCCTCAGCGCTTCGTCCACCTCGTCCTCCGTATTCAACTCCGAGAAGCTGAATCGGACCGAGGATTCCATCTCCTCCTTCGGCGCTCCGATCGCCGTCAAGGTCGGAGAGCCGGACTTCTTATGGGTAGAGCAGGCCGAGCCGGCGGAAACATAAATCCCCCGCTCTTCGAGAGCGTGGAGCAGGACTTCGGATCCGACCCCGACAAATGCCGCATTGACAATATGCGGAGCGCCCGCCTCGCCCTCCATCCCATGGATGACGACTCCTTCCATCCCGGCAAGTCCGGCCGTCATGCGGTCCCGAAGGTTCCTCATGTGAGCGACCTTTGCATCAAAATCCGTGTAGGCTTCCCGGGAAGCTACGCCAAGCCCGGCTATGCCCGGCACATTTTCCGTCCCGGAGCGCAGGGCCAGCATTTGCCCCCCGCCGTAGAGGAGAGGCAGGATTCTGACCTTATCGCTCTTGTACAGAAAACCCGTTCCCTTCGGACCGTGCAGTTTATGGCCGCTCACGGAAAGCAGGTCTATACTTAGGTTTCGCGGGTAGATCCGGTATTTGCCAAATGCCTGAATTGCGTCCACATGATACAGGGCTTTCGGAACCATCCGCATTTTCAGCCGTCCAATCTCCTCCACCGGAGTGACGGCTCCAATCTCATTGTTCACATACATCATGGAAATGAGGATCACGCGGTCATCCAGAGCTTCCTCCAATGCGCCCATGTCGACGAGTCCCTTCTCATTGACCGGGATGCGGATGACCTCGAAACCCTCCGATTCCAGTACCCGCAAGGGCTCTGAGACCGCAGGATGTTCCATCTGCGTCGTGATAATCTTATTCCCAGCGCGCTTCATGGCCCTTGCCCCGCCGATTATGGCCCAGTTATTCGCCTCGGTTCCACCCGACGTGAAATAGATCTCCTTCGGGGATACTTTGAGGATTCTGGCAATCGCGTCAGCGGCTTCTTTCACATATTTCTCCGCCTGCACGCCCTTTGCATGCATGGAGGAAGGGTTTCCATAGTCCTCCCGCATCACCTTGTAGACTGCCTCCGCCGCTGCCGGCGAGACGATCGTTGTTGATGAGTTATCAAAATATATCTCTTGCATAACGATAATATGTAATCATAGCAGACATAAAAATGCCTGCGTTTTGTTCAAAATCTTTCGACCTGTGCAGTTATACTGGCAGTTTTGTCATCCTGTCCCTATCAATTTCAGCCTTAAACCGCCAGAAATCGCCCACCGCCTTCATCCCGATCGCAACAATTTTCTTCACATTGATGGAATTCTTCCCGCCCTGCCTTGGCCTAAACGTGATGGGCAGGAAGACAAAATTCTCATGATATGCCGCAAAAAATGTAGTCAGCATAACATTCGGAAGGTTGTAGTCATCCTCAAACCTCACAATATATTTATTAAGAAGTTCCCGCTTCATGAGCCTGTAAGGCGCATTTGCATCGGGGAGGGCGACGCGAAAAATCATGCGCAGAATAAAACATAGTGTCTTTTCTACAAATGCGCGATTCCTCCCATCTTCTCTCTTAATCCTTTTCCCGATGACGGCGTCATACTTCTTCCGCCTCTTCCAGAAGCTTTCAAATTCCGACGGCAACGTCTGCCTGTCAGAATCCGTCTGGAAAATATAATCGGCGCCCTTATCGATGGCATATTTGTAACCATAAATCAGCGTGGGACCATGGCCGCCGTTTGGCTTTGTGAGCGGCGTAAGGAGCGGCCGCGTCTTAGCGAGTTCCAGAAGTTTTTCGTATGTATCATCCCGGCTTCCGTCATTTACAATGACAAGCCTTGATTCTCCGACTCCGTCATGACTTTCAATGATTGGATACCAGTCATTCACAAGGGCCTCGATATTTTCCGATTCGTTATAGGCCGGAACTACTATGTATAAGCTGTCCATCTTCATTTTCCCTTCAATTATATTAAACGAACAAATCTGTCACAAAAAACTCCGCCATCCTGCGTTTCCTTATCGAGATGCCGATTCCTCCGGTACATACAGTACGGCATCCTCGGTTTCATACAGCAGAACGTACTCCTTTCCATTACAGGAAACCTCCCGAAAATGCTCCGTATCCGTCGTGAATATGCATTCCGGAATGAAATCAGGGTCCGCATACCTCGCCGTCTCATTTGTCACATTCACGTGTTCAACCCTGCGGCCCGGTTTCTCAGTCATCACCCAGAACGGGTATTCATAACTGCTGTCCCCGCACATAAAGCCGAGCTGCGTAAACCCTTTCTCCCTGATATAATCTGTCATGAGACCGTAATCCTCATGCATGTCCCGATAGCGGAAATACTCCTCAATTCTAGTCTTCCCCTGTCTGATATGGTTCATCTGATACCTGTACATCAGCGCCCCCTGATAGAAAAGCATACAGGCGGATGCCGCAATAACGGCATATCCGATAAAGCGAGTCTTCTTTCCAGCAAATACCCTGCTCATGATATAGGCTATGCCGGGCAGAACCATGGGAAAGTATGATGCCTCATAGCGGGTAATATACCGGTACCAGCCTACGATCCCCAAAAATATGGAAAACGCCGTAAGCGACGGAATCCAGTACATCCCCACGCCCTTCTCAAATAGTGGATTTTTTCTTTTCTGCGTCACGCAATAGATCAAAGATAACGCAGCCAGAAAAAGAGCCAGCACAAAAAGCCACATGACGACCGTGTTCAGAGCCGTATCATGATTCATGATATTCAGATTCTTAAGAAAGCTGAAATTTCTCAGTCCCGGCGGCACGTCCACGCTCGAAAAAAGAATGTATCGCATAGCTTTAAGGATTCTGGTCAGCGGCCTTCTGATATCCAGGAAACTGTTCGGCAGATTGTATGCGACATTTACAACAAAATTATAGATAAAATATCTCGGCGAAAACACGGGAATCAGAAAATGCGTGCTGGATTCGTCCGCCGCAAAACTGCCGAACGTTATCATATTCTTTGCAAATTCCGGGAGGACGATAAGGCCCGCCGGTATCATGACGCCGACTCCGCACAGAATGATCTGTTTTATGTCATCTTTCCTCAAAAGACAGCATATGACCAGCCATCCCGCAAATGCGACTATGCCGAAAAGGACTGAAGCCTTGGCCGCATAGGCAAACCCGCAAACAAGCCCCATAAGGATAATCCTGAAGGCCGTCTCCCCATTTTGGGGAATTCTCTCCTTATCGATGAACCACAGGGTAAGATATGCGAAAAATATCAGCCACAATCCCGCAAATATATCCGTCTGAACGTTGAGCGCCTCCCCGAATACAATCGGGGACATGGCATAAACCATGGCGGCAAATAAGCTCCATAACTTCCCGCATCCTAATTTAACCGCAATCCGATGAACGAACAATACAGTCAGGACGTAGGAGAAAGTCTGGAGGAGATTCAGGAACCTGTCGCTGTTGCCTGAGAGCACGTAAAAGTGCAGGTTAACAAACTCAGCCAGATACGGGTCCGAAATCTGGCTGATATCATGGCATGCATAGTGGGCCACGCTCCGGTTCTGCAGCCAATGGACAATTCTGGGCAAATGGTAGGACATGCCGTCATAGTTGTTCGGTACTCCATGGAGGGCAAATGCAACCGCCGCCAAACACACGGCCGCAATAATCAGATACAGCGGCACCAGGAATAGGTTCCCTATTGAAAACCTCTTCTTTGTTTGTTCCGTATCGGTATCCCTGTCGGAATGAGGAGAGCCGACTTTCGGGAATCCGAAAGCTTCTAAGAGCTCTTCCCGTTTCCATCCGGGCTTTTTGAGTATGTAGCAGATTCCGGCCAGCTCCACTCCCAGAAAGAGAATCCAGGCTCCCAAGATGGGCGCAAAGGCCAGAATATGCAAAACAGAGAACAACTCAACAGTTACGAACACGTATAGAACAGTTGTCGTGACTGTGAGTATGATGCAAAAATACGAGTCTTTCTGACCTTGCCTTTTATATAAGGCTGAAAAAATAATGTAGAGCAAAAAGCCGGCCAGCACAGGTAGTAGGACCATTCACTCCCCCGAAAATGTTTCATTTAAGCTTATAAAACAAGCCGTATCATTCAAGCAATTAGAACAAACATAACCACTCAGTACGTCTTGTCATTCTGAGCGTTCACGCCTTGTCATT
>JAUMWM010000016.1 GCA_030529705.1 Lachnospiraceae bacterium
CCTTTTGGGTCAAAATTTTTTGACCCAAAAGGACCGTCCCCACGGGCCGAAGCCCACAGACCGAACTCGGACCCAAGTCTCATCTCCTCCTAAATAGCGGCGCCGCAAAAAGATACAAGAGCGACAGCGCGGCCGCAAGGCCCGTAAGAAGGCACCCCATAGCCAGGCCGGGAACCGTATAGTAAAACCCTATACGGTTCTCTCCCTCCCGCACCGGAACAGCCATGAATCCGTTAACATCGATGATTTCTGCCGGTTCCCCGTTTACCTCCGCCCTCCAGCCGGAGTCATTTGGAATGGAGAAAAAGGCATATTTGTCTGCATTTGCCCAAATCGTACACGCATAGGACGAAGCCGTCTCGCTGACGTCCTCCGCGCTCTCGCCCAGATGGGAACTGCTGATGGAATTCAGATACTCCGGCGTCGCATACCCGTCCTCATACTCGTCGTAATGCGAGAGAACCCTCGCCACCTCCTCTTCCCATTCGTCCGGTACGACGAGAGTCTTCAACATCAGGATCGCCCTGTCGTCCTTGCTGGTTTCAGAAAATTCCGAAGCCGTCATATACGTGTCGTATGTAAATCCGATCGGCGGAATGCTGTCATTCTCATACACATAATAGGTACGGTATTCCCCCTCCTCCGTCTGGATCGGACTCCTCTCCTCATCGGGTTTCGTCGTGATGTCATATTTTGCGGAAATCAGATTGTATAGCCCTTCCGGCGCCTCCGGACTCTTGACGTCCCGCTCAAGGCCCAATGACTCATAAAAACGGAAAATGGATCCCGAAACCGTGCTGCAGAAATTGGCGCTTCCCTTGTGATTGTGGGAGAGCGTCTCGATATTGTCCCTGCTGCTGTACCGATACTCCGGTCCTTCATAATCAAGGCGCGCGCTCGTCACAATCTTGTCGCGCACTTCCCTCGCCCGAAGGCCATGCGCCTCCTGGTAGAGATAAATCGTCACCGACGTGGTGATGATTGCAGCCATATATACCGTCAGCATCAGGAACAGCCTCTGCCTCTTCTTTAAAACGCAAAGGTACAGCCATGTAACGAATGTACCCCCGAGCGAAATGACGGACCACATTGCAAATACACCAGGCCTGTAAATCTTGCTGGGCTCGCTAGAGTTCCATTTTACGCAAGTCAGGAAAAGGATGAAGGCCACCGTTATCCCTCCCCAGACGATCGTTCCGAACGTAATCGACCGTTTCACGCTCCTGAAAGGGTTCACAGGCGCTCCGGCCTCCCTCTCCGTCTGCCAACGGTCAAGTACCATGACGGATGCGAGGACCATCATCAGCGCCGCCATGTAGTACCATCGGCAGTATACGCCCGCACAAAGGGAGAAAGATGCGTTCAGGATGGGGACGAGGGCGAAAATCAGACAGAATTTCAGCATCCTGGTCAGCCAGTGATGCCTCCTCATCCTGACAAATGCGATAACCAGGACCAGCCCCACGACCGGAATGTAGGCATTGCAGGAAGAGAAATTGCTCTTGATGACCGCGCTCTGATGGGACATGACTTCACCGGGAAAGACAAGGCCCTTCAAGATGTACAGATACCTCTCCGCCGAATAGACCAGCGCCGTAGATCCCGTATAATCAACTTCGACCCTCGGATTCTGGACCGTGAACAGATAGGCCGGAAGCAGCAGGAAGCAGCTAAGAAGGCTGCCCAGCGCCCCTTCGATCAGAATCTGGGGAAGCCGCCTGATATTCTCCCTGAAGCGGACTCCGGGGAAGAGGAACCGCAGCACGTAATAAGCCACCAGGAAGATTACTTCCCCGACAAAGAAAAAATAGTTGACCAGCGCATTGATGGCGACTGCAAATATAAACGGCCCCCGTTTCTTCGTAAGCATCAGGTTGTCAAATGTCAGCATCATCAGCGGAAACAGCGCCACCACGTCATGAAAATGGTAGAACAGGAGGTCCTCCGCCATGTACCCGCAGAAAGAATACAACATGGACCCAATCAGCGCCGATTCCTTGTGCCGCACATATTTCTCCAAGTAGGCGTAAGAAGTCAGTCCGGCCACCGCATATTTCAAGACATAAATCCATCCCACGACATACATGAACATGCCGGATGGAAATAACATGGACAGCCAGAAGGAGGGATTCCCGAGGATATAGAACGTCATGCCACCGATAAAGTTGGAACCCAGGTCCAAAGACCAGTCATAAATGAAATTACCGGACTTGATGGCATCATTTGCAGCCATGGCAAATGTAATCTGCTGGGCATTGAAATCCCCCGCCAGGGAGAAGAGACCGCCCTGCGAGAAAATCGTCCATGCAAATGCAAAAAAGCCCGCCGCAAAACTGAGCAGGAAGGAAGCAAGATAATAATTTTTCAAGTTAAACTTACTTATGCGTTTTTTCATATGTTCTATTCCACTTTGCGTGACAGATGCCTTTTTCATGAGCTCTATTTCGCTTTGCATCCGAATTATGGCTCCACGTTCTACTCCACTTTGCAATCCGGATTCTTTTCGAGCAAAATCTGCATCTTGTACAGCGTCCGCGCCATCTTCCGCAACACGTTCCTCTCAGGCGGTTCCTCCGAAGAGAGGAGTTTTTGTTCCAGCTTCTCAAAATCGACATATGGATCGAACAAGTCCCGATCCAGCTTCGATAAGATAAGCCTATCCGTCTTCCTCTGCGTCTTTTCCGCAACCTCGTAAAAGAAATCCATTCGGCCCGTGTCCAGCTTCTCCACATTGGACTCCCCGCTAAAATTCGTCAGATAGGCCGGTACAATATCGGAGAATGCTTTCTGTGGGAGATATCTCCCTATCCCGTCCCGCATGAAAAGCCTTCTAGGAACAGTGATTGCAAAATCTATGAGCAGCGGATCAAGCAGCGGAAACATATAAGCCATGCCCGCATCTGCGCCGGTTGACTCCGCAATCAGAGTCCTGGACTCCATCCCGCCTGACAGAAGGTTTAACTTCGGATTCCATCCGAAATAATTAAGCTTCTTCCCCCTGCCGCCCTGAATCCGTTTGGCGTAATCTTCTTTGACGATGGAAAAGTCCCAGCCGTTGACCGCGACGCCATCCCACGGAATCCGGCTTTCCTTCCTGGCATAAAGCGCCCTTTTGACAAATCCCAGAAACTTTCTCGGCCTGCCTTTCGAGGCAAACGCCGCCTCATGGATAAAGGCGGCATACTCTCCCGCATCCAGAAGTTGAGCCGGTCCAAAGCGCATGGTGGCAGCCTCATCCCCGCCCCAGCCGGAAAAAACCGTCTTTACGCCTTTCTCTCCCAAAGCTTCCGTCGTGTACGTTATGATGTCCGCATCATACTCGCAGATATCTTGCCGCTCAAGCGCCTCCATATATTTTTGTACGTCCCCGGAATTCCGGCCGGGCCTGTAGATGCAGGTATTGCCTTTCTCCGCACAGAATCGCTCAATTACTTGCCGTTCATCGCGGATCACCTCATCCCGCTTTTCTCTAATGGGATACTCCTTGGTTGACGGCGACCAGGTCGCAAGAGTCGGAAGCTCGCATCCATTGCCCTTAGCGTACTCATCCAGGACGGATACGACGATACCGGAATCCAGGCCTCCCGAAAACTCCGCCCCAATAGCCGCAAGGCCGACTGCTTCCGCCCGGTCAGTCACTGCCTGCCGGACGAGCTTCGCATAGACCGCCATGCATTTTCTGTCATAAGAGCTGCGGATTCTCTTTCCAAGCCTCCTTCGTGCCGGCACATGGCGCTGGCCCGGCGACCAGTAACGGCTGGCTTCACCCTCGCCGCTTGCAGTATCAACCCTGGTGACGCATCCGGCTTCGGCTTTGGCGATATTTGCAAATAAAGTCTCCGTCAGGGAAGCTATAATGCCCATAGTCAGGTGTTCATAGAGATTCTCCTCATTAATCGTGATGCCGTTGCCCGGAAGTTCAAAAAAGGGCCTGTAATCGGTCGAGACGGCCATATATCCCTTCGCTCTCAGCAAATAGAGCGGCCTGATTCCCATATGGTCTCTCAGGAGAAGGACTTCGCCACTTGACTTATCGATAAGGACCGCCGCAAAATCCGCGCTGAGGCTTCGAAGGCCCGGCAGGCCTTCCTTCTCGTACACTTTCACGAGAAGCTCTCCATCGCTTAGCTTTTCCTGGCCGGGGAAGCTCCTCCTGTTATAAATCATCGCGTCGCAGACAGCAACATGCCTGTCCGTCTCGATTATGCAGGGGGTAGGGGGAACGCCGACATGCGCGTCATTCTGGACGCTGCCGAGAACGATCCGCGCATTTCGGAAGGAGACCGTCCTCTCCCCCGGCCGAGGTTCCGATAAACCTCCCCTTCCATAATTCATAAGTCCTTTAGCCAGGATTGTATCGGCGGAGGCAATGTCCTCTCTTCCCGTATTTCTATCCGTAATAATTGCGAATACCGCTGCCATTGATTTCCTCCGTTTTTTCCCATGGGGACGGTCCTTTTGGGGCAAAAATTTTTGACCCAAAAGGACCGTCCCCATGGGCCGAAACGCCTTCCGTTATTCATCTTCCCAGCCGGTCGGCAATCATCCGATACAGCTTATACGGTCCCCTGACGATATAATATAGAAAGAAGAACCTGTCGCTGAAATCAAATCTCTCAAAATCCTTCTCCGAAGGGTCTATGCGCCTCGCCCGCTCCCTGTCCGAAAGCAAGCCTCTCCGCAAAAGCTCGGCATCGAGATAAGACCGGTAAGCCATAAATGTTTCGTCCTTCTGGCCCTCGGACTTCGTAAGGACGCGGAACATCTCTAAGGCCAGGCGATTGCTGCAATTCTCCTGCCCTGCGCCATCCACGCCCGCAGTCAGGCGCACCAGCTCGAAAGACGCCCGAAGCGCCCACGCCAGCCCCTTCTCTTCCGCTAGGGCCATGGCCGCTTTCCTGTCCACCCCCGAATACCTTGCCATCGTTTCAAAATCTACCAGCCATTTCATCCACATATAGCCGTGATGGACGCCGTGGTAAGCCAGGTAGACCAGCCATTCCTCCGGCGTATACGTCGGCAGCTCCTGGCCGTAAAACGAGATGACAGATATGGCATTGTCACAGGTCAAAATCTCCGCAGCTCTGATATCCGCAACCCGCCAGTGGAGTTCCAGCTTTACATCATTCGGAGATACAAAATCATAGTCGTGGAATTTGCTCTCATAGACCTCCGTCTTCTTCGGGGTAGAGACATAACTCTTGCCCGACGTATAACCCCTCTCCGCAAGAATCTTCCTTGCCGCATCGAAATCCTCATGACGTATCAGCATGTCGATGTCCGTGGCATGGCGGCACGTCGGATCGGCATATAGCATCTTCGCAAGAACGGCTCCTTTTAGCGGGACTGCCCTGATGCCGTTTTCGGCAAAAATCCTGTAAAGCTTCACGAGCTCTCCCGTCATCTTCATGGCTTCAAACCGATTCTGGTTGGCCGCCAGCAGCAAGGTTTTCACGGTATCCATATCCTGCGTCTTAGGGAAATGCTCTTTCAGGTTCTGCGCAAAAAGGCCGTATACTTGATGAACGTAGGAAATCCGAACGGCCCAATCAAGGTCGATCCCTTCTCCATACAGACGCACGGCTTCCCTTAGGTACCTTTTCGGCATCGGATAAATCGAACATATGTAGACGAATCTCTGTTCTCTTGAAATATCCATATCTATGCAAATGTAGCGGTCACAGTGAACCGCTCCCTCCCTTCCTCTCCGGTTACGAAAATATTCCCGGACCTGGTCCAGGCATGGGCGCTCATTTTGCCGCCATCCTTTTTAGCAACTCCCATATAGACCGTCATGGGAACATTGACCAGAATCCGTTTTGCGGTGAAGGCGGCGACGAGGCATTCATTTGACAAATGCATCTTCGGAATGACCGCCCTTATCGCCCTCCTGACCAGCAAAACCCGCTCCCTTGCGCCGCCCTCTACGGGTTCTTCGGGGGATATGAGATTCATTTGCCCGAGCCTGCCGGCTATCTTGGAAAACGGCCGGAAAGTGATGAGCAGCTTATAATAAGCCGCGAGCAGGAATACCCTTATGCAAAGCAGCTTTAGCGCGGCCGGATAACGAATGAACTTCCCCGCGCTCCGTATACATGCGGCCGAAGTGCGAATGAGCTTTCCCGCCCACCTCTTGCAAGCAGCCAGAATGCGGCCCGCTTTCTTTATGCTTATCATCATGTCTCTACGCTGAACAATCCTTTCCCAACCCCGCTTTCCAAAAAAGCGCCAACCTGGCCGGCGCAGGTCTCCCGGTCCACGTCATATTTCGATGTGAGCTCGTCCACAAGCTCATCGATAGTCTTCGGGGTTTCAAGAAGCCCCCAGATTGCGCCTCCCGTCGTGCCTAAATTATAGTATTTTCCGGACATGATGTCCATCATGACGACCTCCCCGTCCATATCGGCCGAGATAACATCAGGCCTTCTCTTATACTTCTTCTCGCTCATTTTTAACCCTCCTTCATTTCCCATTTATAAACTCTTCCGCTGCCGCAAGCAGGTCTGCCTCGGACGTATCCTGATACCGAAACAGGTGGGCAGTTTTTAATTTGCTTGCTATGTCCGCACATTTTTGAAAATGCCTCTGCCGGCTCTCCTGATCGACCAGCATGTAGGTCCTGTAGGTGTGAAGCTGAAGGAGGACCGCCTTCTCAAGACCTCTGACCTCGGAAATCAGCTCTCTCCCCTGCCGCAGTTCTTCCTTCGGAATCATCTGGATGACGCCTCGAAGCTCCGCCGGCTCATTCAGAAAAGCCTCGTCCACATTCATCGCATATTTTGTCCGGTCATCCTCGTCATAGAGCCTGTGGTCCGTCTGATTGGCGACTCCCCCTCTGGCGACCGCGTCCTCCCACAGTTTCTGCTGGGGGAAGGAAGGCTCGGCAACCACGACCCCGTCCTTAATCGAAATGGGCGTCACGTCATCGGTCACGAGGCGGTAGCCCTGCCTGATGGCCTCCGCCGCAATGGATGATTTCCCCGCTCCCGAAACGCCCGTGAAAAGAATGGCTTTGCCGTCTTTCCGCACGCAGCTCCCGTGCATCGGAATTTCACCCCGCTGGTGCATGATTGCCCCGAATGCCAGGCCCGTGATATAGGCCTGAATAAGCCCTTCATCCCCTTCCTTCTCCGATATGCGGTCCACGATGATATCCCTGCCATGTCCCACGTAAATCCGGACGACTTCAAGATCCGCCCACATTTCTTCCTTATTAAATTTTGCATCAAGATAAACCCGAATCGGGTTTTCCACCATCGCATCCGAAGTCTTGCCGCAGCGGACAAAAACATCACATTCTTCCTCTGGAAAAACTGCCGACAGCATTTGCGCAATTTCAAATTCCGATTCTATGTTGAATCCAAATGCCCTGTAACAATACATATATCAACCATCCTTCATTTTTGCGAGATAACTCTCCGGGTTTTTGAGAAGCTCCCCGGCAGGTCCTCTCTCGACCAGCCGTCCGTTATCGATAATTATGATGTCATCCGCCGACTGTATCGTTGACAAACGGTGGGCGACGATGATAATCGTCATCCCCGAACTCAGCTTTCGGAGGAGGTCCGCAATCAGTTTTTCATTTCCGAAATCCAGGGCGGAAGTGGCCTCGTCCAGGACAAGCATCTTCGGCGTCCCCGCTACAGCCCTTGCCAGGACGATCCTCTGCACTTCGCCTCCCGAAAACATGACTCCGTCATCCCCCATCCTAAGGTCGAGAGGGGACTCCCCGGATTGGCATTTGTCCATAAGAAACCCCATCGCCTCTGTCCGGACCAGCGCGTCCATAATTTCCTCGTCACGGATTCCCGGATGGAACCTGGCGATATTCTCCCTCACGGAGGCGGACAGGATCATGGGATTTTGCGGGACGTAAGCGATTTCCCTCTCTCCGGCATTGATGCCTATCGTGCCAGAGGTGGGCGATAGAAAGCCGCAAATCAGGTCAATGACCGTGCTCTTCCCCGCCCCGGAAGGCCCCGTGATGGCTGTAATGCTGTTTTGGGCGATCGAAAAGGACACGTCCCAAAGCGTATCTGCGGAGGCTGCCTTATACTGAAAGTATACATGGTCGAATTCCACCGCTGCCCCGCCGGAAGCCTTCCTTTCCGTATCACCACGGCTTTCCGCATCTTCTGCGCCATTCTTACGTACATTCCGAATGACCCTGTAGGCGGGCAATGACTCCTTAATTCCCTGCAAGTACTCCTGCGTTGCAGGGATAAGGGGCCAGATCCTGTAAAACACATAGAGTACCACGATCATGCGGGAAGTCTCTATATGCAGGAAGTAAACGGCGCAGAAAAAAACGATGGCTATCAGGATGGCCTCCCCGATAGTGGATATCATCCTGGGCGTGGACACATTGCGCGTCGCCTCCACCATCAGGTCCCGAAAGCCCTCCGTAACGAACCGAAACCTTGCCTCCTCTTCCTTTTCGATACCATAACTCCTGATTTCCTTGAAACCGGAAAGCTGCGTCTGCACCTCGTCCGTAAACGCTTCATACTTCCGGCTCAGGTCGTTTCCAATCCGCTCGGATCTTTTTGTAAAACGCCTGAAAAACAGGAAGAAGACTCCTCCCACGGCGATGACGAAAGCAGACAAGGACGCAGACAGGGAAAAAGCGATGACCAGGTCGATGAGGGCTGTCGCTGCATTTGTCATCATGGACATAAAATAGTTGATGGTCGTCGTAAGCCTCGGAATCTGCGTTATCAAAGCATCCATATGCGTGGACTGGTTCTCGGATGAATACTTCTCCCAGGTTCCTCCCATCAACTCGTCATAATACACTTCCCGCATATCCGCCGTAAAGCCGGATGCCAGCTTCATGGACAGCACCTTGACCATTCTCGTTACGACGGCCTGGACCGACATCACGGCGAAAAAAAAGGCGAGAAGAGTGAACAACCGGAAGCCGTATGGCAGTTTAAAAAGAAAAGAGAGGAAGCTGGAAAGGCCGAACGGCAAATCCCGCGCATCTCCCACCTCCATGATATTCATAATGGGGACAAGCATGAGGATCGTAACGCCCTGTAGCATGGAGGAGGCGATCATCAGAATGATTGTAATATAAAAGCGCTTTCCATCCCTTATCATCAGGTCGCCAAGAAGCTCCCTCAGTTCATTTGCCATTTATATCCCCTCTTCCTTAGCGGCATCCAGGAACTCTATTTTTCGGATATTGTGCTTATCCCTTTTCTCCTCGGGAGGCAGGACCATATAATTGCCATAGAACCTGCCAAGGAAAGCATCGTAATCCGCAGGACCCGGAAGTTCGACATCTTCGAAAGCATACTTTGACACGCCCTGGCCCCAAACCGTTTTCGGCACTATCTCCCGATGGGCGTAGGCGCCGAAGACATTTGCCCCGGTTGAGCTCCCGTCCCATCCGTATTTTTTAAGTTCCCTGTCTATATCGTCAAGAATGTCCTTGCCGTTCTTGCCACGGCCGATCGGAATCCGCTTCGCTAGTCCTATTATGATCCTCTGATAGAGCGGCCTGCCCGGCCTGTTGAGATTGACCATGCTGTCCATGAACGCAAGATGGTATTGCATGCGCTTGAACATGATGAAAGAATACCGGATATTGCGAAGGAGCGCATTATTCGGCGACCCATCCAGCGGAAAAAGATCAATCCAGGCAGCCTCGACAATCTCCTTGCGTCCGGAGGCGTTGTAGACCAGCACGCGGTTATCCACGATACGGCTGAAATACCGCATATAACCATCCTTGATCTTATAATTCAGGTACTCAAAATGCTCCGGCAGATTGCCGCCGTCTTTCAGGAGTTCGTACAGTCTGTCGTAATCCTCCCGGGGCATCCCGATATCGACATCGTCATCCCAGGGGATAAAACCCTTATGCCGTATGGCTCCCAGCATGGTGCCGCCAATCATATAGTACCGGAGATGCTCCCTCTCACAGATTTCCATGAAAACTTTTATGATGTTCAACTCAGCAAGCTGCAGCTTTCTTAAGTTTTTCTGAACTTCATCGTTATACATTTTTACCTCTTATCTAAGCTTTTTCAAAACGAGACCTGCCATCCCCACACGTCATGGTCGTGCGACAAGCCTTTCGGTACCGGCTCCGCCTCCTGGTCTAAAGAAGTCCCATCGATGCCATGGGGCGCTTTCTCCACGGCTTTCTTCTTTGCATATTCCGGCGCGTACGGAATAATAGCGAAAATCAGCAACGGGAACGGGTCATACCAGAATTCGAGGAAATGGTGGTCAATGCAAGATGACAGCGCAATCAGAAACAGTACAATTGCAATTTCCCGCCGCCCTCTCACAATGGCTTTTTTCGTAATCAGGACAAACATTACGAGGACAAAGAACATGAGTATATACCCATATTCGAGCAGCCCTTGCAAAAAGCCGCAGTCAACAAAATTATAGCCCGTCAAGTGGCTGTAATTCAGCGCGCCATGGCCCTGCTGAAAGAGATGGACTCCAAATGGGTGGATGCCCGCGTAAAGCACGTTGTAATATCCAAACATGAGCCGCTTGCTAAGCAAAGTGTCCAATATCTTAAAAATTCCACCCTTTGGATAAGCCATCGTAACAAAGTAGGACAGCAGGAAAAGCACCGGAAAGCAGCAAGTCAGGGCTGTTTCCACCCATTTCCGCATGAACAGCTTCGACCTGGCATTCATATAAAACAGGATGCCCGCTATGATAATGAGGCCCGCATCCAGCCTTGCGTCACAATAGACGATTAGCGCTACGGATATGATTCCGAATAAGGCCACCATCAAGATACGAAAGCGCTTTCCGACCAGGTAGCAGAAGGCAAGCAACGTATAAAAAATCCTTGCCCCGAAATCAGTTGGATAAATGAAGCCTACGGAATTTCTGAGTCCCGAGCTGCCCGCCCTTATGAAGGTCCGATTCTCGATAAGCCCTCCCGCGACAGCAATAAATGTCACGGCAAGCAGGACGAGGTTGAGGCAAAAAAACAGCCGTATGATTCTGTCGGCATTGATTCCCCTCGCTCCGGCAATTAGCATGAACAAATCCAACTGATAAATATAGCCTGTAATTTTATAACATAGAAGAAGCGGGATGGAGAGCGCCGCATACAGGAGAATCCTCTTTATGGTATACTTTTCCACCATGATTATTTTCGCGATGATGAACCCATAACAGGTGAACCGGATCAGGTTTCTCACGATATGTTCCGAAATCGGAAGAATATTTACGAACATGGTCGAGTTCAAAAACATCAACGTGAAATAGGCGCCGGCTCCCAGATAAAACATGAGCTCCGAAGCCTTCACATGAATAGCTTGTTCCTTATTTTTATTCAGGTAAGATATCTCTCTCAATCGTTTCCAGAACCTTTCGCGTGTAATATCCGCCTCTTAGCCTCTTGCCAACTGTCTGCGCATGCAAAGCAAGTATATGGTACTCTTCATCGGACAAATCTTCAAGTATATTCGGAATATCCCGAATCGAATCCACTGCGATTCCTGCCTTTTCATGCAAAATAAAACCGGCCAGGGCGGCGTCCCTCCATATAAAGACCGGCATGCCTGCCGCAAGATAAAGCGATGCCTTGTGCGGGTCGTTATATCTCAGATAATCCCCGAAAACGCCGCTGCACCCATCTAGTTCCGGTCCGTCCCAGATGAGGCCGAAGCTCCCTTCCAATCTGCCCGCAATCTCTTCGGCCGGGAAGGACCCATAATAATAAACTCCCGCATCTGTTAACGGTCCGCCCGGGCTTGCCATATAGGCTTTCCCGGAAAACTGGATCCCATACAAGTTCCACCTGGCCCCGCCTGGAAGCTGGTAGGCATAGCCCGCCTTGTCCGGCCTTAGGTTGCCCGCTATGGCGACTCCTTCATGCGGTCCTCTAATTTTCGGCTCCCCGCACAGGTAATCAAAAATAGAAAGGCTTCTGAGTCTTCCGGCAGGAATCCCGCAAGATGCGGCGATCGCCGCTTTCATGGCCTTATTGTGAACGACGATTCTGTCAAAGTATCCAAGGCACAGTTTTTCTTCAAAGTGTTTGCGCATACGGTTTTTCAGGCTCTTGTCTTTTCTTTTTGCTCCGCGCAGGATTTCCACGTCGTGCAAAATGGCAACCAGATGGACGCCCCTCTTCTTCAAGCGGCCAAGCTGCATGGGCAGCATCAGGCTGTGGTTTATAGGGGGGAACTGGATGACAAGCAAATCGCCCTTCCCAAGGAAATCCGTCTTCATCTCCCACTCCCGAAGGGCTTCGCCGTGTTCCCCGATCTGCCCCGCTATATTCCTTTCCTGAAACCTCGCCGTATCAAACGATATTTCAAGAGGCACATAGCCTGCCTGCCGCATGCAGATTTCCATAATATCCATCCTGGCTTTCGCTCCTGCCGTGCGTTTTTCATTTTCCCTGAACGCAGTCTCCAGGACTATGTATTTCATACCTCGCTCCTCATAGACGGGTCCTCCGTCCTAAACGTGCCACGACCGAACTCCCATGCAGCCGCTATTCCCGTTTTTCATATCGCATCCAAAATACGTTAGCTCCCCGCCCGGCGCCTCCTGATGGCTTCCCTGTACACTTCATAAACCTTTCCGGCCATCATCTCCGATGTATAGCGTTTCATGGCCTCCTTGCCGGCCCTTTGTATCATCGGCTTCATGTCATCCGTTCCGCATTCCGAAACCCGGTGAAGCATCCCTTTCCATCCCTCAAGGTCATCTGCATCTAAACCGATACAGAAATCCTTCATTTCCTCATACCCGCCCGTTTTGGACCGCACGACAGGGACTTCCATAAAAAATGCCTCCAATGCGGACATCATAAAGCTCTCAACGAGGCTCGGCGCTAAGAGGATGTCAGAACACCCAAGAATGTTTCTGGGTTCCGTCCATCCGGTGAAACGGAACTGAGCCAACACGCCCAGGTCCCGAAGCTGCCCCACTAAAGGAGCATATCCCGGGACATCTCTGTCTCCCGAAACAAGGACTACAAACTTTTCCCTCTCCTCCCTTGGAAGGCCGGCCAGCGCCCTCCCAATGATGGCATGGTTCTTGCGGGGATCTATCCTGCCGTGAATTGCCGCGACGATCTTGCCCTCCGGAATCAGGAACCGCCTGCGAAGCCACAGCTTTTCATCTTCCGTCAGGAGTTTCAGTTCGGACGGATCCACTCCGTTTTCAATAACCGTAATCCTGTCAGCAGGTATTCCGAGCGAATCAATCATGAATTTTCTTGTAGAGCCTGACACGGCTATTGCCGCATCTCCGGTTGAGTTGAGCATGCGGTGCAAAAAATCCGTCTGGACTGACATGGAATGGCATGTGAACACGTAAGGCTGCGCGGGATGGGCCATTTTTACGGCAAATGCATTGTCCCTGCCATGGCAATGAATAATGTCAAACTTGCAAGAGGCCAAGAGGGAGCGTATGGCGCCCACGTTTTTTGCCACCTGGACAGGATTATGATCCCTGAATTCCGTATAAAACACATTCTCCTTCGGGATTATTCCGGCCATCATGCCCCCTTCGGGATCGGTGGACAGGAGGGACACGCCAAGCCCCTTCTTCAAGAATTCTTTTGCCAGAGTCGTGACATGCACGGCCTCCCCTCCCGCCCGCACTTTTGCCGAGACAAGCAGGACATTCATCTTTCTTTTATTCATAACGTTCCCAAATCATAACGTTCCCAAAAAAAGGACCGCCGTACGAAAGCTTCAAGCCAGATTTGCGCGGAAGCAGATGGCCATTCCGGCAAATAGCATGAGTTGCCTGCGTACAGCAGCCCCTCGCATCAGAGGTACGCCAAATCAGCGTACAATTAACTGTTTTACGTCATCCGGCCCAGCTCCACGGCGCCTCGGGAATGATTTTAGGCTCGCTTGGAGCCTTCGAGGCCTCTTTAGCAGGAGTCGGAACGCTTCCCGCCGCAGACTCCGTATCAGAACTCTCCGCAGTGGATGCATCCTGAGAAACATCTGTAAGCGACGCTTCGCCCGCCTCAGATACATCGGCAGCCGCGCTCTCCGCTACCTGCCCCTCGTCAGGAATCGAATCGTTCCCCGCTTCCGTATTCCCTTCCTCCAGAAGGCCGAGCGCGCGGTCTGCATTTGCGTCACTCAGTATCTGCTTCAAAAGAGGAATCGTCTCCGCAAAATTCGGAACAGCGATATTGCCCTGCATCTCGTAGTACCCGTTAAACGGAAGCGAGACGGAAGCTTTCTGGTACTTCTTCGCGGCAGAAAATGTCCACAGATTTCCGAATAAGGCCGATTCCGTCATGTTATGGGTCACATACGGAAGAATCTCTCTCATGATGGAAGTCTTCTCCAGAAATCCTGCCTTCTCGAAAGCGCTTACGACTCCGTTCAGGACAACCCTCTGCCTTTCAGCCTTGGAGTAGTCCGCCTCATCGCTGCTCTTGATTCTGGCGTAGGCGACTGCCTGATAGCCGTCGAGATGCACATCGCCGGACATCTTGAGCAGATGCGCAGCAGAATCTTCTCCGAATTGCTCCGTCATCTCGGCAATATTGCTGTTTGCCTGCCGCATCTCTGCCTCGGATATGTCGGCGTCAATTCCGCCGACCCGGTCGACAAGCTTAATCATCCCCTGGTAATCCGTCCAGGCATACGCATTGACCGGCACGCCGTACGTTTTCTCTACAATATCGGAAAGCAATGGCATTCCGCCATAGAGCGCCCCGTCGCAAAGCAGGATCGTTCCGGTGGCATCCGCATCCGCATAGAGGTTCGGCAGCAGGGAGACCGTTGTCAGACGTTTCGTGCTTTTGTTAAAGGATACAAGCATCGTAGCGTCGCAGACAGCATAGGTATCCGAACCGACATCCTCGGCACAGGCAAGCAAAATATTGTACATCTTGCCGCCGTCAATGGCATTGCCATCCTTGGAAATGCCTTCCTCCGCCTGCTCCCTGAGAATCATGGCCTCGGCGTCATTGATTCCCGTCTCCGATGCATACGTGTCAATCATTTCCGATTTCGTATTCGGAGGAATCTGCGTATCCGAGACATAGTCTGACCTGGCATAATTAAAATGTATCAGGGAAATGCATCCCGCAAGGAGGGCTGCCAATAGGATGAGGGCCGCAGTTATAATTACCTTGGCCGGATTCTTCTTCCTTTTTCCGCCCTGCAGACCTTCGGAAGCTTTCCAATCATCCGATGATTCGCCTTCCATCCATGCCTTTTTCCTGGCCTTATACTCTTTATCCCATCTCTCGGTCTCAGTCTCGCTTCCCGGCGCTTTCGAACCTTTCGTTCCGAGATCGCCGCTCTCTTGCGCCCCGTCCCCGGCTTCCTTTGCTTTTTTAACAAATGCAGCGGAGTTGTCCGTCTCATGGCTCACGGCAGTCGATGCGGAATCCGAGACGTCCCGAAAACTGGGCGTGTAGCCTTTCTTCTTGCTTTTTGGAGCATCCGATGAACGGGCCTTCTCTTCGGGCTTCTGAGTTTCAGCATCATCCCGGCCTGAAAGAATTGAGTTGAAGTCCCTGTCAAGGTCTGTCTTCTGAAAATCTTCAAGCTCCTTCTCGCGCACGGCCCTCATGCTCTCGCGGGCCTTTTCCTCAGCCTTGCGGATCTTTTCTTCTGACTCCTTTTCTTTGTCAGAACGAAGCTTCTCCCCCTTCGGCCTCCCCTGTGATACGGAGGCGGCTTCAGCAACGTTCCGGGCGACGAAGTTAATGTCCTCGACGCGCCGTCTGGATAAGATCCGATCCGCTCCCTCGGCCTCCATGATCTTTGATATGGACTCAACGGATGTGGCCTCGCAGGCTGCCTGCACTGCGTCCACGCGTTTCATCCGGTCCTGGTTCTCATGCTGCAGGATGCGGAGCAGGAGCATCTGGTATGTTTCGTCGTACCATGCTTCCAGTTCTTCCTTCGACATGGCCGCAACATGGTCAACCCTGTCATCCCCGTCCATATTATTTGTCCGGATGTTAAAGTTGTAGAGCATGAATTCAATGTTGCTGTACAGCTTTACATTTCCCGGACTCAGATTATCCGAATAACTCTCGACCAGGTTTCCCATATCGGCAAGAATCTGTTTCTTCCGGTCAAGATCTCCGGCAACCGAGTAGCTGTTATACTCGACAATTGCGTCCGTAATAGCATTCGACGATGTATCCGTCACTGCGTCGGCGGCGACATCTTTCGTCACCAGATAGATTACTTCCTTCTCCGCGACATACTTCACATCATAATTCAGATGTGACAGCAGCTCCCTGATCCTAGTCAGGAGAGTCGTGTAATTTCGCAGATCGAAATAGTAACCCGTCAGCTCATCACTGTTAAAGTTCCTTCTGCACAGCTCCGCTATGTTCAGCGTGTACTGCAGATAGGTCAGAACTTCATTGACCGAAGGATTCGTCTTTTCCAGAATACCGTCAATGTTGAACCCCTGCCTCATGGCATCCGTATCGCTACAGCCTTCCTTGCCTTTCCAACTGTAGAAATACTTCTTGTCAACGAAATTCTCCAACGAGTACTCTTTGAATCCGTAAGAAACAAGGGGACTCTGGAACAGCATCTCAATCTGCAGCATTGCATTGTGATAACTGCCAGCGCCTTCCCTGTCCTGATCGGCCTGATCAGCTGCCTTGTAATTAGTGCCTAAGCGACCTCCGCCGCCCGCAGCATCCGGGAATATGCCATTACCGACGTTCATATGGATATTGTCCGCCATATGCACTCTCCCTCTTTGCGCGGCTTGGAATCCTGCCATAAATAAGCATCCGGGGCAATCCCGGAACGCTTATTTATCGCTAAATTCTCACATAGTTAGTGCAAGTACAGCGTTTCATAAGTCCTGCTGCATTAGAACACCTGTCTTTTCCGCCATTGCTTCGTTGTCGTCGGTTGGCAATGCCCGCATTGCCTCCCTCCTCCGCCTTGCTCTGGCGTAAAATCCAGGCATTTTTATGCACCATTACTTATGAAACACTGTACTAGTATATCATACTGTATCTCTATCTTCAACCGCAATTGCGATGGAAAGTTCCCGAAGTTGCTTTTCGTCCACAGCTCCGGGGGCATCGATCATGAGATCGGACGCGTCTTTGACCTTCGGGAAAGCGATTACGTCTCGAATCGAATCCGAACCGGTGAAAATCATGGCCATGCGGTCAAGGCCGTATGCAAGCCCGGCATGGGGCGGAACGCCGTACCGGAAGGCCCTAAGCAGGAATCCGAACTGCTCATTTGCCCGCTCTTTAGAAAAGCCGAGAACTTCCAGCATCTTCTCCTGGACGTCGTCCATGTGAATCCTGACAGAACCGCCTCCTAGCTCGCAGCCGTTCAGCACGATATCGTAGGCTTCCGCCCGAACGCTCCCCGGATCCTCGTCAACATGCATAAAATCTGCCAGGTGCGGCATCGTGAACGGGTGGTGCATGGCCAGATAACGGCCCTCCTCATCCGACCATTCAAGAAGCGGGAACTCGGTAATCCATACGAAACAGAGTTCGTTTTTATCATACAGCGCAAGCTGGTCACCAAGGTACAATCGGACGGCTCCGAGGCTCGCGCATACAATCTTGAATTTATCCGCCGCAAAGACGAGCAGGTCCCCGTTGCAACCGCCCATCTTTCCGATTAGTTCAGCCATCTCATCTTCCGTCATGAATTTCGAGAAAGAAGACTTGATTTTTCCATCGTCCGAGATGGCTATATAAGCCAGGCCTTTCGCGCCGTAAGTCTTCGCGACTTCGATGAGCTTGTCGATTTTCTTTCTCGGCATGCCGCCCTGGCCTTTTACGTTGAGTCCGCGGACCATGCCGCCGTTTTGGATGGCGCCCGTGAAGACTCCGAATCCGCATTCGCGGACGGCTTCGGTCACATCAATTATCTCCATGCCGAAACGCAGGTCAGGCTTGTCGGATCCGTACAGGTCCATGGCCTCCCGCCAGGGCATCTTCCGGATGCCTTCGGCCTTGATCTTTTCAGAGGCCGCCCTGGCGGCATCTGCAAGCTCCTTGGCAAATCCAAGCTCCTCATACACTCTCGGAAGCCTTGATAGGACATGGCCCAGCAAGGCCGTGTTTATATCCATGACGTCATCCTGGGATGCGAAGGAGAGCTCCATATCGATCTGCGTAAACTCCGGCTGCCTGTCCGCGCGGAGGTCTTCATCGCGGAAACACCTGGCAATCTGATAATAGCGGTCGAATCCGGAACACATAAGCAGTTGCTTGAAGAGCTGGGGACTCTGCGGCAGGGCATAAAAACATCCCGGATGCACCCGGCTCGGGACAAGGTAATCCCTCGCTCCCTCCGGCGTGCTTCCAATCAGGTCCGGCGTCTCTATGTCGAGGAAGCCCTCCCCGTCCATGAATTCCCTGACAAGCGATACAAGGCGGGACCGAAACATGATTTTCTTCTGCAGCTCAGGCCTCCGAAGGTCAAGATACCTGTAGCGAAGCCGGAGGTCTTCCCTCGTGTCGATGCCGTCCAGGACGTGGAAGGGCGGCGTCTCGGAACTGCTCAGAATCCTAAGGTCCATGCCTTCCATTTCGAGGTTGCCCGTTTTCAGGTTCGGGTTGGGGGCGCCCGCTCTCCGCCGGACGGTGCCGGTGGCGGCGATGCAGTACTCGCTGTGGAGGGTCCCCGCAACTTCCATTCCTTCATAAATGACCTGCATGATGCCGGTCCGGTCGCGCATGTCTACGAATACGATTCCTCCCTTATTCCTGCACTTCGCCACCCATCCCATCAGGGTGATTTTCTGCCCGATCATATCCTCCGTGACTTCCCCGCAAAGACAGGTCCGGCGAAGCCCGCTCATTGATTCTGCCATTGTATCCTCCTATATTGGCTCTTTTCGCCTGGAACGGCGCGCTTATGACGCTCCTGGCGGACCAAAGCCTATCATCTTTATTTTTTGAAAAACTCCCTGATTTCCGAATAACCCTCGGCTCCCAGTTGGTCTTTCTGGAACTTTTTATTCTTCTTCATAATCGAAATCGCAACGGTCTTCCCTGCCGCGCGTTCTTTCTTAGCTTCGGCAAATACTTCCGATAGAGCCTCATCCGGCATATTTTTTTCCACGAGGAACGCAACTTTCTCCCTTGCATCCGGGACCTTAAATCCCCTTTCAAGGAGCAGCATGATGATGCGTTCAAAGCCGATCGAGAAACCTACGGCCGGGGTCTGCTGGCCCGTAAACTTCCCGATCATCTCATCATACCGGCCGCCTCCTCCCACGGAGCCGCCGAACTCATCCATGGATATCTCGAATATCGGTCCCGTATAATATCCCATCCCCCTAACTAGCGTCGGGTCGAACGCCATCCTGAAATCCGCCGTCTTCACCGCCTCCACGGTATTGATGATCTGCGGAAGCGGGGAGCCTTCCATGAGGGCGGCCGTATCCGCATCCTCCCCGAACTGAGCCAGATAAGCGCTTACCTTATCTTCCGGAAAGATTGAAAGAAGCTCCTCCCTAACGCCGCCCAGCCCGATCTTATCCATCTTGTCAAGGATGATGAAGACTTTCTCATAGTCCGATTCGGCAAATCCCGCCTTGGCCGCCATGCCCTTTAAGATCCTCCTGTCATTTATGCGGATCGTGAAGTTATGGAAATCCAGCCGGCCGAGGACGGTCGTAGTGGCCAGGATCAGTTCAATCTCCGCAAGATGCGTGGGATCGCCCAGGATATCAATGTCGCACTGGGTAAACTGGCGATAGCGTCCCCTCTGCGGACGGTCCGCCCGCCACACGCTGCCGGTCTGCAGGGCTTTGAAGGGAGCCGGGAGTTCATTTGCATGATTTGCGTAATATCTGGCCAGGGGAAGAGTCAAGTCATAGCGAAGACCGCTGTCCACCACCTCGTCTTCCGTGGTCGGACGGGACAAGTCCAGCTTCTCGCCCCTCTTTAAAATCTTGAAAATCAGCTTTTCGTTCTCTCCGCCCTGCTTGGACAGCAGGTTTTCGATGTGCTCGACCGCCGGCGTTTCGATCGATGAGAATCCGAATTCATCGTACGTGCTGCGGATCACGCCGGTCACGTACATCCTGACTGCCATCTCTGCAGGCAAAATGTCTTTCATCCCGTTTACGGGTTTTTTTCTAAGTGTCATGCTCTAGCCCCTTTCAACTATTAAGCCGCGTCCCGCGGAGTATCTTCTCGACCCCGACAAGGTTTCCCAGGAGGATGCCGTCGACATCCGGCAAATCGGGCCGATAATCCGTGCCGGCCCTGTGGATGACATGTTCGAATGCCAGGAATACGCGCATGTCGAAACTATTGATCTCCTCGATCATAAGGGCGAACGCCTCGTCCTTCGTAAACCTTTTCCGATAAGGGCGGTCCGTCGTCAGCGCCGCAAATACGTCGCAAACCCTGATAATCCTGGACCCTTCCGGGATGGCTTCCCCGGAAAGGTTTTCCGGGTATCCCGTGCCGTCCATATTCTCGTGATGGTGGCGAATCGATTCGCATATCCGGTCATTATACCCCCTGCTCTTTGCGATGTCGTAGGACAGCAGGGAATGCATCCTGACATACTTCATCTCCTCGATCATCAGGGGATAATCTTCCATATCATCGCCGTAGATATAATTCGTAAGCCTGAGCTTGCCGATATCATGCAGCAATCCGGCAAGGGCCATGTCGTACTGCATCCTTTCGTCACAACCAAGAGCCAGGGATACTTCCCTGGCCAGCCGGCTCACGTAGACGCCGTGCGATATTTCCTCTGTCAGATTATAATCAACAATTCTTCCCATATGCGTTTACCCTTTGGAATATTATCATTAACAATAATCTTTGTAAAGCACGTTTCGCCCGCGGGGACGGTTCTTTTGGGACGAAATGTTACTGTTCACACCTCCACACAAAATCGCCTGTTTTTGCGGCAATTGGGGTGTCATCCTGAGCGTAAGCGAAGGATCTTTTACATAAAGCCGCTGCAGATGGTAAAAGATCCTTCGCTTACGCTCAGGATGACAAGGGCAGTACATGAGGTGTGAACAGTAACGACGAAATTTTTCGGCCCAAAAGGACCGTCCCCGCGGGCCGAAAGCCTATTTCGCACTTTCCACCCTCTCCAGATAAGTTCGCACGTCCTTCGGGTTTATAATCCTCTCTATCCTCCCGTCCGGATACACCATTTTCGTCGAAGCCCCCGCTCCGAAAGCCTTTATCCCCTGCATTTCCTCCATGATGAGAATGTTGTACAGGCACTCCTTGCCGGGCCTTGCGAATCCCGTGTTTTCCAGCCCGCCTTTCATATTCTTCTGCCGGTAGAGGTAATAGGGATTCATCCCCATGCGGGCCGCGCTCTCGTAAGCCATCCCGATGATTGCCTCTGAATTTACAAATGCAAGCCCCTCGTACCGGCTGTAATCCCCTATCCTGCCCGCCTCAAACTCCTCCCTGAGCTTTCTGGTGAGCCTGGACGCGCGCTTTACGGCCAGGGAATGCACCGTCAGCGAGTCGGGAGACATCTTTTCTATGAGGTCCAGAGTCCTTGCGACATCCTCCGGCTCCTCGCCCGGCAGCCCGAGAATGATGTCCATATTGATATTGTCGAATCCCGCCTCCCGGGCCATGTAGAACGCCCTCTGCGTATCCTCCGCGGTATGCCCTCTTCCGATTAAATCCAGCGTCCTCTGGTTCATGGTCTGAGGATTGATGGAGATCCTCGTCACATGATGCTTTTTCAGGATTTCCAGCTTCTTTCGGGTGACGGAGTCGGGCCGCCCCGCCTCCACAGTCCTCTCTATGCAGGCCGAAAAATCATAATATTCCTCAGCCATGTCAAGGAGGCGGTCAAGCTGCCGGGCGGAAAGGCTGGTCGGCGTCCCGCCCCCCACATAAAACGTGACCGGCTTCCTGCCTGTATCCGGAACATCCGACATCTGCCCGCTATGAGGCCGGCCTTCCTTTTCGGCATCAAGCCTCCCCATCGGCCGCCCGCAGGACAGTTCATATTCAACGGCATCCAGGTATTCGTCCATCCTGCCCTCCCACTGCGACGCGCAGGATGCGCTGAACGTGCAGTACAGGCAGATGGACGGGCAGAAAGGCACATGAAGATAAAGGCTGAAAGTCTCCGGACCAAGGGAAACCCCGGACAGGAGCTCCCGTTCTTTCTTTGCGACCCGTATGGCAAGTTCCGCCTTCTCATCCGATATGAGGTACGCTTCCTGCATCCTCTCCTTGATTTCTAGGTCCCCAAGGCCCTCCTCGAGCATCTTCATAGGGATCTTCGTCGGCCGTATCCCGGACAGGGTGCCCCAGGGAAGGCTCTTCCCCGTATAGTCAGAAAGGAGGCCATATATTTCCTTTTTCAGGGAATCCTTCACCGTTTTCCGATCGCCCTCCTCCGGGATATGGACGCACAACAAAAAATCGCGGGCGGCTTTGCACCTATCCGCGTCGTCTTCCGTATAAATGCTGACATCGTCATCCGGGAAAAAACTTTTCACGAGGGAATGGATGTCATAAAGATAATCCTCCCTATCAAGCTGTACTCCGATATTCATCAGAACCCGTACACCGTCCTCTCAGAACCGATCGTAGTCTTCCTCCCATGGCCCGGGAAAACGACCACGTCGCCGAGAAGCTCGGTGAAAAGCCGCTCCAGAGACTTATCCATCTCCTCAGGGGAACCGGTATCAAGGTCAGTCCTCCCATAGCCCCTGAAAAACAGGGTATCGCCGGCGATTAAAACCTTTTCCTTCTCGAAATAATAGCACACGCTGCCCGCAGTGTGTCCCGGCGTGTGGAGGACCTTCATGGAAAGTCCGGCAAGCTCAAGCACCTGCCCCTCTTGCACCGTCACATCCGCGGTGATACCCGTGGATTCTCCGAACGGATTGCTGCGTTCCCCGTCGGATAGAAGGTCCGTCTCATGTTCGCCTATGTACACGGGGATTCCATCATAAATCCTGCGGAGTTCTTCGACAGCCCCCGTGTGGTCATTATGTGCGTGCGTGAGCAGAATGGCCACAGGCTTTCCGCCAGCATCTTTGACCGCCTTAACTATTCTTCCGGCATTATCACCGGGATCCGTGATCAGGATTTCCCCGGTCTCCTCATTCTGTATCAAAATGCAGTTCGTCATCAGTTCTCCGACGACGCATATTCTTATCTTCATAAAACCCTCTCTATCAGCCCGTCTTTCTGGTGACATCCACGACGCTCCGAATCTTTTTGAGTTCGCGGATGACGTTGCTCAGTTCCTCTTTGGAATGGACGTTGAAGCCCATCTCCAAAGTTGCAAATCCCTGCTTGCTCGTACGCACGGACATCTGGCCGATATCGATCTTCCTCTCGTTCATAATCTTTGCGATATCCACCAGGAGCCCGGTCCTGTTCTCGGCATAGACGACCACCTCCGCGGAATAGAGCGATGACTGCTTTTCGTCCTTCGGAAGAAGCCACTCTGCGTCAACAAGCCGTGTCCGATCTTCATCACTCATATTTACGATATTCACGCAGTCCGTCCGGTGGATCGTAACGCCCCGCCCTCTCGTGACAAACCCGACAATCTCGTCGCCGGGAATGGGGCTGCAGCATTTGGCAAAATGGACGGCGAGATCGTCCAGCCCCTGGACGACGATTCCCCCTTTCCCATCCTTTTTGGCAGCCTGCGGCTTCTCCTTGTTCAGGGTCGTCGCTGCCAGGACCTGCTCATCAGAGATTTTCTTCTTCTTTTCCTTTTCCTGAAGGTCGATCATCTTATTGACGACCTGGCCTTCCTTGAGGCCGCCATGGCCAACGGCTGCCAGGACGGATTCCCAGTCGTGGAAGCCGTATTTCCTCATGACGCCTTCCATGTACTCGGGCTTCATGAAATCCGTCGGCTGGCAGCCTTTCTGCCTTGCGTACTGGGCGATCAGTTCCTTGCCTTTTTCAATATTCTCGGACTTTAGTTCCTTGCGGAACCACTGGTTGATCTTATTCTTGGCCTGGGTGCTCTTGACGATCTTGAGCCAGTCCCTGCTGGGACCTCGCGCATTCTGGGACGTAATGATTTCAACACGGTCCCCGTTTTGAAGGACATATTCTATGGGGACGAGCTTCCCGTTCACCCTTGCGCCAATCATCCGGTTGCCGACGGCAGAATGGACGCTGTAGGCAAAATCAACGGTACAGGATCCATTTGGGAGGGCTTTCACGTCGCCCAGAGGCGAGAAGCAATACACGTTCTCATTGAATAAATCCAGGTCGGATTTTAGCACGGACATGAATTCCCGATTATCGGACATGTCCTGCTGCCATTCGAGAATCTGCCGGAGCCAGGCGAGCTTCTCCTCCTCCTGATTTCCGGATACCTTCTTGCCATTCGATACTTCCTTGTACTTCCAGTGAGCCGCGATACCATACTCGGCGGTTTTGTGCATTTCCATCGTGCGGATCTGCACTTCGAAAGGCGTCCCGCCCGGACCTATCAGGGTTGAGTGGAGGGACTGGTACATATTCTCTTTCGGCATTGCGATATAATCCTTGAAACGCCCCGGAACCGGCGTATACATTTCATGAATCAGTCCCAAGGAAGCATAGCACTCCGAAATGGTATTTACGATAATGCGGACTGCAAAAAGATCATAAATCTCGTCAATAGTCTTGTCCTGATTGACCATCTTTTTATAAATCGAAAAGAAGTGCTTTACCCGGCCCCTCACCTCCGCTTTTATTCCCGCATCCTCGCACTTTTTCCAGACTTCCTGGACGATTCCGTCTACAAATGCCTCCCGCTGCGTCTTTCTCGCATCTACCTGCTGGACCAGGCTGAAATAGATGGACGGTTCCAGATATCTGAGGGCGAGGTCGTCCATCTCCGTCTTGATTCTTGCGATACCGAGCCTTCCGGCGATGGGCGAGTAGATGTCCATCGTCTCCCGGGCCTTCTCCCTCTGTTTTTCCGGCTTCATGTACTGCAGGGTCCGCATGTTGTGAAGCCGGTCCGCAAGCTTAATCAATATAACCCGGATATCCTTGGCCATGGCCAGGAACATCTTCCGAAGGTTCTCCGCCTGAACTTCCACCTTGTCGGCCTTGTACCCTATTTGTCCGAGTTTCGTGACACCGTCCACCAGGAGCTCTACTTCCGGGTTGAACTCGCGGCGGATGTCTTCATTTGTCATGACCGTATCTTCCACGACGTCATGAAGAAGCCCGGCCGTAATCGTTTCTTTATCGAGTTCCAAGTCCGCCAGAATCAAGGCCACGCAGAGCGGGTGGATAATGTACGGCTCGCCCGATTTCCTTCTCTGGTCCTTATGGGCCTCGTAGGCAATCTTATATGCCTTGTCGATCATCGTCAGGTCATCCGAAGGATGGTACATAAGCACGCTTTGTTTCAGCATGTCATACAGCTCCTCCGGACCGGTAAAGTCCTTCGGATTCTGCATCTCCTGCTCCTTCTGCGTCAGAAAGTACCTTCCCGTTTCCCTTCTTTCCTCAGAATTGTTCATCTCACCAGTCATGCTTCACCCGTCTCTTTCTGAGTGCTCCTTCCCCTTTAGGCAGCCAATGCACCCCGATCACCCTCGCAATATAGCTTCATAATTCAGGACTCATCCAGAACAATCCTTCCATTCATCATGATTCAACCAGCTGTTTTCCCGACTGTTCTTGATAAAGAAGCTTGCATAGATAAGTCAGACAGCCAGACGACTTCTAGGCGTCTGGCTGTAACAATCAAAAACATTATATGCCTTCGTAAGAAATAACGCTTGCAACATCATATTTTGCAAGCTTTTCACGACCGTTCAGGCCTTTCAGCTCCATAAGGAAAATCATTTTGACAACTTCGCCGCCGATTTTCTCAATAAGCCGGGCCGCGGCCTCCACCGTGCCGCCCGTCGCTATCAGGTCGTCCACGATAACGACTTTCTGGCCTGGAGATACTGCGTCTTTATGGATTTCAATGGTGGCCGTGCCGTATTCAAGGTCATAGGTCTGCTGCACGGTATCGCACGGAAGCTTTCCTTTCTTCCTGATCAGGACGAACGGCTTATGCATGTTGTAGGCAAGAGCCGCGCCAAAAATAAAACCGCGTGATTCAGCGCCCGCGAGGACATCGAACTCAAGCCCGTCCAGAGTCTTCTGCATCTCATCGACAGCCAGCCTTAAACCGTCGGCATCAGACAGAACCGTCGTGATATCCCGGAACATAACTCCCGGTTCCGGAAAATCCGGAATTGTCCTTACATAGTCTTCAAGCCTCTCTCTAATCATTCTCCGTCCTCCTGCCTGTGCTTATGTAACAGTTTTTCCAATGAAAAATAAAAATTTGATAAAATCTCAGCATGATAATTTAAAGATGATTATAACATTATCCCATGAATAATTACAATCACTTTTTTCATTTCCGCCAGCACTGAAGAATAAATTTCAAGAGATGTAGGTATGCACCTATCAATATCTC